>JAZUOI010000083.1:0-9544 GCA_045604585.1 Lawsonibacter sp. | reverse complement strand
GCTGCGTGGAGATCGATGAGCCGCGAGTGGACCGTTCTGACCCCGCGTGGGTCGGGGTCGGTACGCCGGACGAGGCGGCACTCGTCCACGCCAGACAGCGCAGGGAGCAGGGCGAACGCGCTCTGTCGATCCTGAAGCAGTACGCTCCGAAAAAGGGTGGATCGTCCGGAGAGAAGCCTGTGCTCAGTCGGGAGGAGCTGTTTGACGAGCAGACAGCTGCGCAGGGAGAACAAGCTGCCGACGAGGTGCTGGAAGCCCAGCGGGAGCTGGCCGCCCTGCGTGAGCGCCAAGTCAAGCTGGAGGGGGAAAAGCAAGTCCTTGTTCCCTGGCTTAGTCTGGACGTGCCGCTGGATATTTCTCCCACGGAGCGGGTGCGAATGGAATTTGGTACGCTGCCCGGCGGTGTGGACGTACCGGAGGTACAGGGACGGCTGCAGGAGGACTGCCCGCTGGCCGAGCTGACGCTGGCCGGCAGCGAGCCGGAGCAGCATTATGCCCTGTTGGTCTACCACGCGGGAGCAGAGGAGGAAGTGACTTCCCTGCTGAAAGAGCTGGGCTGGAGCCGGGTCAACCTGCGCCAGTGGAGCGGTACTGCCCAAGCCAACTATACCCGGCTGGAGCAGGAACTGCGTGACATCGACGGGCAGCTGGCTCAGGCGGAACAGCACCTGACAGAGCTTTCGACCCATCTGCCGCAGCTGCAGCTGCTGGTGGACCGTGCCGCGGTGGACGTGGAGCGGGAAGAGGGGCGAAGCCGCCTGCTGGATACGGAGCGAACCTTCTATCTGGAAGGATGGGTCCCTCAGGACAGCTGGAAAAGGGTGAGTGACCTTCTCAACGGCATGTCCTGCGCGTGGGAGCTGAACGATCCCGCGCCGGAGGACTATGAGCGTGTACCCGTAAAGCTGAAAAACAACTGGCTCACCCGTCCGCTGAATATGGTTACCGAGATGTATGTCTATCCCGCCTATGACGGGCTGGATCCCAACCCGCTGATGGCCCCGTTCTTTATTCTGTTCTTCGGTCTTATGATGGCGGATATGGCCTATGGTCTTATCATGCTGCTGGGCGGCTGGTATCTGCTGAAAAAGCTGCATGCCACCGGCACGATGGGACATATGGGCGGGCTGATGGTGCTGTGCGGGGTGTCCACCTTTGTGTTCGGCGCTATGACCGGCGGATTTTTGGGTGATTTTATTCCCCAGCTTGCCAAGCTCATGGATCCGAACAGCAATGTGCAGCTGCCCTACCTATTCACCCCGCTGACCGATACGCTGGCCATTCTGGTTGGTTCTCTGGTGCTGGGTGTGATCCAAATCATCGCGGGTATGACCATCAGCGTGGTGTACAAGTGCCGCAACGGGCAGTGGGTAGACGCACTGTGGAACGAGATCACATGGTGGGTCGTGCTTGCAGGCGGGGCACTGGCTGTTCTGGGGGTTGGTACTGTTTCCGGCTACCCGGTGGTGCTGTTTGTGGGACTTGCCATGCTGGTGTACGGCTCGACCCGGAATGCCAAGGGATTTGGCAAGGTGACCGCCCTTATCGGCGCGGTATACAACGGCGTGAGCGGATACTTCAGTGACATACTGTCCTACGCACGCCTCATGGCGCTGATGCTGGCCGGTGCGGTCATTGCTCAGGTGTTCAACACCCTTGGCTCGGTGACCGGGAATGTGATCGGCTTTGTGGTCATCTCGCTCATTGGCAATGCGCTCAATCTGGCGCTGAATTTGCTGGGTTGCTACGTCCACGATCTGCGCCTGCAATGTCTGGAATTCTTCGGACGGTTTTATAAAGAGGGCGGACAGAAGTTCCGCCCCATGGCATACAACACAAAATATGTGGAAATCAAGGAGGAAATGTAAAATGGCTGCTTTTATCGAACTGTTTGGTGGCGTGGGTCTGGCGTTTCTGGGAGCTTCCCTGGCGGTGGGTCTGTGCTGCGTGGGCTCTGCCAAGGGTACCGGTCTTGTGGGTGAGGCTGCCACCGGCCTTCTGTGCGAGGCGCCCGAGCACTTCTCCAAGTGCTTGATCCTGCAGGTGCTGCCCGGTACACAGGGTCTGTACGGTCTGGTCGTGTGGTTCTTCAGCCTGTTCACCATGGGCGCGTTCTCCGGCGGCATTGTTCCCATGACGGTTACCCAGGGTCTGACCATGTTTGTGGCCTGTATCCCCATGGCCATCGGCGGCTGGCTGTCCGCTATCTTCCAGGGTCGCGTGGCTGCTGCCTCCGTCAACGTGGTGGCCAAGAAGCCCAACGACTGGGCCAAGGGCATCATCCTGTGCGGTATCGTTGAGTTTTACGCCATCCTGTCCCTGCTGGCCTCTGTCCTGCTGCTGATGAATGCCCTTTGATAAAGGGAGGACAACGCAATGGACGCAATGGAGAAAATCGCCGCCCGCATCCGGGCGGATGCCCAGGCGGAGATTGATGGGCTGAATGAGCAGACCCGGCAGTCCGTGCAGGAGATCTTCCGCAAGTACGAGGCGCAGGGGGCACAGGAGTCCGAAGCCATTCTCACCCGGGGACGTGCCGCCGCAGACGAGCGGCTGGAGCGGTTGAGCGGTGCGGTGGAGCTGGAGCAGCGCAAGCTGGAACTGGCTGCCAAGCAGCAGCTGCTGGACGAGGCCTTTGCCCTTGCGCTGGACAAGCTGTGTGCTATGCCGGAGAAGGAGTGCATTGACTGGCTGGCTGACATGGCGGTGCGCGCCTCCGAAACCGGCCGGGAGGAGCTGATCTTCTCCCCACAGGATCGGGAGCGCATGGGCAAGCAGGTGGTAGCCGCCGCCAACGCCAAGCTGGTGGACAAAGCGGCGCCGGAACTGCCCGGAAGCCTGAGCGAGTCCAAAGTGGGGGCGCTGCTGGACAAGGTGGTGAAAAACACCGCTGCCATCGTCACCGGTGCCGGTCAGCTGACCCTGAGTGAGCAGACCCGTCCCATCCGGGGCGGATTTATCCTCAGCGACGGCGAAGTAGAGGTCAACTGTGCCTTTGAAACGCTGGTGCGGATGCAGCGGGAACAGCTGGAGCGGCAGGTGGCCGAGCTTCTGTTCGCCTGATCAGACGCACAGAATCTGGAAATCGAAAGGGGGAGAAGGAACCCTTGTCTTCCAAGAAAGATACCGATTATTTAAGCATATCCGCCCGGATCCGGGTGCTGGAGACCCGTCTTTTGACCCGGGAACGACTGGAACGCATGATCGATGCCCGGGATGATGGGGAAGCGCTGAAGGTGCTGGCTGAATGTGGCTATGGGGAGTTGTCCGTGTCCGACCCTGCGGGGTTGGAACAGGCGCTGTCCCACGCCAGAGAAGCACTGTTTGGTGAGTTGTCCGCCGCCGTCCCCGATGCGGGGGTGGTGGATATCTTCCGGATAAAATATGACTATCACAACGCTAAGGTACTGCTCAAGGCCGAGGCCACCGGGCAGGACGCCGCACGGCTGCTGGTGTCCGGCGGACGGTATCAGCCCGAGCAGTTGTTGGAGCGGCCGGATACCTGCGGGGACGGACTGCGCGCCGCTATGGAGCGGGGCAGACAGATCCTCAAGGAGACCGGTGATCCCCAGCAGATGGATCTGGTGCTGGACCGGGCATACTTTACCGAACTGGGCCAATTGGCCAACGCCTCCGGCAGCCGCTATATGCAGGGCTACGTCCGCTTAATGGTGGATGCGGCCAACCTGCGTAGCTTCGTGCGGTGTATGCGGCTGGAAAAGAGCACGGACTTTTTAAGTCAGGTGCTTTTGGATGGGGGCAGCGTGAGTGCATTTGCCCTGACTCAGTGCCGGGCGCAGGACATCGGCGGCCTGTTTTCCGTCGGTCCGCTGGCCGGAGCGGCACAGTTGGCCGGAGAGCTTTCTAAGCCCGGCGCGGGCGGGCTGACCGAGCTGGAGCGCGCCTGTGACGACGCGCTCATGGCCTATCAGGAACGGGCACGCCGGACTCCCTTTGGGGAGGAAGTGGTGGCCGGCTACCTGTTTGCCCGTGAGTCGGAGCTGACCGCCATTCGCACGGTGATGGCCGGACGCATGGCCAGACTGGATGGCGATGTGATCCGTCGTCGTCTGCGTGCGACCTATCTGTAAGCGGGAGGTGGATGAAGATGTATAAAATCGCCGTCCTGGGCGACAAGGACAGTGTGCTGGGCTTTCGAGCCCTTGGCCTTGATGTATATCCGGCCGACAATGCTGATCAGGCTCGTCCCATCCTCCACCGGCTTGCCAAAGAAGGGTACGCCATCGTCTATCTCACTGAGCAGCTGGCTGCCGGTATGAGTGGGGAGCTTGCCCGCTATAAGGACGAGCTGACCCCAGCCATCATCCTCATTCCCGGCAAAGAAGGCTCACTGGGTATTGGTATGGAAAACATTACAACTGCCGTTGAGCGAGCGGTTGGTGCCGATATCCTCTAAACAGAAACAGAATGAAAAAATGTTGGGGCGGCTTATGACTGCCCATCGAAAGAAGGTTTAGCCTATGGGAAAGATCGTCAAAGTCTCCGGCCCTCTGGTGGTGGCTACGGGGTTGGAGGAGGCCAATATGGCCGACGTGGTTCGCGTGGGCGAGCAGCGCCTGATCGGTGAGATCCTCACCATGACGGGCGGCTCGGCCTCCATTCAGGTTTACGAGGAGACCTCCGGCCTTGGCCCCGGTGCCGAGGTGGTCACCACCGGCGCCCCCCTGTCCGTGGAGCTGGGCCCGGGCCTGATCGAGAATATTTACGACGGCATCCAGCGCCCGGTGGAGGTCATTAAGCAGACGGTGGGCAACAACAGCCTGCCCCGCGGCGTGGAAGTACCCGCGCTGGATCGGGAGAAGAAGTGGACCTTCGTTCCCACCGCCAAGGTAGGGGACAAAGTGGTGGGCGGCGACGTGATCGGCACCGTGCAGGAGACCGCCTCCATGCTCCACAAGATCATGATTCCCCCGAAGATGGAGGGCACCGTTGCCGCTATCGAGGGTGGTGAGTACACCGTTACCGATACCGTGGGTCAGCTGGAGCTGACGGACGGCACCCGCGTGCCGCTGACGCTGATGCAGAAGTGGCCGGTGCGCGTAGGTCGTCCTTATAAGCATAAGTATCCCCCCACCAAGCCCCTGTCCTCCGGACAGCGTATCGTGGACACCCTGTTCCCCGTGGCCAAGGGTGGTACGGCCGCCATTCCCGGCCCCTTCGGCTCGGGCAAGACGGTGATGCAGCATGCGCTGGCCAAGTGGTCGGACGTGGATCTGGTGGTCTACATCGGCTGCGGCGAGCGAGGCAACGAGATGACCGACGTGCTGCGGGAATTCCCCGAGCTGGTGGATCCCCGTACCGGGGAGACGCTGATGAAGCGCACCGTGCTCATCGCCAACACCTCGGATATGCCCGTGGCCGCCCGGGAAGCGTCCATCTATACCGGTATCACCATCGCCGAATACTTCCGCGACATGGGCTACGACGTGGCCGTCATTGCCGACTCCACCTCCCGCTGGGCAGAGGCGTTGCGTGAGATGTCCGGCCGTCTGGAGGAGATGCCCGGCGAAGAAGGCTATCCCGCCTACCTTGCCTCCCGTCTGTCCCAGTTCTATGAGCGCGCCGGCTCGGTGTCCTGTCTGGGCAGCGATGACCGCCGGGGCAGCCTGACCGCCGTAGGCGCGGTGTCTCCTCCGGGTGGCGACCTGTCCGAGCCCGTTTCTCAGGCCACCATGCGCATCGTCAAGGTGTTCTGGGCGCTGGACGCGTCTTTGGCTTACCGCCGCCATTTCCCGGCCATTAACTGGCTCAACTCCTACTCTTTGTATCTGGAGTCTCTGCGCCCCTGGTACGATGAAAACCTGGGCAAGAGCTTCCTGCAAAACCGCGAGTGGGCCATGTCCGTGCTGCAGGAGGAGGCTAGCTTGAACGAGATCGTCCAGCTGGTGGGTAAGGACTCCCTGTCCGCCAAGGATCAGATTACGCTGGAGACCGCCAAGATGATCCGGGAGGACTTCCTCCAGCAGAACTCCTTTGTGGATGTGGACTCCTTCTCCGAGTATGACCGTCAGGGTCGTATGCTCCAAATGATTTTGGATTATGACCGGCTGTGCCGTGACGCGGCTGCCGCGGGTGCGAATGTCAACGAC
The DNA here is from genome assembly GCA_045604585.1 of Lawsonibacter sp. GTDB lineage: Bacteria > Bacillota > Clostridia > Oscillospirales > Oscillospiraceae > Lawsonibacter. The sequence continues at coordinate 3,434 of JAZUOI010000083.1, read as the reverse complement.
CTGTTCGGTATCCCTGCCCGCGTGGGCATTGGCCGTGCCAAGAGCGTGCCCGCCGACAAATATAAGGAAGCCTACGAGATGCTTGGCCAAGAGATGGAGGAGCAGATCCGGGCTTTGGCAGAAAAGGGAGGTGATGACCTGTGATCCGTGAATACAAGACCATTGAGGAAATTTCCGGCCCCCTGATGGTGGTCAAAAAGGTGCAGGGCGTCACCTATGACGAGTTGGCCGAGATCGAACTGACCGACGGTTCCGTCCGCCGGTGCAAGGTGTTGGAAGTGAACGGGGACAGCGCAGTGGTGCAGCTGTTTGAAAACTCCGCTGGTATCAACCTGCGCGACTCCAAAGTGCGTTTTCTGGGTCACCCCCTGCAGCTGGCCGTGTCCGGCGATATGCTGGGGCGGGTGTTCAACGGCATGGGTCAGCCCGCCGACGGCGGCCCCGCTATTCTGGCCGAGGAGTACCGGGATATCAACGGTCTGCCCATGAACCCCGCCGCCCGGGACTATCCCAATGAGTTTATTCAGACGGGTATCTCCTCCATCGACGGACTGAACACGCTGGTACGCGGGCAGAAGCTGCCCATCTTCTCCGGCTCCGGCCTGCCTCATGCCAATCTGGCTGCCCAGATCGCCCGCCAGGCCAAGGTGCTGGATGGCGAGAGTAAGTTTGCCGTGGTCTTTGCTGCCATTGGCATTACCTTTGAGGAGTCGGAGTTCTTCGTCAGCGAGTTTAAGCGCACCGGCGCCATCGACCATACCGTTCTGTTTACCAACCTGGCCAACGACCCCGCTGTGGAACGCATTGCCACCCCCCGTATGGCGCTGACGGCCGCGGAGTATCTGGCCTTTGAAAAGGGTATGCACGTGCTGGTCATCCTCACCGATATCACCAACTATGCCGAGGCCCTGCGCGAGATCTCCGCGGCAAAAAAGGAAGTCCCCGGCCGCCGCGGCTACCCCGGCTACCTGTACACCGATCTTGCCACCATGTATGAGCGTGCCGGCCGTCAGCAGGGCAAGGAGGGGTCCATCACCATGATCCCCATCCTCACCATGCCTGAGGACGACAAGACCCACCCCATCCCCGACCTGACCGGCTATATCACCGAGGGGCAGATCATCCTCTCCCGTGAGCTGTTCCGCAAGGGTATCAATCCTCCGGTGGATGTGCTGCCCTCCCTGTCCCGTCTGAAGGATAAGGGTACTGGTGAGGGCAAGACCCGCGAGGATCACTCCGGCACTATGAATCAGCTGTTTGCCGCCTATGCCACGGGCAAGGAGAACAAGGAACTGATGTCCATTCTGGGTGAGGCGGCCCTGTCGCCCACCGACCTGCTGTATGCCCAATTCGCCGACGAGTTTGAAAAGCGCTATGTGGGGCAGGGGAACGGGGAAAACCGCACCATTGAGCAGACGCTGGATCTGGGCTGGGAGCTGCTGAGTATCCTGCCTGCTGCCGAGCTCAAACGCATCAAGCCCGAGTATATCGACAAATATCTGCCCAAGAAGGAGTAAGGGGGGAACGAGATGCCTTCCGCGACCATAAATCCCACACGTATGGAGCTGACCCGGCTCAAGGGTCGGCTCAAGACCGCCCAGCGCGGCCACAAGCTGCTCAAGGACAAGCGGGATGAGCTGATGAAGCAGTTCATGGACGTGGTGCGGGAAAACCGCGCCTTGCGCCGCCGGGTGGAGGAGGCTCTCATGCGTGCCCATGGCTCGTTCACGGTGGCCAGCGCCATCATGTCTGCGGAGATGCTGGAGCAGGCGCTGATGTACCCCAAGCAGAGCGTGGAGCTGGACATGACATTTGAAAACGTCATGTCGGTGGACGTGCCCCGGTACCGCTTCCACACGAAACATGACGATCCCTCTCAAATCTATCCTTATGGCTTCGCCCAGACCAGCGGTGAGCTGGATGACGCGGTGAGTGAGCTGGCCGGTGTCTTTCAGGACATGCTGAAGCTGGCGCAGATCGAAAAGACCAGCCAGCTGCTGGCCGAGGAGATCGAAAAGACCCGCCGGCGCGTCAATGCGCTGGAGTACGTGAAGATACCCCAGATGCAGGCCAGCATCAAGTATATCACCATGAAGCTGGACGAGAACGAGCGCGCCAACACCATCCGCCTGATGAAGGTGAAGGATATGATTTTGCAGGAAAGTCTGGAGCAGAAGCGGGCGCAAACCGCCCGCGCCGCCGGTACATGAGTGCGGCGTTCAACACAGAAAAAACCCGGCAGCCGAGCACATGGCTGCCGGGTTTTTTCTGTGAAAAAATAAACACTTTTTATATTCATAATGGGTATTGCAAAAAGAAAAAACAAGAGGTAAAATAGGACAACGGTTTTGGCTGCCGGGTCGGTGTGCAAATGTGCAGCGACACAATGGAGCCGGCAGAAAAGAAAGGAGAACAAAAATGAAAGTTGTTACGTTTGGCGAGATCATGCTTCGCCTTGCCCCGAACGGCTATTATCGTTTCTTCCAGAACGATCAGATGCAAGCTACTTTTGGTGGCGGCGAGGCCAACGTGGCGGTGTCCCTTGCCAACTTCGGCATGGATGCGGCTTTTGTGACCAAGCTGCCCGCTCACGCCATCGGTCAGGCGGCGGTGGACTCTCTGCGCTATTTCGGCGTGGATACGAGCAAGATCGTCCGCGGCGGCGAGCGCGTGGGTATTTACTATCTGGAGAAGGGTGCTTCCCAGCGTGGCAGTGTGTGCATCTATGACCGCGCCTATTCCGCCATTCAGATGGCCAAGGCGGAGGACTTTGACTGGGATGCTATCTTTGAAGGCGCGGATTGGTTCCACTTCACCGGCATCACTCCGGCTCTGGGCACTAATCTGGTGGATATCTGCGAGCAGGCCTGTAAAGCCGCCAAGGCCAAGGGGGTCAAGATCTCCTGTGACCTGAACTACCGCGGTAAGCTGTGGACCCGGGAGCAGGCGCGCGAAGCCATGTCCCGCCTGTGCCAGTACGTTGACGTGTGCATCTCCAACGAGGAGGACGCCAAGGACGTGTTCGGCATCGAGGCGGAAAACACCGACATCTACGGCGGCAAACTGGATCATGCGGGCTACAAGTCCGGGGCCAAGCAGCTGGCGGGCAAGTTCGGCTTTGAAAAGGTAGCCATCACCTTGCGCACCTCTATCTCTGCCAGTGATCACGACTGGGCGGGTATGCTGTATGACGGGAAGGATTACTGCTTCTCTAAGAGCTATCACCTGCACATTGTGGACCGCGTGGGTGGCGGCGACAGCTTTGGTGCTGGCCTGATCTACGCGCTGCTTTCTGGCAAGGATACCCAGAGCGCGGTGGAGTTCGCTGTGGCGGCCTCCGCCCTGAAGCACTCCATTGAAGGCGACTTCAACCGTGTGTCCGTTTCCGAGGTGGAAAAGCTGGCAGCCGGGCTCGGCCCCGGCCCGCGGCACTG
>JAZUOI010000082.1:0-4219 GCA_045604585.1 Lawsonibacter sp. | reverse complement strand
CAACTCCTTGGCTCACAGAACGACATGGCTACGTCCGACTTCTCGGGAGTGGACTTGGTGAGGATGGGAGTTTCGATCTCCAGGAAGCCGTTTTCATCGAAGTAGTCACGGGCGATCTTGCAGATCTTGTGACGGGTGATGATGGCGTGCTGCATATCGGGACGGCGCAGGTCCAGGTAGCGGTAGGTCAGGCGCAGCACATCGTTGGCGTTGGAGTTTTCCACGATCTCAAAGGGAGGGGTCTCCGCCTTGGCCAGCAGGCGCAGCTCGGTGACGTAGATCTCCACATCGCCGGTGGGGATCTTGTCGGTCTTGGCCTCGCGCTCCCGGACGGTGCCGGTGGCGGCGATGACGTACTCGCCGCGCAGGGTGGAAGCCTTGTCGAAGATGGCTTTGTCGGTGCTGTCGTCAAAGGACAGCTGCACCAGACCCGTGCGGTCACGCAGATCCACAAAGATCAGGCCGCCCAGGTCGCGCTGACGCTGAACCCAGCCGCACACGCTGGCGGTCTGGCCCACGTGGGCCATGCGGAACTCGCCGCAGTAGTTGGTGCGCTTGAAATTCTGAATGTTATCCATGAAAATCAACTCCGTTTCTTATGGTTGCGGCTTACTCGCCTTTGTCCAGGATGGGCAGACCCTCGTTGAGCTTGGCAAGGCCGGCGGCGATATGGGCGATGGCCTCCTCCGGGGTCAGCTTGACCTGCTCCCCTGTTTTCATGTCCTTGACGGCGGCTACGCCGGCAGTGATCTCGTCTTCTCCAAGGAAGATGGCGTAAGGGATGGCCAGCTTGTCGGCATAGCCGATCTTCTGCTTGAACTTCTTCTGCTCGGCGTGGATCTGAGTGCGGATGCCGGCCGAGCGCAGCTGAGTGGCCAGGGCGATGGCGGGAGCCAGATCCTCGGTCATAGGCAGGATGAGCACGTCGGCGGGGGCGGTGTTCAGCCCGTCGTTGAGATAGCCCTGATCTTCCAGCACAAAGAACAGGCGGGTCAGACCGATGGAGATGCCCACACCGGGCAGCTGCTTGTCGGTGTAGTACTCCGCCAGATTGTCATACCGTCCGCCGGAGCAGATGGAGCCGATCTCCGGATGATCCAGCATGGTGGTCTCGTACACGGTGCCGGTGTAGTAGTCAAGACCCCGGGCGATGGTCAGGTCCACGGCGAAGTGGCTCTCGGGCACGCCGAAGGCGGCCAGATATTTGGTGACCGTATTCAGCTCGTCCAGACCCAGGTCGAACAGCTCGTGACGGCCGCGGTAGCCCTCCAGAGCGGACAGCACCTCAGCGTTGGAGCCGGTGATGGCGATGAACTTCAAAATCTCGTCCGCCTGCTCCTGAGAAAGACCGATCTCCTCCCCTGTCAGCAGGGCGGCGACCTTTTCCGCGCCGATCTTGTCCAGCTTGTCCACGGTGCGCATGATGTCGCCGGATTTTTCGGTCAGACCCAGCATGGCGTAAAAACCGTTGAGGATCTTGCGGTTGTTCACCCGGATCTGGAAGCGCTTCAAGCCCATGGCGGTGAAGGCCTTGTAGATGATGGAGGGGATCTCTGCCTCGTTGCTGATGTCCAGCTTGCCGTCGCCGATGATGTCGATGTCCGCCTGATAGAACTCGCGGAAGCGACCCCGCTGGGCGCGCTCGCCCCGGTACACCTTGCCGATCTGGAAGCGGCGGAAGGGGAAGGTGAGATTGCCGTAGTTCTGAGCTACGTACTTGGCCAGAGGTACGGTCAGGTCAAAGCGCAGGGACAGGTCGGTGTCGCCCTTCATGAAGCGATAGATCTGCTTTTCCGTCTCGCCGCCGCCCTTGGCCAGCAGTACCTCGGAGGCCTCGATGAGGGGGGTGTCCAGACCGGTGAAGCCGTACAGGGCATACGTTTTTTTCAATGTGTCGGCCATGCGGTCGAACTGAGCCTGCCGGGCGGGGAGCAATTCCATAAAGCCGGACAGGGTGCGGGGCTGTACCTTTGCCATAGTATCAGTTCCTTTCGGAAGAATTTTCGTTTGATTGGGGCGGACAAAAAAGCACGCTCCCGTCCCCTGTTTGGGACGAGAGCGTGTGATACGCTTCGTGGTGCCACCCAAATTCAGGCGCAAAGCGCCCCTTTTGCCTTCAGGTGCGGGAAGGGAACCGCCCCCGTCTCCGGGGCCGCTGGTAGCGCCGTCTTCACCGAAGCCTTCCTCTGAGTTTCTTTCAGCACGGGGAAACTCTCTCTGTCGGGGGGTGTTTCGGCTACTCATGCGCCGTCATCGCGGTACGGCTTATATTATCCCAAATGGGAGCAAAAGTCAAGTTTAGGCGCGGATTTACACCGCAAAAGGCGCGGTTTTGGGATTGACGATGTCACGCCAGTCCAGATCGCCCCGGGACAGACCGTGGATGAGCACCTCGGCCGTGGCCACGTTGGAGGCAAAGGGGACGTTGTACTGGTCGCACAGGCGGCAGATGTACTGCACGTCGTCGCTCAGCTCGGTGGAGTGGGGGTCGTCAAAGAAGAGGACCATATCGATCTCGTTATAGGCGATGCGCGCGCCGATCTGCTGGATACCGCCGTGCTCGTGGGACAGGAACAGGTTGATGGGCAGGCCGGTGGCCTCGCTCACCTGCTTTCCGGTGCTGTTGGTGGCGCACAGGGTGTGGCGGGCAAGCACGCCGCAGTAGGCGATACAAAACTGAATCATCAGTTCTTTCTTGTTGTCGTGACTCATCAGCGCGATATTCATATGACAGGGCCTCCTTTATAGACGGGTGGGGGTGTGTGGATTCAGCGCAGACGCATCAAGGGCACGGACTGCCCGTCAATGCGCTTGGCGATGTTCAGGTAAGCGTCGGCGGCCTTGCGCCGACCATCGGGAAGCAGAGGCTGACCGGTACCGGTGTGCAGGAGAACCTCCCGATCCTCGGGGACAAGGCCCAGCAGAGGCAGTCCGGCGGTGTCCATGGTGTCATCAATGGTGGTGCGCAGTTTTTTCAACAGCTTGGCGCGTACCCGGTTGACCACCAGATGGGCGGTGGGAACGTGGGACAGCTCCGCTACGGTGCGCTGGGCGTCCCGCAGGGAGAAGGCGTCAGCAGTGGCCACCACAATGGCGCGGTCGGCTCCGCAGCCGGCCAGCTGGAAGCCGGCGCCCAGTCCGGCGGGGGCATCCAGCAGGATGTAATCAAATTGCTCCCGGGCGGTGTCCAACAGGGTGGTCATGGCCGCGGGGGTCATGCCGGGAGACAGGCGCATGGGGGCGGTGAGCAGGAACAGATTGGGCAGCTCCGGATGGACGGCGGCGGCACGTTCCAGTGGACAGCGATCCTCCATCACGTCGGAAAAGTCCATCAGCACCCGGTCGCTCATACCCAGAGACAGATCCAGGTTGCGCAGGCCGATGTCCATGTCAATGCAAAGCACCCGTTTGCCCAGCCGGGCCAGACAGGAGGACACGCCCCCCGTCAGGGAGGTTTTCCCGGTTCCTCCTTTTCCGGAGGTGACTACGATCGCGGTTCCCAAAGCCAATGGAGCTTCCTCCCATCGTTCCAGTTTAGTGTACCACAAAAAGTGGATGGGTCAATACGTTAAAGCACTAAAATTTCAAAGAGAAAATAACACCTGAGGCGGCAAATTGTCCCTTACAGCGGTTCCTTCTGGATTTTTGCCCACTTGCGGGGGTAGCCTTTCAAGGTAGGCGACACCTTGCGGATGATGATCAGTCGGTGGACAATGTCGGTGCCGGGGATCGTGTAGTCCTTGCAGCTCTCCAGCCGTCCGCCCAGCAGCTTCATGCAGTGGGCGGCACTTGCCAGTTCCTGGTCGCTGTCCACGCTTTTCATGGCCAGAAAGGCACCGCCGGGCTTGACGAAGGGCAGGCACAGCTCGCACAAAAATCGCAGATCGGCTACGGCCCGGGCGGTGGCGAAGTCAAAGCTGTCCCGGAAGCCCTTGACCAGCCCCTGCTCCTCTGCCCGGGCGTGGATAGCGGTCACGCCCGCCAGTCCTAATTGTCCGGACACCTCGTTCAGCCAGTTGACCCGCTTGCCCAAGCTGTCCAGCAGGGTGACGGACAGGCTGGGACACAGGATTTTCAGCGGAAGGCCGGGAAAACCGGCTCCCGTGCCCACGTCAATGAGGGTTTTGCCCTCAAAATCAGCCTGGTTGAGCAGAGCGGCGCAGTCCAGCATGTGCAGCCGGGCGACCTTGTCCTCCTCCCGGATGGCGGTCAGGTTCAT
>JAZUOI010000081.1:0-19986 GCA_045604585.1 Lawsonibacter sp. | reverse complement strand
CCTAGACCCGGAATTTGCCCTGGAAACGGCTGATGTCAGCGAAAAATTAGGTCGCGGCCGCCACACCACACGCCATGTGGAACTGTTCCGGTTGGGCGATGCACTGCTGGCAGATACTCCTGGATTTTCGTCTTTTGACGTAGATCAGATGGAACTGATGCGCAAAGAGCAGCTCCAGCACTGTTTCCGGGAATTTGTCCCCTACTTGGATCAGTGCCAGTTCCAGAATTGCGCACACATTAAGGAGAAGGGCTGCGTGATCCGGCAAGCGTTGGCCGACGGAGCGATCCAGCCCACCCGTCACCAGAGCTATGTCCGCCTGTATGAGCAGGCCAAGGCTATCCCGGACTGGGAACGATAAGCATTTGAGAAGAGCCGACCTCAAAGAGGTCGGCTCTTCTTTGTGTCAGCATGCGTTTTTCCATCATATACTGGGATAACCCGGCAATCAGTGGGGGAAAGGAGGCTTTGTTATGGGAATCGTGGTTGTTAAGTCACCTAAGTGGATGCGAGGGATGTTGAGAAGACTTTTTCGTCTGTGATGCATAGCTTGCTCACCCGGAGCATATAGTGCTACAAAGCCTAAATGCAAGGGAGAGGACGCAAGATGGAGCTGAAACTGGAGCAGGAGTACATCAACGGTTTTATGCCGATGCTGGAGACAGAGCTGACACAGGAAGAAACGCTGGAAGCCATTGTGCCCGACGCCTACCCGGATATTTTGCGGGTAATCGATTGCGGCGGACAGGTGATGCTGACCGGGAAGAATATACACGACGCAGAGGTAACTGTCACCGGAACCGTACGTGCATGGCTGCTGTATCAGCCCGAGGACGGGCAGAGTGTCCGACACATGGAACTCACCGTTCCCTTCACCGCCCGCACCACAGCACCGGGCGCGGACAGCAGCTGCCGCTGTGTAGCACAGCCCCGCCTGCGTGGGATGGATATTCGGGCACTGAATCCGAGAAAGATTCTTGTTCGGGCAGATCTGGCTCTGGCGCTGGAGCTGTACGCCGCGTCACAGACATCGGTTTGCTCCGGCATAGAATCACTTCCAGAGGACGGGATCCAGCATCGCACGCAGGAGCAAAGCATTTACACAACCCCTGCCGTGCAGGAGAAGGAGTTTTCCATCTATGACGAGATCCGGCTGGCCGTCAACGGTGACCAGCCGCCACGACTGTTGTGCGCACAAGCCTGTCCGATCTGCACCGAATCGCGCATTATTGGCAATAAATTTGTGTTCAAGGGTGAGGTTCGTCTGCAGCTGCGCCTGCTCTGTGATGGCCAGATTTGTTCCCAGAACACGAGTGTGTCCTTCTCCCAGATCATGGAGGTCAGCGACGTGGGAGAGGGTGCGGATGCACAAGTGGAATTGTGTATGACCGGACTGGAACTTTCCCCCTCCGGTGATGACGCGCGTGCGCTGACCGTATCCATGGACATCCTGGCGCAAAGTGTCATCCGTGAACAGCTGCGTGTGCAGGTGCTGGAGGATGCATACAGCACAGAGTATCCTCTTCAGCTTCAGCGGGAGAACTGGGAACCGGAGCAGCTGACAGAACGGACAACACGCACTCAAAACCTGCGGGAAGTGCTGGAAGTAATCGACGGTGTCAATGCTGTGATCGACGCACAGGCAGAATTCATTGGTGTGGAAGTCCGACGTCGAGACAGCGCATTTGAGCCAGAGGGACAGGTTCGGGTACGGGTGCTGTATCTGGACGAGGAAGAACAGCTGCGCTGCGTCAGCCGTGTGCTGAACACTTCCGTACGTTTGGAAGCACCCGCTGGGACGCACTGCCGCTGTCGCTGCATCAGTCCAGGCGATATATACGCAACTCCCGCCGCCGGCGGGATCGAGGTGCGTCTGAGCATTCCATTTAATCTGATGCTCACCACCAAAGCTTCCGTCCCTGTCATTACGCAGGTACAGCCGGGGCAGCTCAGTACCGACCGAGCGTGTCCGCGCCCGTCGGTTGTACTGCGGTCTGCCGTTCCCGGGGAAACGCTGTGGGATATCGCCAAGGCATATTCCACCACCTGCGAACAAATCCGCAAGGCAAATGCGCTGGATACAAACGAGCTGCCACTGGGGCAGATGCTGCTTATTCCAGGCACCTGCTGATGCAAAACAGGCTGTTCAATAGAACAGCCTGTTTTGCTTGTCATATTTTTTCTTCCAATGCCATACAATGTACGGAATACAAACGGCTGACGGGCCGAAGGAGGAGTTCAGGTGGAAGAACGCAAGATCTACGAGGATATCGCGCTTCGGACCGAGGGCGACATCTACATCGGGGTGGTTGGGCCGGTGCGTACCGGAAAATCCACCTTCATCAAACGCTTTATGGAAACGCTGGTCATTCCCGGTATTGACAACGTGTATCGGCGGGAACGCGCCAGAGACGAGTTGCCCCAAAGCGGTTCCGGCCGCACCGTCATGACGGCAGAGCCAAAATTTGTTCCCGAAGACGCGGTAGATGTGAGCATAGACGGAGGGGCTGCCTTCCGGGTGCGGCTGATCGACTGCGTGGGATACATGGTAGACGGAGCCATGGGTCAGTTCGAAGGAGAGGAGCAACGCATGGTGTCCACCCCGTGGTTTGACCACGAGATCCCAATGTCTGAGGCAGCAGAGGTAGGCACACGTAAGGTCATTGCGGAGCACTCCACCATCGGCATCGTAGTCACCACCGACGGCACCATTACCGACATCGATCGGGAGGATTACGTGCAGGCCGAACGACGGGTGATCAGCGAGCTGAAAGAGCTTGGAAAGCCGTTTGTTGTTCTGCTCAACAGTGCTCATCCCCGTTCTTCCCAGACACAGCAGCTGCGTATGCAGCTGGAGGAAGAGCACGGCGTGACCTGTCTGGCGGTGAATTGTCTGGAATTGGATCACGGCGATATCACCGACATCATTCGGGATGTCCTGTACGAATTTCCAATCAAGGAGCTGGACGTATTCCTTCCGCCGTGGGTGGATGCACTGGAACAGGAGCATCCCATCCGCCAGACTCTGTACAGCTCCATCCGGGAGAGTGCAGGCAGCCTGTGCCGCATTCGGGACGTGACCGGAGCCGTTGACATGATTGCCGCCTGCGAACAGGTCAGCGCAGCCAAAGTAGATGGCATCGACCTTGGCACCGGCGTGGCCGTGGCAAGACTGGAGCTGCCCCGGGCACTGTTTTATCAGACCCTTTCCCAGCAGTCGGGCTTCACCATTGGAGATGATGGCGATCTGGTGGGTCTGCTGACTCAACTGGCACAGGTAAAGACCGAATACGACAAAGTTGCCCAGGCACTGCGTGAGGTGGAGGAAACGGGATACGGCATTGTTGTTCCATCCCCGGAGTCTCTGATACTGGAGGAGCCGGAAATCGTTCGCCAGGGGGGGCGCTACGGCGTGCGCCTGAAGGCAAGTGCCCCATCCATCCATATGATCCGGGCAGACATAGAGACAGAGGTCTCTCCCATCGTGGGAACAGAAAAGCAAAGCGAAGAAATGGTTCGTTACCTGTTGGAGCAGTTTGAGGGGGACACCAAAAAAATCTGGCAGTCCAATATCTTTGGCCGCTCCTTCCATGAACTGGTGGGGGAGGATCTGAACACCAAGCTCAAACGTATGCCGGACGACGCAAGGGCAAAGCTGCGGGAAACGCTGCAGCGCATCATCAACGAGGGCTCGGGCGGGCTGATCTGCATCATATTGTGAAACAAAGCGGCAGGAGACGTTCCTGCCGCTGTTTCCTTTACGCAAAAGCAGGACGCGCCGACGGCGCGTCCTGCTTGAAAGGGTTAATTTATTCTGTGATAAGAAAAGACATATCGTACAAACCGGGCTTGGTAACCGTGGACAGGAACTTTGCTGCCTTGATCGCGCCGGCAGCGAAAATATCACGGGAGAGAGCGGTGTGCTTGATCTCCATCACCTCGTCGTGTCCGGCAAAGATGATCTCGTGCTCGCCCACGATGGTTCCGCCGCGCACGGCGCTGATACCAATCTCCTTCTTATCCCGGGGCTTACGTACGCTCTGGCGGTCATACACGTATTCCGTTTCATGGCCACAGGAAGCCGCTGCCGCGTCCGCGATCATAAGGGCGGTGCCGCTGGGGGCATCCACCTTGCGGCGGTGATGGCGCTCTACGATCTCAATGTCGTAGCTGTCACCCAGCACCTGTGCCGCTTTTTTCACCAGTTCCAGCAGCACGTTGATGCCCAGAGACATGTTGGCCGAGCGGAACATAGGCACTTCCAGCGCAGCCGCGCCGATCTGAGCCACCTGCTCGGGCGTGTAGCCGGTGGTGGCCAAAACCAGGGGAACCTTTCGCTCCCGGGCAAAGGAAAGCAAGCCGTTCAATGCCGCGGGGCTGGAAAAGTCGATGACCGCATCCGCCTGACCCTGGAACAGGGCAGGGGAGGTGTACACCGGGAAGGGATGGTCATTGCCGCCCATGATGTCAAAGCCGGCGACCACTTCGATCTCGCTGTCAGCAGCGCACAGTGCCTGCACCACACGACCCATATGGCCATTGCAGCCGGAGATGATTATCTTATGCATACAACAGTTCCTCTTACTTCAGCACGCCCATGCGCGTCATAGCCTGACGCAGTACGTCCAGATTTTTCTGGGCCATATCGCACAAAGGCAGGCGCAACGGTCCGGCCTGCATTCCCATGAGATTCATGGCGGTCTTGATGGGGATGGGATTGACCTCGATAAACAGAGCATCAATAAGATCCATATAGTCGATCTGCAGCTTGGAAGCGGACTCAAAGTCGTTTTCCAGGCATAGGTGGCTCATCTTGACCATGACCTCGGGGATGATGTTGGAAGCTACACTGATCACGCCCTTGGCGCCCAGTGCCATCATGGGCACAACCTGGTCATCGTTGCCGGACCAGATGTAAAAGTCCTCCGGGCACAGGCAGCGGGTGTGTGCAAGCAGAGAGAAGTTTCCGCTGGCCTCTTTCACACCGTTGATCTTGGGGTTTTCCGCCAGCACCTTGTAGCTCTCCGCCGTGAAGGAAACACCGGTACGGGAGGGCACATTGTACAAAATCATGGGCAGTTCGGTGCGGTCAGCAATATACTCATAGTGCTTGATCAAACCGGTCTGACTGGCTTTATTGTAGTAGGGGGTGACCAGCAGAGCTGCGTCCGCACCGGAATCCTGAGCGTGCTGGGTCAGATAGACGGCGGCAGAGGTGTCGTTGCTGCCGGTTCCGGCAATGACTTTCACGCGATGATCCACACGCTTGACGCAGTATTCCACCGCGGCAATGTGCTCGCGGATGGACATAGTGGCCGACTCACCGGTGGTACCACACACGCACACAGCGTCCACACCGGCATTGATCTGCGCGTCGATCAGCTTACCAAAGGCATCATAATTGATGCTGCCGTCGGTGTTAAAGGGGGTGACAAGGGCAGGGCAGGAGCCGGTAAAAACGGGAGTTCTCATGAATATTCACCCTTTCAAAAAATTTGGGAGCAGGGGATCACTTGCGGTCGATATACCCTTCCGCGCACAGCAGCTCGGCCAGCAGCACCGCACCACCGGCCGCGCCGCGCAGAGTGTTGTGGGACAGGCAGACAAACTTATAGTCGTACTGGCTGTCCTCGCGCAGACGGCCGATGTTGACCGCCATGCCGTTTTCGGTCATGCGGTCCAGCTTCGTCTGAGGACGGTTTTCCTCTTCGTAGTAGTGGAGGAACTGCTTGGGAGCGGAGGGCAGCGCCAGTACCTGAGCGCGACCGCTGAAGCCGGCCCAAACGGCCTTGATCTCGTCAATAGAAGGCTTTTTACCCTCGGGGAAAGACATAAACACCGCAGCCATGTGACCGTCCTGGCAGGCAACGCGGAAGCACTGGGCGGTAATAGAGGGAGCGGTGGCGGCAATGATCTTGTCCTCGCCCACGCTGCCCCACAGCTTCATGGGCTCGCGCTCACTCTTTTCTTCCTCGCCGCCGATGTAAGGGATGTAGTGGTGCACCATCTCGGGCCAGCGCTCAAAGGTCTTACCGGCGCCGGAGATGGCCTGATAGGTACACACCAGAGCCTTCTCAATGCCATATTTCTCTTTCAGAGGATGCAGGGCGGGGATATAGGACTGCAGGGAGCAGTTGGACTTGACCGCAATAAAACCGCGCTTGGTCCCCAGGCGCTTGCGCTGGGCAGCAATGATACGGATGTGGTCGGCATTGATCTCGGGCACCACCATAGGCACGTCGTCCGTCCAGCGGTGGGCGGAGTTGTTGGACACCACAGGGCATTCGGCCTTGGCATACTGCTCTTCCAGGGCGCGGATCTCATCCTTCTTCATATCCACAGCACAGAAGACAAAGTCCACCGCAGCGGCGATCTTCTCCACGTCCTCAGTGGCATTCATAACCACCAGGTCTTTGGCCTTGGCAGGAATGGGGGAGGTCATAGCCCAGCGGCCGGCAACCGCCTGCTCATAGGTCTGGCCGGCAGAACGTGCGCTGGCGGCAATAACGGTCAGCTCAAACCAGGGGTGGCCATCCATCAGGGTAACGAAGCGCTGGCCCACCATACCGGTGCCGCCAATGATACCAACTTTGTACTTTTCCATGTCGTTTCGATCCTTTCCGGCGCGGAAATGCCGCGCAAGCTGTTTGTATGAACCGGTTTTTTCCAAGAGCTGTATAAGAAAGTTTTCGGTTGCCAAGCAGAGGAAAAACCGTTATAATGGAGAGAAGAAGTGCCGTTTATATGCGGACACCCTTCCTCTATAATAAGTAATCATACCACGGGTATTGCGTGGTGTCAACGAATTACACTTTGTCTCTTTTGGAGAAATGGAGCGTTTTATGTCCTTAAAAATAAGACAATTTGCAGCGGCAGCCCTGGTGTTGATTCTGTGTGTGAGCGCGGTTTCCGCTACGACCACCGCCTCCGACCCGTACGAGGGCAAAAAGCTGCGTGTGGGTCTTGCCTGGCAGGGCAGCAGCGTTGGCACGCTGGTAGAAGCCAAACTGCTCAATGCCGACATAAGTGCTGTGACCGGCTACCGGATGGGCTACTACGACGAGACTCTTGATTTTGTGGAGATTGCCCGTACCGAACATACTTACCTTTCCATGGTCAAGACGACCAATATCTACCGTTCGGGTGAAAACTACACCACCGAGAAACCCTCGGGGAGCTATGAAACTTTAGGCTGTTATCATCTGAAGCACTCGGGTCACTTCGAGTCCTATGAACTGGCGCTTCAGACCGCTCAAACCCTGGAGAGCGGTTTTGTAGCCTGGATCAACGGGGAATATCAGGTTCGTACCGGATCCTACACCACCGCCGCCGATGCTCAAACCGCCGCTGACGCAGCCAATGCAGCCGAGTTGGAACGATGGTCAAAGGAACAGGAACAAACCATCGTCCCCGAGGAGGAATCGCCCGTTCCGGAAAGTACCCCCGCAACAGACGAAACCGCCGCCGGTACAAGCACGCAGCCCGAATCCGAACTCGTCGAAGCGCCTAACCCAACCGATGCCCCGCAGGCGGTAACAGAACCGGTCACCTGGTCCGTGTGCTACACCACCTCCTATGGCATCAATGTGGTCAAAACCGGCACCTGTGATATTCTGCTGCAATTTGATGGTGGACAAACCATCCCCTTGGGTGTGATGCCCGGTTACGAGACAAACGAGGGCGCTGTAACCTGGTTCAAGGGTTACAAGTATCTGGGCGGCTTCCGCTATGAGCGTATCAACGGCGGCAATATCACCGTAGTAAGCGTTGTGGATGTTGATACCTATGTCAAAGGGGTCGTCCCGTATGAGTCCAATAAACTCTGGCCTCTGGAGACCCTCAAGGCGCAGGCCATGTGCGCAAGAAATTACGGCCTGATCAATTTAAACAAGCACAAGGAACACGGATTTGACCTGTGCAACACGGTGGATTGTCAGGTTTACTACGGCATGGGCAGCGGCAAAGAGTCGTTCCAGCCCAGCGCCTTGAGTGACCAGGCGGTGGAAGAGACCTCCGGAATGTATGTCTGGTATGGAGACAAGCTTGCCCAAACCTATTTCGCTGCCAGCAGCGGCGGCGGCACCGAAGATGTGTCCAACGTGTGGGGCAGTAAGCAGTCTCTTTATCCCTATCTCGCCGGTGTGGTGGATCCGTATGAGACCAGCGTAGCAGACAAGATTCCCAATTACGAGTATTCCAACACCTTCACCAAGGCACAGCTGACCGCGATCCTGCAATCAAAAGGCTATGCCACCAACACCAGGGTGGAGACCTTTGAGATAACTAAATTTTCCAAAACCGGCAACGTGCTGGAGATGAAGTTTACCTACACCAACGGCAAAAGCAACACCTTCGCCAGCGTGGGCAGCAGCTGGTTGCGCAGCAAGCTGGGATGCCGCACCATGCACTTCACCGTTACCCCGGTAGGGGAGGGGGTGGCCAGGGACGTGGAATTTGCCGTTAACGGCGCGCAGAACGCCTCCCTGACCGGTATCTCCGGTATGTACGCCCTTGCGGCGGACGGGAGCGTGGTCCCCGTGCAAAGCTACCCCTACGTGATCACCGGAACCGGAACCGTGTCCTCCACCCAGCCCGCTCCCGCAGTGGTGGGAGGAGAAGTAAAGTATCTGGTAAAGGGCGCGGGCAACGGCCACAACATCGGATACAGCCAGTGGGGCGGCTATGGCATGGGAGTGCAGGGCTTTACCTATGACGAGATTTTAAAATTCTACTTTACCGGCGTTACGGTCGGTAGTACCCCGGAGTGATACATTTGAAAACCGCTGATTTTGATTTTGAGCTTCCCCAGGAGCTGATCGCGCAAACACCGCTGGCTCGGCGGGATGCTTCCCGCCTGCTGACACTGGACAAGCATTCCGGCGCGCGGGAACACCGGCATTTTTATGAATTGCCCCAATTACTGCGTCCGGGCGACTGCCTGGTAATGAACAATTCCCGGGTGTTGCCCGCCCGCCTGATCGGTCACCGGGAGACCGGCGGCGCATGCGAGGTGCTGCTGCTCATTGACCGAGGGGACAATGTATGGGAGTGTCTGGTTCGCCCGGGTCGAAAGCTCAAACCCGGCACAAAGGTCATCTTTGGCGACGGGGAACTGACCGGCGTGGTGGAAGCTGAAGTGGAAGGCGGAAACCGCCTGGTTCGCTTTTCCTACCAGGGCATTTTTCTGGAAGTACTGGAGCAGTTGGGTCGCATGCCGCTTCCGCCCTATATCACCGCCGAGCTGCAGGATGCGGAGCGGTATCAGACTGTCTATTCCAAAGTTTCCGGATCTGCCGCCGCCCCTACTGCCGGGCTGCACTTCACCCCAGAACTGCTGGCCCAGCTGGAGGCGATGGGAGTTTCCCTGTGCTATGTAACCCTCCACGTAGGCCTCGGCACGTTCCGTCCCGTAAAGGCCGAAAATATTCTTGAGCATGAAATGCATTCGGAGTACTGTGTCATCCCTCAAGAAACTGCCGACATGATCAACCGCACCAAGGCCGCCGGCGGCCGGGTCATCTGTGTAGGCACTACGTCCTGCCGTACCGTGGAAAGCTGGGCGGGGGAGGATGGCACGATGAAAGCCAGTGCCGGGTGGACAAACATCTTTATCTATCCCGGCTACCACTTCAAGGTTCTGGACGGGTTGATCACCAACTTTCATCTGCCGCAATCCACCCTTATCATGCTGGTCAGCGCTCTGGCCGGACGTGAAAATGTGCTGGATGCCTATCGGGAAGCCGTGGAAGAACGCTATCGCTTTTTTTCCTTCGGCGATGCCATGTTAATTTCTTGACCTCTTTGCTGCGAGGTGTTAAACTTGTTTAAAGTACTGAAAACGGACGGAAAAGCCCGCCGCGGGCATTTTATATGCCCTCACGGTGAGGTACAGACTCCTGTCTTTATGAACGTTGGCACCCAGGGCGCCATCAAAGGCGCGGTGTCTGCCCACGACCTGAAGCAAATCGGCTGTCAGGTAGAGCTGTCCAACACGTATCACCTGCATCTTCGTCCCACGGACACGGTGGTGCGCCAGATGGGCGGTCTGCATAAGTTCATGGACTGGGATGGCCCCATCCTTACGGACAGCGGCGGCTTTCAGGTGTTTTCCCTGTCCGGGCTGCGCAAAATTACCGAGCAAGGGGTCACCTTTGCCTCACACATCGACGGTCACCGTATTTTCATGGGGCCGGAGGAGTCCATGCAGATTCAGTCCAATCTGGGCAGCGATATTGCTATGGCCTTTGACGAGTGTGTGGAAAATCCAGCGCCCTATGAATATGTCAAAGCCTCCTGCGAGCGCACCGTGCGCTGGCTGGAGCGCTGCAAGGCAGAGCACGATCGCCTCAATTCTCTGCCCGAAACGGTCAACCCCGGACAGATGCTCTTTGGTATCAACCAGGGTGGTACCTATGCCGACCTACGGGTGTGGAACATGATCGAAACGGCAAAAATCGAGTGCGACGGCTATGCCATCGGCGGTCTTGCGGTAGGGGAGCCGACCCAAACCATGTACGATATTATTGATGCGGTGGAACCGCACATGCCAAAAGATAAACCGCGCTATCTCATGGGCGTGGGAACCCCTTCCAACATCATCGAAGCTGTCGCTCGGGGCGTGGACTTTTTTGATTGCGTCATGCCCGCCCGAAACGCTCGCCACGGAAAGCTGTTTACCTGGCAGGGTACCATCAACATCAAAAACGAAAAATACAAGCTGGACGAGCGCCCCATCAGCCCCGGCTGTCAATGCCCGGCGTGCCGTTCCTTCTCCCGGGCGTACATCCGACATCTGCTTAATGCCGGAGAGATGCTGGCGCTGCGTCTGTGTGTACTGCACAACCTGTATTTCTACAACGAACTCATGTCCCATATCCGTCAAGCGATCGATGAGGATCGTTTCGAAGCGTTCCGCGCGGAGTATTCCCGGCAACTAAGTATGCCCGCAGTGTGAGTGCGGGAGAAATCGGAAAGGATGGTTGAACCCATGCAGAAGAGGATCGTCACCGCTTTGGTCGTTGTGGCCATTCTGGTCGCAATCGCTCCGCTTCCCAAGCACGTCGGCACCACCCCGTATACCACGGACGACGAGTTGACCACCGTACTGATGGATGTGTGGTGCCTGCAATATCTGCTCACAGAGAACAAGCTTCTGGGCACCATCACCGTTGCAGCTCCATCCGCTACGGCGAGCACCTGAACCTCCGTGGTCTGACCCCCGAAGGTATAGGGACCGAGCAGTTGTACTGGTTTGACGGTTACCGTTACGACGCTGCGGCGAACACGATGTATCCGGTACAGCTGTATCTCACACAAACCTTCAACCGGGCACTGATCCGCGAGACCCGCGACGGCGTACCCTACACGCAGATAGCCGGTCGACACAACATGGATACTGCGACCCTGCATGAGTTTTTTGCTCCTTTCCTGGCCGGATGAGGACAATTTGCAAAAGGGCTTGCAAATCAGCCGAATTCCAGCTATAATGTTTGTTGATACGGCAAAGACCGGTACATTGAAACGATTTGGAGGAAACAACATTATGGGTGATATGACAATGCTTCTGCCTCTTGTGCTCATGTTCGCGCTCATGTACTTCTTCATGATCCGCCCCGAGAACAAGAAGCGTAAGGCTGTTCAGGCCATGCGCAGCTCGCTGGCCGTGGGTGACGAGGTCACCACCATCGGCGGCATCGTGGGCACCATCTGCGCCGTGAAGGAGAACACCATCGTCATCGAAACGGGCGCTGACCGCGTGCGGATCGAATTGACCAAGTGGGGCATCTCTTCCAAGGGCACCGAAGTGTCTGACAAGTAAACAAGCGCACATATCTGCCACTCTCCTGGCATATGTTTCCACAAAAGGAAACGCAGGGAGGGTGGCTTTTTTATGGCCGTAACACGCAAGTCAGAGGAAACCATTACATGGACAGCAGGGGCTGCAACAATCCTGCGCAGCGGCTGCATTGGTACAGCATGCACATTTCTGATCACCGCCGGAGCCGCGGCGCTGTGCTATTTCGGACTGCTCCCAGTCGGGGCAGGGAAGTACGCCGCAATAGCGGCTGCGCTGCTGGGGGCATTCGCCGCAGGCGGCTATGCCGCCCGTCACATTCCATCCACGCCGGGAATATGGATCGGGGCAACCGCTGGAATGGCGGTGTTTTTGCTTCTCTTAACCATTGGCACGATTGCATACCACAGCATTCCGGCAAGTGCCGACTGTACCACCGGGCTTATCCCGTGTCTATTAGGGGGAGCCCTGGCAGGATTGCTTTTCGCAAAACCTAAAAAGAAGCGCCGCAAATAACATGTAATCAACCGGAACCGCCACACACCACACTTAGGCAAAATGACTGAATACACCGACAAAACCACGAACCGGAACGCAGGAGTATACAAATAGTAATTATACGACCTGTAATCGATTTTCGCTCCGTCCCCCTATATTTTGATATGGGGGAGCGGAGCTTTTCCTATATCTTGACTCAATTGAACCCAGGTGCCTCTTTCGCTCCCTCTTGTTTACATAACGTTGTTGACATAAGGTATTGACATAATCTACAAAATTTCGAAATTGTTCGAAAACGCCTTGCTTTCAGTCAAAAATCGGTTTATAGTATATATACTCCGACACATCTGGCAGGAGTTATTCTCTGCCGGAGGTCTATTTTTTTCCGCCCTTTCATAGGATAAGCCCGGGGTGATGACTGTGGCTAAGAGGAAAAAATGGAGGGTGGATCTGCTGTCCGGACGCAGCGCAGCCCTTGTTTTTTTGAGTGTCTTTTTTGTTCTGGGAAGCGTATTTGGCTGCATTGGCGCAGGTCTGTTCCGTGATGAACAGGGTGTTGTTCGCCAGGGGATGACCGCTGCACTGTCCTGCTTGTCGCAACCGCAATTCTTGGATTGTGTTCGCTGCGCCGGTTTGTTTTGTTTGGGCGCATTCGCCTTCGGTTTCACCGCTTTCGGCGCGTTAGGCTTTCCGGCGCTGTTTGCCTGCCGCGGTTTTTTGCTTTGCTACGCTGTGGGCGTTTTTTATCGCCTGTGGGGGGGAGCCGGCTTGAGTGCCGCTCTGATCCTCTTTGCGCTTCCCGCTCTTTTCTGGATGCCTGCATTGTTCACCCTCGGGGCGCAGGGGCTGCCAGCCTCCTGGTTGCTCGCCCGCCGGCGGTTCGGAAAGGGGAAGCCCACCTTTTTCTATAACAGGTCGTTCTGGACCCGGTGCGCGGTATGCGCACTGCTTGTTTTGCTTTGTTCCTGGGTGGAATATCTGTGTGTGCCCGCTTTGATGCGTATGATCAACGGGGCGTTTGCCCTGTTTTGAGGAGAGTTTGGAAACGGAATGAATTTGCTGCGTGTATACGAGGAGTATCTGAAAACTGAAAAAAAGGCATCCGCCAATACGGTTAGCTCCTACATGCGTGACGTGCAGCAGTTCGCCGGTGCTATGGAACGCAACGAGATCCCCTTGACCGAGGTGCTGCCCGGCGATGTAGATCGCTATGCCCAGACACTGACGCGGGCTGGCAAATCTGCCGCTACCGTCACCCGTGCCATGGCATCCATCAAGTCTTTTTATGCCTGTCTGCAAAAAACAGGCTACGCCGGGAGCAATCCTGCCCATGGCATAACGACAGCCAAGGTGGAACGTAAGCTGCCCGAGATCTTGACCGGCAAAGAAGTGGAGCTGTTTCTGGAACAGCCCAGCTGTACGGATTTAAAGGGTTATCGTGACCGCGCTATGCTGGAGCTGCTGTATGCCACCGGAATTCGGGTCAGTGAACTGATTGCTATCCAGGTGTCCGATTTGAATTTGGATGGCGGCTTTCTGCGTTGCCCGGGCAAGGGAAAAGAGCGTATCATTCCCCTTTATCCCGCTGCTATCCGTGCGCTGAGTGATTATCTGTATAAGGTGCGTCCCCAGTTGGTACTTGACCCGGAGCAACATGTGCTGTTTGTCAACATGAGCGGAGAGGGCATGTCTCGTCAGGGCTTCTGGAAGTTGGTCAAGTACTATCAGGAAAAGGCCGGTATCCGCAAGGAGATCACCCCGCATACCCTGCGCCACTCTTTCGCGACCCATCTGCTGGAAAACGGCGCCGACCTGCACTCCATCCAGGAAATGCTGGGTCATGCGGACATTTCGTCCACCCAGATCTACTCCCAGCTGGTCAACCAGAAAATCAAAAGTGTATACAACAAAGCCCACCCGAGAGCATAAAAAAGCAGAGCTGATGAAACGCATCAACTCTGCTTTTTGTTTTGGTCTTAACCGGCGGCGGCAATCACTTCGATCTCGATACGGGCTCCGGCGGGCAGGGAAGCCACCTGAACACAGGAACGGGCGGGGGGCTGGGCAGGGAAGCGGGTGGCGTAGATCCCGTTCACCGTGGCAAAGTCCGCCAAATCGGTGAGGAAAATGGTTGTCTTGACCACATCAGTAAAGGTCAACCCGGCTGCAGCGAGCACGTTTTCCACGTTGATCAGAGCCTGTTCGGTCTGTGCCTGGATGCTCTCGCCGGCCAGCTTACCGGTGGAAGGATCCATGCCCAGCTGTCCGGAAGTAAACACCAGCGAACCGGTGGATACCGCATGGGAATAAGGGCCAAGGGCTGCGGGTGCGTTTTGAGCGGTGACGATCTTCTTCATACGTTTACTCCTTTATCAAACGGATTCTGCCGCCATTATACCTGTGCGCACGTAGATTTGCAAGAGTCAGAGTGCCTTTTCCAGGCATACCAGACGCACGTCTTTGATGCCGTTGAATACGCAAGAAACCACATCCGCCTCGGAATATCCCAACTTTTTGTACAGCGTGCGTGCGATCGTATTGCGCTCGTTGGTGTCCATACGCAGGAAACGACAGCCATGCGTTCGGGCGTAGTCCTCATAAAAGTCCACAAAACTTGTCCCCAGCCCCATTCCCATAGCAGCGGGGGAGACCACCAAGGTGTGCAGTACCATCACCTGCTCCGGCGTGGCTTCACTCCTCCACTTTGCCCGGGCATACTCTTTTCCCTGTGTCTGGTTGATCCGGGCAGCAGCCAGCACCTTTCCGTCCTCTTCCAACACAAACAGATCGCCCAGTTCCAGCGCCTGCTCGGCGGTAGTCCGGGTGGGATAGATGCCACGCACCCAGCCGGTGGTAGCAAGACCAGCTTCTTCCCGGTCGTGTATGTCGTTATAGATTTGAGAAACCGCATCCAAATCAGACCACGCGGCGCAGCGGATCATAGCATCAAATCCTTTTCCGAACGTTGTATCCATTATACCACAGGTGTTACACAAGGTAAATTGCAATTTCCTTGTTGAAAAAGGGAAGAGGATGGGGTATAATAGCGATGTAAACTTGATTTGGAGGTAATTTACCATGACCATTACAAAAGATACGATCATTGGCGATATTCTTACCATCGCCCCTCAGACCGCGCCCCTGTTCCTGTCCATCGGCATGCATTGCCTGGGCTGCCCCGCTTCCCGGGGTGAGACGGTGGAGCAGGCCTGCGCCGTTCACGGCGTGGACTGCGAGACCCTGCTGGCCAAGGTCAACGAGATGATCGCTGCCGGAAACTAAGGCACAACCAAACAGAGGCAGCATCCGCTGCCTCTGTTTTTCTGTTTGGAGAGAAACCTATGAAGCAACTGGAATTAACCCCCCGCCTGCTGGCCGCGGCTCAGCTTGTCCCACCCGGAGCCGCCGTGGCAGACATCGGCACCGACCACGCCTATCTTCCCGTATGGCTGCTGAAGCAGGGGAGAGTATGCAACGCCATCGCCGCTGATCTTCGCCAAGGCCCTCTGGATCGAGCACGGCTGACCGCAAGGGAGTTTGACTGTCGGGAGAATATAGACTTTCGTCTGTGTGACGGACTGGCAGATATTCGCCCGGATGAGGTGGATTGCATTGTGATCGCCGGCATGGGTGGGGAAACGATCAGTGCGATTCTGCAGGCCGCCCCTTGGATTCGGGATGCTCGCTACACCCTTATTCTTCAACCCATGAGCGCCCAGAACGACCTGCGCCGTTGGCTGTGGCAGCAGGGATTCTCTTTGGAGCGCGAACAACTCGTGTGCGAAGGGGATAAGCTTTATAATATCATGACAGCACGTTTTGGAGCATCCGCTTCCATGACCCTCGGAGAGGAATGGGCCGGGCGGCAGACCCCCGAACTGGACCAGCCCTTGCGTGGAGAACTGTTTCGCCGGCTGCTGGACAAAACCGCCCGCGCCATCCAGGGTATTTCCCGGGGAAAGGGCGAGGACAACTGCGAGCGCCTGAACGAGCTGAAGCGGCTCCAGGCGGAACTGACACAAATGAAGCAGGAGTGGGAACAATGGCACAGGTAAAGGATATCTATCAGTTTATTGACCAACTTGCCCCATTCTCCATCCAGGAGGGCTTTGACAACGCCGGCTTTCTGGTTGGACGAAATACTCAGGAGGTGACGCGGGTACTGACCGCGCTGGACATTACGGTTCCCGTTATTCACGAAGCGGAGGAAATGGGCGCACAGC
Organism: Lawsonibacter sp.; assembly: GCA_045604585.1. Taxonomy (GTDB): domain Bacteria; phylum Bacillota; class Clostridia; order Oscillospirales; family Oscillospiraceae; genus Lawsonibacter. Next base: position 3,471 of record JAZUOI010000081.1, on the reverse strand, counting down.
TGATCGTTGCCCACCACCCGGTGATTTTCCATCCCCTCAAAGGGGTGACGGACACTGATCCTGTCGGGGAACGGGTGCTGCTGCTGGCGGAAAAAGGCATTGCCGCCATCTGCGCCCACACCAATCTGGACGCAGTTGCGGGCGGTGTGAACGACTGTCTGGCGCAAGCACTTGGATTGGTAGAGATGGAACAGCTTTCTCAGGTAGGTGAGGACGTCCGGGGCAGACCTTATGGCATCGGCCGGGTAGGTATCTGGAAGCGCCGCGACCTCATTTACGCTCCGGACTTTGCCTGCTTTGTAAAAGAGCAGCTCAACGCCCCTTGTGTGCGTTATCATGATGCCGGACGTCCCATCAGCCGGGTCGCCGTTGGCGGCGGCTCCTGCGGCAGTATGCTGGCCGATGCCGTTGCCAACCGCTGCGACACCTTTGTTACCGCCGACGTGAAGCACGATGTGTTCCTGGATGCGGCCCAGCTCGGCATCAACTTGCTGGACGCAGGTCACTTTGCAACCGAGGACGTGGTCATGGAGCCGCTCACCCAGGCTCTGCGGGAAGCCTTTCCCGCCCTTGATGTTCGCCGCTCCACCGTTCATAGAGAGGTTTATTCCGCTCTGTAAGGAAAATGTGGACAGTTCGTGTTGCAAACAGGCGTCGACTGTGCTATAATACCAACGCTTTTGATTTGAAATAGAAGGGAACGATATACCTATGTCCGGACATTCCAAGTGGCATAATATTCAGAAAACCAAGGGCGCGGCCGATGCAAAGCGCTCTCAGATCTTCACCAAGATCGCCCGTGAGATGATCGTGGCAGTCAAGACCGGCGGCAGCGGCGACCCCGCCAACAACTCCCGTCTGGCCACCGTTATCGCCAAGGCTAAGGCCGCCAATATGCCCAACGACAATATCAAGCGCACCATCGACAAGGCTCTGGGCGCCGGAAACACCGACAGCTTTGAGAACGTGGTGTACGAGGGCTACGGCCCCAACGGCGGGGCTGTTATCGTGGAGGCGCTGACCGATAACCGCAACCGCACCGCCCCCGAAGTGCGCCATCTGCTGGACAAGTACGGCAAGGGTCTGGGTGCCACCGGCTGTGTGTCCTGGTCCTTTGACCGCAAGGGCGTTATCGTCATCGAGGCGGAGGATCTGGACGAGGATACCGTCATGATGGACGCACTGGAAGCCGGTGCGGATGACATGCAGGCCGACGAGGAGGTTTTTGAGGTCTATACCGACCCCGACGCCTTTAACGATGTGGTAGCCGCCCTGGAGAGCAAGGGCTACACCTTCCTGGAGGCCGGCGTGCAGATGGTCCCCCAGAACTACGTCACCCTGACCGATGAGACCGACATCAAGAACATGGAAAAACTCATCGACTTTCTGGAGGAGAATGACGACGTGCAGAACGTCTACCACAACTGGGAGCAATAATCAACACATAAATCCTGCTGTTTCCCACGGGGAGACAGCAGGATTTAATCTAGAAAAGAGGCGTAACATCTCTTGAACATCCGTATTTTAGAGCTGATCGAAGGCGCAAAACAAGCCCGTGGACTAACCGTTATTATCGACGTGTTTCGAGCCATGACGGTGGAGGCTTATGTGATCGCCAACGGCGCTGCAGACCTGATCCCCACGGGAAGTCTGGAGGAAGCCTACGCCTACCGGGAAGCCCATCCGGGCACCATCCTCATCGGAGAGCGCGACGGCAAAAAGTGCCCGGGCTTTGACTTTGGCAACTCCCCAAGCGCGATAAAGAATTACGATTTTACCGGCAAAACAGTGGTACATACTACCAGCGCCGGAACGCAGGGCATCGCCAATGCAGCCGGGGCGGCGGAGCTGCTCACCGGCAGCATGGTCAACGCCAAAGCCATCGCCGAATACATCAGCAAAAGCGGGGCAGAAGAGGTATCTCTGGTCTGCATGGGGCTTGCCGGTATGGAGCCCACAGCGGAGGATACCCTGTGTGCCCGCTATATCAAAAGCCTTGTGGAAGGTCATCCTTTGGACCTGGCGCCGGGCATTGAGGAGTGCCGGCGTTCCAGCGGCGCCAAGTTCTTCGATCCGGAGCAGCAGGAAGTTTTTCCGCAAGAGGACTTTGGGCTCAGTTTGGAAGCGGACAAATTTGACTTCGTCCTGCACGTGGAGCAGGGAACAGACGGCTTGATGCACACGGTGCGAAAGTAAACAAAAAACTCTGTGTCGTGTTTGACACAGAGTTTTTTCTTGCCCGGAAGCGGTTGAAATGATAAAATCATATTGAAAGTATCATAAACGACAGGGGAGGGAGCACCATAAAAAAGCCAGCACCGCATCAATTGGGAGAATTTCTTCTGTTTGCATTTCCCGCCTACTTGCCATTGGTATTAATGATTGCCATATGGAATAACCACGTTTCGCTTTTGTTGCTGCTGTTCAATGCAACCGTTCTCCTCTCGGCGGTTTTACTGGTAAAGAAGCGTTGGTGGATCAGCCTGCCTATGCTCGCCCTTGGGATATACATTGCCTTGCAGAACGACCAACATATTCCGTTTCAGCCGTTTGGTTGCTATCTGATTTTGCATTATGCGGCGTGGGGACTCTATGTCTATAAAACCAGGAAAAACCCCAGCGAACTGGAAGAAAAGATATTCTTTTCTTGCGGTGTTGCCACAGCTTTTTTGTTTATTATATTACTTTATAATCAATGAAACACACAAAGCAACGCCCCTCTGCTCAGAAACAGAGGGGCGTTAATCTTTTTCATAAAAAGGACCGCGGCAGTTTCCTGTCGCGGCCATGGTGCAAGTAAGCCTGTAAGCCGGGTTCTGTCATTCAAGACAGCCATCTATCTCGCCGCACCGTTGCCGATACGCTCAAGCCGCCTCCCCGGGACGGTCGGGCCGACCACATGTCCCTCCACGGCGTTGCTCCGGATAGAGTTTACAGCGTTGGTCGCTTTCACACGCCAACGGGTGAGCTCTTACCTCGCCTTTCCACCCTTACCTCGTCGTCGCAAGCTTCATATCCCTTGTTTTGCCGCAAGCGACAAAAGGCGGTCACTCCGCTGCTCCTTCTCTCCCCACACGACCCGCTTTCGCTGGGCTCGTGCGGGGGCCCCAATATGGGGAGAGGCGGTATATCTCTGTTGCACTTTTCCTGGGGTCGCCCCCGGCGGGTGTTACCCGTTATCCTTGCCCTATGGAGCCCGGACTTTCCTCACAGACGGACCTTTCGCCCCGTCCGCGCGGCTGTCCAGCTTGCTTGCCCGTTTATGATAACGAAAAACCACCGGGATGTCAAATGGTTTTTCTTTCCTGTCCCCGGCATTTTTGGCTGGTTTGTAGGTTTGTCAAACATATTGGACAGTGAACTCGGCGGGAGATAACCAACCGAGCGGCCTCATGGGAAAGTTGTTGGAACGGCGATTGTGAACAGTGAGTTGAGTCTCAAAATCTTTGAGTGAATAGAACGAATGGCAGG
>JAZUOI010000080.1:0-27288 GCA_045604585.1 Lawsonibacter sp. | reverse complement strand
CCCTTCGCCCGCCCTTTCGTCAAGTACACCCCCACCTGGGCCCGCTCCTTCACCCCCACCAACCAGAAGGTGCGCAGCCAGGTAGCCAAGATGAAGCAGAACCCCGTCCCCGAACTCATCCAGGGCAAAAAGCTGCTCTTTGTGGACGACTCTATCGTCCGGGGCACTCAGCTGAAGGAGACCGTGGATTTCCTGTATGAGTCGGGCGCCAAAGAGGTACATATGCGCTCGGCCTGCCCTCCCATCATGTACGGCTGCAAGTATCTGAACTTCTCCAGCAGCAAGTCCGAGATGGAGCTGCTCACCCGCACCACCGTTCAGGAACTGGAGGGTGACGAAGGTCAGAAGCATCTGGACGAATACGCCGACGCCCGCACCGAACGCGGCCAGTGCATGCTGAAAACCATCTGCGAGAAGTTCGGTTTTGACTCTCTGGGCTACCAGTCCCTGGACGGTGTATTGGAGGCCATTGGCCTTGACCGGGATAAGGTGTGTACCTACTGCTGGTCGGGTAAAGAGTAATACAAACACAGATCATTCACTTCTGAAAAGGAGCTGCTGATATGGATCACAAGAATTCTCAGTCGGCCAGCTACGCCGCCGCCGGCGTGGACATTGTAGCCGGCTACCGCGCGGTGGAGCTGATGAAAAAGCACGTGGCCCGCACCCGCAACGAGGGCTGTCTGGACGACGTGGGCGGCTTTGGCGGCTGCTTCGGTCTGCCCATCGCCGGTATGGAGGAGCCCGTTCTGGTCTCCGGCACCGACGGCTGCGGCACCAAGGTCAAGCTGGCCATCCTCATGGACAAACACGACACCATCGGTATCGATGCCGTGGCCATGTGCGTCAACGACATCATCTGCGTGGGCGCAAAGCCCCTGTTCTTCCTGGACTACATCGCCTGCGGCAAGAACATTCCCGAGAAGATCGCCGAAATCGTGGGCGGCGTGGCCGAGGGCTGCGTCCAGTCCGGTGCCGCCCTCATCGGCGGCGAGACCGCCGAGCACCCCGGTCTGATGCCCGTGGAGGACTACGATCTGGCCGGTTTCGCCGTGGGTATCGTGGACAAGAAGAAGATTATTGACAACACCCGCATGGCCGAGGGTGACGTGGTCATCGCTCTGCCCTCCACCGGCATCCACTCCAACGGCTTCTCCCTGTGCCGCAAGGTGTTCGACATCGACAACAACAACCCCGAGCTGTACGTGGCTCGCGAGGAGCTGGGCGGCAAGACCATCGCCGAGGCTCTGCTCACCCCCACCAAGATCTACGTCAAGCCCGTGCTGGCTCTGCTGGAGAAGGTGGACGTGAAGGGCATCAGCCACATCACCGGCGGCGGCTTCTACGAGAATATCCCCCGCTCCCTCCCCGACGGCCTATGCGCCAAGATCGACAAGAGCGCCGTCAAGGTGCTTCCCATTTTCGATATGATCGCCAAGTGGGGCAACATCCCCGAGCGGGACATGTTCAACACCTATAACATGGGCGTTGGCATGAGCATCGTGGTTCCCGCCGCCCAGGCGGACACCGCTCTGTCCGTGCTGAAGGAGCAGGGTATTGATGCCTACCTCATGGGCACCATCGTCAAGGGCGAAGAAAAGGTGATTCTGGAATGAAACGGATCGCTGTTCTGGTCTCCGGGGGAGGCACCAACCTGCAGGCGCTGATTGATGCTCAAAGCCGTGGCGAGATCGTGGGCGGCGAAATTGCCGCCGTCATCTCCTCCGCCCCCGGCGCTTATGCCCTGGAGCGGGCAGCAAAGGCGGGAATCCCCGGCTATGTGATCGCCCGAAAGGAGTTTGCCTCCAACCGGGACATGACGCTGGCACTGGTGGATAAGCTGCAGGAGCTGAACATCGACCTGGTGGTACTGGCCGGCTTTATGGTCATTCTCACCGAGGAGATGGTCAACGCCTACCCCAACGCCATCATCAACGTCCACCCCGCTCTCATCCCCTCCTTCGCCGGCCCGGGCTGCTACGGCCTGCATGTGCATGAAAAGGCGCTGGAATACGGCGTGAAGCTGTGCGGTGCTACGGTACACTTCGTCAGTGCCGAGTGCGACGGCGGCCCCATCATCAGCCAGAAGGCGGTGGAGGTGCTGCCCGACGACACCCCCGAGGTGCTTCAGCGGCGCATCATGGAGCAGGCGGAGTGGAAGCTGCTGCCCCAGGCCGTGTCCCTGTTCTGTCAGGACAGCCTCAAGGTAGAGGGACGCACTGTGCGCGTCCTCCCCTAACCCCCGCGCCCTTACAATCCAATCATGCGGTATGACTGACGGAAGTGGAATAGACCACAGGGAGTACCGTATTGAGCATTGCCGACCGTCTGGGCGCACCGTACTTACTTGTATCGGTGCGCCTTTCTTTAAGCCTCCCTTGTGTAAAGGGAGGTGCCCCGAAGGGGCGGAGGGATTGTCCTTGATTGCGAAGTCCGACAACCCCTCAGTCGCGGCTGCGCCGCGACAGTTCCTCTTACACAGGGGAGCCTTTTCGATACACGATGTTAAATCAGATTGAGACTTTGGAAGGAGAATTATTCATGCAGCTTCTGGACTTCAACAACATCCTCGCCAATCACGCCTATCCCGGCCGGGGCATCATGCTGGGCCGCTCCGCCGACAACAAAAAAGCGGTCATTGCCTACTTCATCATGGGCCGCAGCGAGAACAGCCGCAACCGCATCTTTGAACCCACCGACGACGGGATCCGCACCCGCGCCTTTGACGAGAGCAAGATGGTTGACCCCTCCCTCATCATCTACCACCCCGTGCGTGTGGTGGGCGACACCACCGTAGTCACCAACGGCGACCAGACGGACACCGTTCGCGACTTCCTGCTGGAGGGCAAGAGCTATATTGAGGCGCTGCGTACCCGCTGCTATGAGCCCGATCCCCCCAACTACACCCCCCGCATCTCCGGTGTGGTGAACAAGGACGGCTCCTACTGCCTGTCCATCCTCAAGTCCGCCGACGCCAACCCCGACTGCAACCACCGTTTCTTCTATGAGTACGACGCCCCCGTGGCCGGCACCGGTCACTTCATCCACACCTATCAGGAGAATCTGGATCCCCTCCCCTCCTTTGAGGGCGAGCCCCGCAAGGTGGCCGTCACTGCCCCCGATGCCAAAACCCTGGCACAGGAACTGTGGGCCAACCTGAATGCGGACAACAAGGTGTCCCTGTATGTGGAGTACATCGACCTGCAGGGCGGCAAGCGCGACAGCGTCATCATCAACAAGCATCAGTAAGGAGGAACATGACATGACCGAACTGGAACTGAAATACGGCTGTAACCCCAACCAGAAGCCTGCCCGCCTCTATATGGAGGGTCGCGAGCTGCCCATCACCGTACTCAACGGCAAGCCCGGCTACATCAACTTTATGGACGCGCTGAACTCCTGGCAGCTGGTCAAGGCGCTGAAGAAGTCCACCGGCCTGCCCGCCGCCGCCTCTTTCAAGCACGTATCCCCCGCCGGTGCCGCTCTGGGCAAGCCCCTGACCGAGGTGGAGCGCAAGATCTACTTCGCCCCCGAGGGTGACCTGTCCCCCATCGCCTGCGCCTACATCCGTGCCCGTGGCGCTGACCGCCTGTGCTCCTTTGGCGACTGGGCGGCTCTGTCCGACGTGTGCGACGCGGACACCGCCCGCTATCTGGCCGCCGAGGTGTCCGACGGCGTCATCGCCCCCGGCTACACCGACGAGGCTCTGGAGATCCTCAAGACCAAACGCAAGGGCGGCTACAACGTGGTGCAGATCGACCCCGATTACGAGCCCGATCCCGCCGAGCGCCGCACCATCTACGGCATCTGGTTTGAGCAGGGCTACAATGACCTGACCATTGACGAGAAAATGCTGGAAAACATCGTCACCGCCAACAAAGAGCTGTCTCAGGACGCCAAGAACGACATGCTCCTGTCCCTGATCACCCTGAAGTACACCCAGTCCAACTCCGTGTGCTACGTCAAGGACGGCATGACCATCGGCGTGGGCGCGGGCCAGCAGAGCCGCATCCACTGCACCCGTCTGGCCGGCAACAAGGCAGACATCTGGTGGCTGCGCCAGCATCCCAAGGTGCTGGGCCTGCAGTTTGTGGACAACATCCGCCGTCCTGACCGGGACAACGACATCGACATCTATATCTCCGACGAGCATGACGACGTGCTGGCCGAGGGTGTGTGGCAGAACACCTTCAAGGTGCGCCCCGAGGTGCTGACCGAGGCCGAGAAGAAGGAGTGGATCGCCAAGATGTCCGGCGTGACCGTTGGTTCGGATGCCTTCTTCCCCTTTGGCGACAACGTGGAGCGCGCCCGCAAGTCCGGTGTGCAGTACATCGCCCAGCCCGGCGGCTCCATCCGTGATGATCAGGTCATCGCCACCGCCGACAAGTACGGCATGGTTATGGCCTTTACCGGCATTCGTCTTTTCCACCACTAAGTCGTCGCAAACTTCGTATCGTTCGCGTCCGGGCACCCCCGAACGCTCATTCACTTCGTTGCTCCTCCTTTCCAAACCAAACCCGCTGCGCTGGGCTTTGGTTTGGTTGACGGAAGATAGCGGTAAGGAGATTTTATATGAAAGTATTAGTCGTCGGCGGTGGCGGCCGTGAGCACGCCATCTGCTGGAAACTGGCTCAGTCCCCCCGTGTGACCGAGCTTTATTGCGCCCCCGGTAATGCCGGTATCACGCAGGTGGCCACTTGTGTCCCCATCAAGGCCACTGATGTGGACGCTATGGTGGCGTGGGCGAAAGAAAACACCATGGACTTTGTCATGGTCGCCCCCGATGATCCCCTGGCTCTTGGCATGGTAGACGCACTGGAGAAGGCCGGCATCCCCGCTTTCGGCCCTCGTGCCAACGCTGCCATCATTGAGGCCAGCAAGGCATTCTCCAAGGAGCTGATGAAGAAGTACAACATCCCCACCGCCAAGTACGAGACCTTTACCGAGCTGGACAAGGCTCTGGCCTACATCCGGGATCAGGGCGCCCCCATCGTGGTCAAGGCGGACGGTCTGGCGCTGGGCAAGGGCGTAGTGGTGGCCGCCACCGTGGCCGAGGCAGAGACCGCCGTTCGCGAGATGATGGAGGACAAGAAGTTCGGCGCTTCCGGCTCCACCGTGGTCATCGAGGAGTGCATGGTGGGTCCCGAGGTCACTGTTCTGGCCTTCTGCGACGGGGAGCATTTGGTCCCCATGCTGTCCAGCCAGGATCACAAGCGCGCCTATGACGGCAACAAGGGTCCCAACACCGGCGGCATGGGCGCCTTCTGCCCCTCCCCCAACTACACCCCCGAAGTGGCCGCATTCTGTGAGGAGAACATCTTCCAGCCCACGGTGAACGCCCTCAAGGCGGAGGGTCGCCCCTTCAAGGGCGTGATCTACTTCGGCCTGATGCTCACCAAGGACGGCCCCCGTGTGGTGGAATACAACGCCCGCTTCGGCGACCCGGAGACCCAGCCCATCCTGTCCATGCTGGACACCGACCTGATGGACATTTTCGAGGCCTGCGTCAACGGTACCCTGGACAAGGTAGACATCAAATGGAAGGAGGGAGCCGCCTGCTGTATCGTGCTGGCCTCCGGTGGCTATCCCGTGTCCTACCAGAGCGGCTATCCCATTTCCGGTCTGGAGGAAGCAGGCAAGAAAGCCACCGTCTTCCACGCCGGCACCAAAGTCAATGACAAGGGCGAGATCGTCAATGCCGGCGGCCGTGTGCTGGGTGTCACCGCCACAGGCAGCAGCCTGGCCGATGCCATCGCCAAGGCTTACGACGCCGCCAAGCCCATCACCTGGACCGATATGCATTTCCGCACCGACATCGGCAAAGTGTAAACCAACAACGCCCGGACAGGCTTTCCTGTCCGGGCGCGTTCTTCTTTCTCTTTACTTTTCCCTGCAAAAGTGTTACTATTTTCCCATCCCATAAAAACGGAGCGATTACATATGGTTGGTACTCTGGTCAATGTAAGCACCATTCTTGCCGGCAGCATCATCGGCAGCGTATTTAAAAAAGGCATCCGGGAAGCCCAGCAAACCGCCCTGTTCACTGCCATGGGTCTGGCGGCCACGGCACTGGGCATCAACGCGGTGGTACACAATATGCCCAACAGCAACTACCCCGTCCTGTTCATCGTCAGCCTTGCTCTGGGCAGCCTGATCGGCTCTGTGCTGGATCTGGATGGTCGCTTTCAGCGGCTCACCGACCGCTTTTCCGCGGGCAACCTGAGCAAGGGTCTGTCCACGGGCATCCTGCTGTTCTGCATCGGCACCCTGTCCATTCTGGGTCCCATCCAAAGTGCCCTGTACGGTGACCACACCTACCTGTTCACCAACGCCACGCTGGATCTGGTCACCTCCATGGTGCTGGCCTCTACTTACGGAATCGGCATCGCCCTGACCGCCATTGTGCTGTTTTGCTGGCAGGGCGTGATCTACCTTATTGCCATGCTGGCCGGCGAATTTATGACCGCCGACATGATGACCGAGCTGTCCATCGTGGGCGGTGTGCTCATCGCGAGCTCCGGCCTTTCCATTCTCAACATCAAAGACTGCAAAACCATGAATATGCTTCCCGCACTGGCCATTCCCCTGCTGTTTTGCTGGGTGGTCGGCCTGTTTTAACCATAGAAAAACCGCCGTAGCTTTGACCTTTGTCATTGCTGCGGCGGTTTATTGATTGGGGCTCATATCGCCTGGCATTGCATTTCCTCCTTTTCAGCGGTCGCTGTGAGTCTGGCCTGCATCCTTACCCTGGCTGGCAAAAATCAGCTCGTCGATATCGCCCTTTTCCCGGATGATGCTCCGGATCTTGCCGGTGTTTGTCATAGCTTTTCCTCCTTTCTTTTTTTCGTGAGGCTAAGTATACACCTGTATTCCCGTTATGTCAACTCATTTTTAATGACAATATGTGACATAATTGTAAATATTCCAGCATATTCGATGTAATTCTAAGTACATTTATCAATATATTGGAATATTCATTTACTTCTGCCACAACATATCCGATTTGCTTATGTCAACTTTTGCGCCTGCGGATAAAAAGCGGGCACAGGGATCAAGCCTGTACCCGCCGGATTATTCCTGATACTGTTTGAGCGCCTGCGCCAGCTGATCGGGGCAGGAGGTCGCTTTAAATCCACACCGGATGCCCTCCATACGGCGGATGGCCTCTTCCACCTTCATTCCCTCCACCAGCCTGGAGATTCCTTGCAGATTTCCGCTGCAGCCCCCCTCAATGCGTACGGACTGAATGATCCCATCTTCCGCATCCACGATCATCTTGCGGGAACAGGTTCCTTTGGGTCGGTATTCTATGGTCATTGTGTCCTCCTTTTGTCCAAACCGGACAGGTCCTTTTCCCGATTAGAATACTTCATTTTCCCCGGTTTTTCAAGCCCCTCTTTCCCATCCCTTCCACGTTCTTTTCCTTCCGCGCGCCGGCAATGTGTTGGCTTGTCCAACTCTTGAAAATTTTTAAAAACAAACTATAATGAATGAAGAAAACGTTGCAAAGGATGATGGCAATGTGTGATATTCTGATCCACGGTGCCTCCATTATTGATGGTACCGGCGCTCCCGCTTTCCGCGGCGACGTAGCCATTCAAAAGGGCAAATTGGTCATGGCGCCCCACGGTCCGGCCGCCGAAGTAATTGACGCTGCCGGCTTGACCCTGTGTCCCGGTTTTATCGATGTCCACTCCCACGGTGACAGCATTCTGGGCACCGAGGCCGGTCAGCTGTGCAAAACCAGCCAGGGCATCACCACAGAGCTGGCCGGTCAGTGCGGCACCTCCCGTTTCCCCTTTTCCACTGACCCGGAAAAGTGTACCCTGCTGCTCCAGAAGCTCGGTACCGTTACCCCGGGTATTGAAGAAAATACCACGTTGGAGCGCTATCTCAAGTGGGTGAACGCTCAACCCAAGACCGCCAACATCGCTCTTTACGTCGGTCACAGCGCCGTGCGCATTTCCGCCATGGGCTTTGCCCTTCGCAAACCCACTCCGGAGGAACTGGAAACCATGAAGGCCATGGTGCGCGAGGCCATGGAGCACGGTGCCATGGGCATGAGCTCGGGTTTGATCTACGCCCCCAGCTGCTATGCCGACGAGGAGGAGCTGGTGGAGCTGTGCAAGGTCGTTGCCGAATACGGCGGCTTCTATGCCACCCACATGCGTGACGAAGCCAACAACGTGCTGGACAGCGTGCGCGAGGCCATCTCCGTGGCAGAGAGAAGTGGGTGCAAACTGAATATCTCCCACCACAAAATTATCGGCAGAGATAACTGGGGGCGTTCCGTGCAAACTCTGGAGCTGGTTCATCAGGCCCGCGAACGAGGCGTGGATGTGACCCTGGACGTCTACCCCTACACCGCTTCCAGCACCGCGCTGAACATCTGTCTGCCCGCGGACTTCTTCTCTCACGGACCAGAAAAAATGTGTCAGCTGCTGCGCGAATCCAAGGTGCGCGAGGAACTCATGCCCCACATGACCGGCATTGGCAGCCGTCTGCGCTCTTGCGGTGGCTGGAGCGGCGTACTGATCACCACTGCGCCCAATACTCCTGCCGCTGTCAACAAGACGGTACTGGATTATGCCCGGGAAGTCGGCGCAGATCCCTTTGATGCTTACTTCGATTTGGTGGCGGACAACGGCAACCGCGCTAAGGCCATCTATTTCTCCATGGGCGAGGAAGACCTCCAGCGTATCGTCTGTGACGAAAACGCGGTCATTGGCACCGATGGTGTGGTCAACGACATGGTCACCCCCTCTCATCCCAGAGGCTTCGGCTCTTTCCCCAAGGCCATCCGCTGCTTCGTCCGTGAGAAAAAACTACTCACTCTGGAGCAGATGATCCATAAAATGACCGGCCTGCCCGCGCAGCGCTTCGGCCTTACCGGCAAGGGTATCATCGCCGACGGTATGGACGCCGACCTGCTGCTTTTCCGTGCCGACAAGATCCGCGACAGAGCCACCTACCAAAACGGTCTTGCCACAAGTGAAGGCATTGAGCGGGTGATCGTGGGCGGTCAGACTGTCTACGCAGACATGCAGCTCACCGGCGCCTGCCCGGGCAAATTCCTCCCCCGTAGATAAGCAAGGACAAACAAAGACCGTGACCACAGGATTCCGTGGTCACGGTCTTTCTTGTACGCCTTGCTCCCTGTCCGGGAAGGACGAATATCAAAGGATCGACATTCTCTGTCACATTTCTTTCTGCTGCAGGCGCAGACGGTCAGAAATCATCGCGATGAACTCCGAATTAGTGGGCTTGCCTTTGATGTTGGAAACAGTGTACCCAAAGTACTTCTGCAGGGTATCCAGATCGCCTCGATCCCATGCCACCTCGATGGCGTGACGGACGGCGCGTTCCACCCGGCTGGGGGTGGTGTTGTACCGCTTGGCCACCTCGGGATAGAGAATCTTGGTCACAGCGTTAATAGCACCCATGTTGTCAATACAATAGAGGATCGCCTCACGCAGATAGTGATAGCCCTTGATGTGGGCGGGAACGCCGATCTCATGGATAATGGCGGTGACCCGGCTTTCCATGCTGTACTGGTAGTTCTGCTCCGGTTCTGCCTGCTCCCCACCGGTGAGCTGACGGATACGCTGGCAAACCACCTCGCTCCGGGCAGGTTTGGTCATGTAATGATCCGCGCCGTGGCGCACGGCAAGATCCGCCATCGTGCCCCGGGCAAGTGCAGACAACACGATTACACGGGGACGCTCCCCAGCGGGCAGCTCCTCCAGCGCCTGCAGCACCTCTACCCCGTCCATCTGAGACAGGATCATGTCCATCAGGACCAGATCCGGCTTTTGCTCACCAATCAGCTGCAGCAATTGATGTCCGTCCCCGGTCTCACCCACTACCTGAATATCCGACTCCTCGGAAATGGCCTGTACAAGCGCGGCGCGATATTCCTCTCCCGCATCGGCCACAACGATCTTCCTGATTTCCATGTTTCATTCCCTTTCTCACATCAATTTCCAGAGTTCCGTCCCGTTTTTAGGGGCTTCGACCGGTCAAGTACAATGTATCATATTCAGACAGCGAACGCAACGGTAAAATTGGCATTTTTTGGAATTTGCTCGAAAAATCGTTCGACAAAATTCGACAAACGGGCGGTTCATATCCGTTTCACAGGAGCACACTCGGCCAAAAACAGCGGTGCGGTTTCCCCAAGGAAAGCCGCACCGCTTTGCTTATTTGCCCAACTTACGCTGAATGAACTTGACACATTCCACAACGGGGATAACCGACAGAGCCAGCAGCAGCGCCACCCCGTACTCCACAACCCCCACAGGGGTAAATCCAAACGCATTGGCCAACACCGGCACCTCAAGCACCAACGTGGTCAACACCAGACTGCCCAGCATGGCAAGCCAGAGGATCCTGTTGTGGCTGTGCAGGGTGAACACGCTCTTACGCTGGCTGCGCATATTGAAGCTGTGGAAGATCTCACACATGCTCATGCTTAGAAACGCCATAGTCATACCGTGTTCAGACACGCCCTGGGGCATAGCAAAGTGCCCCACTTCAAAGCAGTGCCCGATGAGATAGGATACCATGGTGATCAGGGTAATGAGCACGCCCTGATAAGCGATATCCATCGCCAGCCCGCCCGCAAAAATCCCCTCTTTGGAGTTGCGGGGAGGCCGGCGCATGATATCCGCTTCGCCCTTTTCTACACCCAGCGCCAGCGCCGGGAAGCAGTCGGTGATCAGGTTTATGAACAGCAAATGCACCGGATTGAGCAGAGTAAAGCCCAGCAGTGTGGAAAGGAACACGCCCAGCACCTCGCTCATATTGGAGGCCAGCAGGAACTGGATGGCCTTGCGGATGTTGTCGTAAATGCGCCGTCCCTCGTCCACCGCGGTGACGATGGTGGCGAAATTGTCGTCCGCCAACACCATATCCGCCACATTTTTGGTCACGTCCGTACCCGTGATCCCCATGCCTACGCCGATATCGGCCGACTTGATGGAGGGGGCATCATTCACGCCGTCGCCGGTCATGGCCGTGACCGCGCCGTTGGCCTTCCACGCCGTGACGATGCGCACCTTATGCTCGGGCTGCACCCGGGCGTACACACTGTACTGTTCCACCGCCCGGCTGATCTGTTCATCGGAGATGGCATCCAGCTCCGCGCCGGTGATGGCCTGAGACGCATCTTCAATGATCCCCAGCTCCCGGGCAATGGCGATGGCGGTATCCCGGTGGTCACCGGTGATCATCACCGGGCGGATCCCCGCGCTTCGACACCGTTCGATGGCCGCCTTTACCTCCGGACGGACGGGGTCAATCATCCCGGTCAAACCCACAAAGCATAGTTCCTGTTCCAGATACTCCGGTGTATGATCCTCCGGTTTCTCATCCCACATCCGTATAGCGGCAGCCAGCACGCGCAGCGCCCGGTCGGCCATCGCTTTGTTCTCCTGAAGGATTGTTTCCCGCTTCTCCCGGATCATGGGCAGGATCTGGCCGTCCTGTTCATAGGAAGTGCACCGCTTGAGCACCTCGTCCGGCGCGCCCTTGGTGTACTGGATAAAACCGCTCTCCAACGCGTGGATGGTGGACATCATCTTGCGGGAGGAGTCGAACGGTGCTTCGTCCACACGGGGAGTCTGCTTCTCCATATCGTGTTTCAGCAGCCCCTGCGCAGCAGCAAAATGCACCAGAGCCGCCTCCGTAGGCTCGCCCTCCGCCTGTCCCTCACCATTGAGCCGGGCATCGCTGCACAGCGCCATGGCACGAGCCAGCAGTTCCGTCTGACCCACATGCTCCACCACGGTCATTCGATTTTGAGTAAGCGTACCCGTCTTATCCGAGCAGATGACCTGGGTACAGCCCAGGGTCTCCACCGCTGTCAGGCGGCGAATGACCGCATTGCGGCGACTCATGTTGGTCACTCCGATGGACAGTACCACCGTGACCACCGTGGCCAGCCCCTCCGGGATCGCCGCCACCGCCAGGGACACCGCCACCATGAAGGTGGACAGCACGCTGTCCAACGTAAAGGATCCCGCCGCGATCAGATCAAACAGGAAGATGAACACGCAAATACCCAGCACCAGCTTGCTCAGTGTTCGCCCCAGTTCGTCCAGACGGCGCTGAAGTGGGGTCTGCTCCTCCCCAGTAGCGGCCAGCACACCGGCGATCTTGCCCATTTCCGTCTCCATACCGGTTTTGGTGATCAGCGCTCTGCCCCGGCCATAGACTACGGTGGAGCCCATGTAGCACATATTTTTCCGGTCGCCCAGGGGAATATCCTCCTGCTCCCCTCCCAACCAGAGGGCATCCACCACCTTGTTCACGGGTACGCTTTCTCCGGTTAGCGCCGCCTCCTCGATTTTCAGGCTGGCACTTTCCAACAGGCGGCCGTCCGCGGGCACACTGTCCCCCGCTTCCAGAATCACCACGTCACCGGGCACCAGCTCATCGGAACGAAGCACCACCTGCTGTCCATCCCGCATCACCTTGCAGGTGGCTGCCGTCATGGTCTGCAACGCCTCGATGGCAGCCTCAGCCTTGCTCTCCTGAAATACGCCCAGCACCGCGTTGAGCAGCACAACGATCAAAATGATGAACACTTCGGCCAGTCCCTCCGGCTGGCTTGGGTTGCGAACATTGTGGATCACCGTAGTTGCCGCAGATACCGCCGCTGCCAGCATCAAAATGATCAGCATCGGATCCTTCAGCTGGGCAAGAAACCGCTGAAATACGGTGGGCTTTTCCGCGTCCTTGAGCTTGTTTGGCCCATACTGCTCCTGCCGTTTACGTGCCTGTTCCTGCGTCAGTCCCTCCGCCCCGACGCCCAGTTCCTGAAGCACTTCATAGGTAGACTGTGTATAAGTTTTTTTCATGGCAAATGCCCCTTTTCTCCTTTCTTCACCCGCTCTCCCGCCGGGCACACTCCGTGTGCTTCCAGTTTAGTCGGCACCACGAAAGTTTATTCCATCTGCCCCCTCCTTCTTGTTCCTCCTCATACCAAAAAAGATTTGACAGAAAATGCAAAAAACACTATTATTTACTATCATATGCAAAGGAGGTTTTATCGTGTATCAAAATCTGCAGAAAGAAACGGCAGCCCACTACGGCGATTGCCTATGGCTGACCCCAATGACGAAACCTCCAAAGGCCGGAAGCCCGTAACAAACCGTTCCGATAAACCAAAAAGAAAAAGAATAGGAGAAAAAACTTGTTATGTGGTTTCTTTTGTCAATCATCACGCTGATCTGCTGGTCCGGTTCCGACCTGTTTTCCAAGATCGGCTGCCGGGACGCCAAGGATAAATACAGCCATCTGAAAATGGTCATGGCGGTGGGCCTGGTCATGGGTCTTCACGCCCTGTACGAGATCTTCGTGGGCGGCACGGAAATTTCCGTGGAGATCATCCTGACCTATCTGCCCGTTTCCCTGCTGTACATCGGCTCTATGGCCATGGGCTATCTGGGTCTGCGTTATATCGAGCTGTCCATCTCCTCCCCTATCTGTAACTCCTCCGGCGCGCTGGTGGCGGTGATGACCCTGTTCATGGTGGGCTTTTCCGAGTATCCCCCTCTGGCTCTGTTTGCGGTGGCTCTGGTTTGCGTGGGTGCCATTGGTCTGGGCGTGGTGGACTACTTCGAGGACGAAGATCTGCGTGCCCAGCGCCAGCAGGCCAGCAACTATAAGTATTCCAAGAGCCTGATCGCTCTGGCTCTGCCTGTGGCCTACTGCGTGCTGGACGCTATTGGCACCTTTGCCGACAACCGGGTACTGGAAGTGCTCAACGAGGACAGCGCCAACGTGGCCTACGAGCTGACCTTCCTGTTCATGGGCATCCTGTGCTTCATTTATGTGGTGCTGATCAAGCGCGACCGGCTTGTTCCCAAGATGGAAGGCCCCAAGTACATCGGTGCTGTGTGCGAGACAGCCGGCCAGTTCGCCTACATCTACGCCATCGCGGACACCGAGCATCTGGCTATGTCCGCTCCCATCATCTCCTCCTACTGCGCCGCATCCGTGCTGTGGAGCCGTATTTTCCTCAAGGAAAAGCTGTCTGCCAAGCACTATCTGATGATCCTGTTGGTGGTAGTTGGTATCGCCATCATGGGCTTTTTGGACATGTGACTTCACCAAAAATCCGGGGCAAATTGCCCCGGATTTTTTCTGCCCACCCACAAGAAAATAATAGACAAACGGCAAAAACGGTATTATAATATATCTGTAAATGGATCGTGCGATCCGCATCCTTTAATCTGATTTGGAGCGTGATTTAAATGAAGCTGATCATCAAAAACGACTACGAAGCCATGTGTGCCTGGGCCGCGGAGCACATTGCTGATGCCATCAACAACCACAAAGAGGCTCGCCCTTTCATTCTGGGTCTGCCCACCGGTTCTTCTCCCCTTGGCGTGTACCGTCGCCTGATCGAGATGAACAAGGCCGGCAAGGTGACCTTTAAGAACGTGGTCACCTTCAACATGGACGAGTATGTGGGTCTGCCCAGAGAGCACGATCAGAGCTACTGGTACTTCATGCACGACAATTTCTTCAACCACATCGACATCCCCGCCGAGAACATTAACATTCTCAACGGCATGGCCGAGGATCTGGAGGCCGAGTGCCTGCGCTACGAGGAGAAGATCGCCTCCTACGGCGGCATCGATCTGTTCCTGGGCGGCAGCGGTGTGGACGGACATATCGCGTTCAACGAGCCCTTCACCTCCCTGGTCTCCCGCACCGGCGTGCGCGCCCTCACCGAGGATACCCTGATCGTCAACTCCCGCTTTTTCGACAACGACCCCAACAAGGTGCCCAAGACCGCTCTGTCCGTGGGCGTTGGCACCGTGTGCGACTCCAAGCAGGTGCTGCTGCTCATCAGCGGCCACAACAAGGCCCGCGCCCTGCGTCACTGCGTGGAGGGCGGCGTGGATCACGCCTGGACCATCAGCGCCCTGCAGTTGCATCCCGACGGGATTGTCGCCTGTGACGAGGCCGCCTGCGGTGAGCTGAAGGTGGACACCTACAAGTACTTCAAAGAGATCTATAAGAACGAGCGCTGAGCGCCCACGTTCTCCAAACAAACAAGGAAGGCAGACCCGTTTGGGTCTGCCTTCCTTTTGCTTCACTATGGTTCGAAATCAGAACACAACCTGCTCGATGCCGAACTCTTCCCAGTTTCCGCCGTACATCTCAGACAGGTGGCCGTAGGTCTTTTCCACGGTGTAGCC
Organism: Lawsonibacter sp.; assembly: GCA_045604585.1. GTDB lineage: Bacteria > Bacillota > Clostridia > Oscillospirales > Oscillospiraceae > Lawsonibacter. The sequence goes on along the minus strand of JAZUOI010000080.1, from coordinate 12,076 downwards.
GTCCAGCCGCTTGGAGCCATAGCTCTCGGCGGCGTCCGCGTCAGGTACCATCTTGTATGTAGTTGTCACCACGGCAGGCGAGGGGATCTCGGGCAGAGCAAATTGTTCCCCCGCTTTCAGCCGCTCCACCGCGCGCTTGGCACTTTCATAGACCAGCTGCTGTCCCCGGGCGGGAGACAGGCACAGGGCGCAATTGCGGGCAAGCCCCTGCTTGACCATGGCGGTCTCCACATTGCCCAGCCAAGCCTCGGCCTCGGCGCAGAGCTTGTCGTCGCCGGACACCATGATCACGGGCACGCCCGCCTCGGCGGCCAGCTCCGCGTCGATACCCAGCTCGCCGTAGGGCTTGCCATTGACCTTGACGCTGTGCCAGCTCCTGCTCATCATGGTGTGCTCCAGAGTGGCGCGCTCCGCTCCCGCCATAGCGTGATAGCCCAGCAGGAACATGCCGTCCACCGACTTGTCCAGCATGGGGAAGCGGGGCTTGTGGGTACCGCCGGAGATAACCAGCGCCCGGGGATCCAAGTCCTCCGCCAGTACGTTGACACGCCCGCCATGGCCGTCGAAGATAATAACCTGATCCGCGCCGCCGTCAAAGGCGCCGGATACGGCCGCATTGATGTCTTTGGTAATGAGCCGTCTTCCAACGGCATAAAGATACCCGTCGTTGAGTACATAGTCCGCGGCGCTGATGCCGCTGGCGCCTTCCAAATCGACCGAAATATAAATCTTCATAGCAGATTCTCCTGTTGTCCGGTCCAATTACGCGTAGGGGCCGGAATGGTGGATGTTCTCCGTGGTCAGGTTGTGGATCACACACTCGATTTTCAGCGGTCCGGCCTTACCGGTGGCGTGGACATTCTTCACGGTAATGTTGTACACCTCGCCGGGTCTGGACATATCCTGCCCGTAGTTGTGGCTGTCACCGATCTTCACATGGCCCAGGCCAATGTCGCAAAAGCGGCATTCCCGCATGGCATCAAATACACCGTCCACCAGAATGTCATGCAGCAGCACACCGTCGCCGTTGAGCAGACGGACGTTGGAGCACAGGGCAGCGGAGTTTACGTTGCGAATGGTAATATTGCAAATCTCTTTCAGCGCACCCTCCACATAGTACTTCTGCTCCGTGCCGCCGAACAGACCGGTTAGTGCCACAGTGTCATCCTGGGTAAAGCCGGTGATGTTCTCGATGATAAAGTCATGGCAGCCGCAGCGAAGGTCGATGCCGTCGGCATTCTTGACCAGAATCGCTTCGTAGGTCGTCTTCCCCCGGAAAATACCATGCTGTGCCTGACCGTTTTCATCGATCCATGTATCGTTGGAGCGGAATTCGATATCCTGCACCACACCATGACCGCAGTAGACGAAAGTCATACCCCAGTAACGCTGGTTGCGGATCTGCAAACCCCGGATACGGATGCCGTCCACATGGGCAAACAGCATGGGGCTATTCACCGTGCAGGTGGTCACACCGGGAAACTGTTCGTTGTTCATGGTGCGCTCATGCAGGCCGTTGGGGTTGCCGCCGTCCAAAATGACGCGACCACGTCCCTCAATAACGATGTCGTAGTCCTTCACCAGGGGGGACAGGCAGCCGATGTGCTCGTTGGTGATCATGTTGCTGATCACACCGTCCTTCATACGCAGGTGGCAGTTATCCAAAATCAAAGCGAAGTCCGAGGGAACTTTGATGGCCTCCTCGATCTCCCAGTTGCCGGTGATGGTGTAGGTATGCTCCCCATTCTCCACCGCATTGCGGATCATCTCGTTAAAATGAGCGCCGCCGTTTTCGCGAAATACAGGTTGTTTCATGTTCTTTTCCTTTCGTCCCCGTTGTTCTCAAGCGGATCCGAACACAGGTTTCTCCCGCTTTATCACGATTATAGCGCGGTGCACTGCGCAATTCAACATTTTCATATTTCAATTTTGTGCGCCGCTCCCGTCGTTCAGCGCTCCGTTTCTCCAGCCTCCAAACCTGCGGATAATGACCAACATCAACCCCACTCCAACAAGAGGGAATATTGCCGTAACCAGCATACCGGCTTTCAGTCCGATCTGCTCCGCACTCAGTCCGGTTGCCGCACTCAAGGCTCCGGCCCGGGCAGCGACCGCGTCAATGACGATGCCCATAAGCTGAGGTGCCAAGGCCGCTCCAACATCTCCGCTGGCCGCCATCAACGCAAAGGCGGCCACTCCCACTCCGGGAATGCGTTCTTCCATCATGATCAGTGTCCCCGGCCACAGCATGCCGGTGAATAGACCGGTGAGCACACAGGCGAGAAAAGCCAGCGCAACATTGGAGGAAAGCCCCGCGGTAAGATAACAGACCGTCGCACCCGTCATACCGACCAGCAGCACACGCAGAATATTGCGGCCAAAGTGTGCGTAGGCCAGTCTGGCCGCACCCAGCAGAACGGCAAACATAGCCATGCCAAGAATATCGCCCACCGCCTTGTCGATGTGCAGCGCGTTTTCCATATAACCGGAGATCCAGTTGGCCATGGTGTTTTCCGCACAACTGCCGAAGAAGATACACGCGGCACACAGCCCAAGCCCCACACGCCGCGTTTTTGACCGCTCCGCTCCGGCTGCGGGTGAATTTGCATCCATGTCCGGAATCGGCGAGCAGAAAAACAGCACCGCCGGACCTACCGGAAGCAGCGCAAGCAGCACAGCCAGCCAGACCCAATTCTCTCCACCAAACCACCTGAGAAACAGTGTGCTAACCACCGCGGTGGTCAATACGCCGAAGGCATACAGGGAGTGGAGCATGCTCATGTCCCGCTGGGGCGCATCCGAGGGCAGCGCGGCTACCGTGGGACTAAGCAGCACCTCGGACAGACCGGCTGCCGCGGAAAAAACCACCGTGCCCGTCAGCAGTCCGGCATAGGCATGCTCCGGCACAAAGGCGGGAATAAGCGCGTAGAGCAGCAACCCCGTACAGGTAAGCAGGGGCATGCTCTTGAGCATCAGCGGTACGTTGAACCACTTGGAGCGAAACGTAAACAGCAGGTCCACACCCAGCTGGGTACAAAAGTTGATCAGCACCAACGTCCCCAGCAGTGTATAGGATATTCCGTACTGTTGACGCAGCACGGCAAACAGCACCGGCGGAAAGGCAAAGGCCGGTGCCATGGTAAAACAGGCCAAATAGCAGGCCGCCTTCGTCCGCCGAAAGCCCGCCATCTTTTTATTTTCTACAATCGATGCGCACACCGGTATCCCTCCTCATTCGCCTGTATTATACTACAGACAAGTAGAAAATGACAGGGTATTTTCCCCTGTCATTCCCCCTCTGTCACTTGCCGCACGGCATCAACGAAATTCCCACGCCCCCTCGGGGGATTTGGCTTTCAATGCTGCCCGGTTGACAAAGCCCGGTCACCGTCATATACTGCTGCATATATCGCATTTGGGGAGGCTTCTATGGTTCTATATTTTTCCGCCACCGGCAACACGGAATTCATCGCAAACGAACTTGCAAAGCGGCTGAATGATGAATGTATCAACTTGCTGGATCGGATAAAAACTCAAAACCACGCTCCGCTCCATTCGGAAACGCCGTTTATCATCTGTGCTCCCGTTTATGTGTGCGAAATGCCCCGCTTTATGAGCAAATACCTGAAGGAGCAGGCGTTCTCCGGGAGCAAAGAGGTGTATTTTATCTTTACCAGCGGCGGTTATTGCGGCATTTCCGGAATTCTCGCAAAATCCCTTTTCAAACGGAAACATATGGTATACCGCGGACACGCCGAGTTTAAAATGCCGAGAAACTACGTGGCCAATGACTCCTATCCTATGCTGCCAAAGGCAGAAGTGGAAGAAAGGATTCTGGGTGCGTACCGACAGTTGGATCATGTGGCATCCCATATCCGTGCCGGCCGCGAACTGACCGCGAGACACGTATACCTGTTTGAAACTCTGATCACCGTCCCCTTTAATCCGGTCTGGTGCAAATATAAGCTCACCGCAAAGGATTTCTACGCCAAAGACTGCTGCATCGGCTGCGGAAAATGCGAAAAACTCTGTCCGCTGAACAACATTAAGCTGACGGACGGCAAGCCGGTGTGGGGCAATCAATGCACACACTGTATGGCCTGTATTGGAAACTGTCCCGTCAGCGCCATCGAATACGGGACAATTACCCAGAACAAGGAACACTATCGCTTCGAAACATACCGCTATGTTCTTGAGAACATAAAATAAGAATAAAACAAGGAAAGGGGCATTTGCCCCTGTCCTTGTTTTATTCCGCCGCGTCCAGCATATTCTCAATAAAAATTCCATACCCCCGGGTGGGGTCGTTGACGAGGACGTGGGTCACCGCACCAACAAGTTTGCCATCCTGAATAATCGGACTTCCGCTCATCCCCTGCACAATACCGCCCGTTCGCGCCAGCAGTTCCGGGTCGGTGACCTTGATCATCAGGTTTCGCAGTTCCCCCGCCTGCGCGGGATAGACATGAACGATGTCCACCTGATACTCCTTTACCTCATCTCCCGCCACGTTAGACAGAATGACCGCCGCCCCGGGCCGCACCTCATCCCTTCCGGCAACGGGAACAGGCTGCACACGCTCTGTCACCGGCTTTTCCATCGTACCGAAAATGCCCGCATCCGTGTTGGCATACAGCTGTCCCAGATCCCGATGCGCGTCAAAGCTGCCGTGCAGTTCCCCCGGCTCTCCCACGCAGCCCTTTTTCACGTCATTGACCGTGGAATAGAGAATACTTCCCGACTGCATGGTCATCAACCGGGCGGTGTCCACGTCGTTGACTCCGTGTCCCAGCGCGCCAAACACCTTTGACCGGGGATCATAAAAGGTCATCGTGCCGATGCCCGCCATAGAATCCCGGATCCACGCGCCCAGCTGATAGCTACCCTGCGCGGTGCAGGTGGCGCTGCCGCTCAGCTGCAGCTGCTTATCCTGCCGGGTCACTTTCAGCGTCATGGGTCGCCCGGCCAGAGTCTGGATGGCGGTCTGCACCTGTTCGATGGTGTCCACCTCTTTCCCGTTCACGTGGGTGATCACGTCGCCCACTTTCAGCCCCATGGCACGGGCGGGTGAGCGTGCCTGTTGTTTCCCCTGCACATCACTCAGTCCTACTACCAGCACGCCATCGGAAAACAGCTTGATCCCCACCGTCCGTCCTACGGGGATAACGCAGCGCTCCGCTGTTCCACCGGAATACTCTGCCCCTGCCGGACGGGCGGTTTCCGTCCAGACACCGGTCCTGACCGCCTGCTCCCGCTCCGGCCGCCGGGGCATGGTAAAGGTCACGCTTACCAACAGCATGGCCGCGCCCAGCAGCGCGGCCACCCCTCGCTGTGGTTTTTGCTCCATTGCTCCACCTCCCTGTTTCTTCCCGCGGACGGCCGCTGCCGCCCACAGCTTCAGTATGACCCGCCGCGGCGAAAAAACACGAGGACGCTGTTTCCGTATTTGCCAACAAAATTATTTACCGTTACAGCCGGCCGTAAAGCTCCATTTTTCGGCGCAGCTTCCGGGCCAGTTCCGGCGTAAAACTATTGTCTGTTGCACGCCAAGTCCAATTATTTCCCAGCGTGCCGGGGACGTTCATGCGAGCCGAGCTGTCCAGCCCAAAAAGATCCTGCGCGGGAACCACCGTCAGCTCAGCAGGACTGCTCCACAAAGCGCACATCATGTCCCAATGAGGTTCTTCCCTCCCCAAACGAAGATATTCTCCGGCATAAGCCGCATCCTCTGCCGGGGCATGGGCCAACCAGCCCAAAATCGTATCGTTGTCGTGGGTCCCGGTATAGGCAACACAATGGACGGGATAGTTATGGGGGAGGTGATCCCTGCCATTCTCCCGCCGGTCGAAGGCAAACTGCAGCACTTTCATGCCCGGAAAACCGCTCTCTTGCAACAGCCGCTGCACCTGTTCGGTCACAAAGCCCAGATCCTCGGCAATGATGGGACGATCTCCCACCGCCTGAAACAGCTGCATACCCGGCCCCTGCCGCCAGCGTCCGTTTTTCGCCGTACTCTCCCCCCACGGGACGGCGTAGTAGGACTCAAAACCCCGAAAGTGGTCAATGCGCAGCACATCATAGATGCGGCACAGATAGTCCATGCGCTCCACCCACCACCGGTAACCGTCCCGCTCCATCCGCGCCCAGTCATACAGCGGGTTGCCCCACAGCTGCCCGTCCGGAGAAAACCCGTCCGGAGGGCAACCGGCCACCTCTCGTGGCATCCCATGGTCATCCAGCTGAAACAGCTCCGGGTGCGCCCAGACGTCCACGCTGTCCAGCGCAGCGTAAATGGGCAGGTCACCAATGATCCGCACCCCGGCTTGATTTGCATATTCCTTCAGGTTCCGCCACTGATCAAAAAACAGATACTGCACCACGTTCCAAAAGGCAATGCTGTCTGCGTTTCCAGCCCGGAACGCGTTCACCGCTCCCGGCTGACGGGCACGCAGGCCGGTCGGCCAGTCGAACCACGCCGCGCCCCCATAGACGTCCTTGATGGCCATGAACAGGGCGTAATCGTTCAGCCAGTGCGCCTGCTGGGCGCAAAAATGGCTGAAATCATCGGGGGGGTGCCGTAAAAAACGTTCTGCCGCCCGCTTCAGTTCCTGCCGCAGGTTCGGCCAGAGGACGGCATAGTCCACCCGGCCGGTGTTTTGCTCCCGCGTTCCCCGCTCCTCCAGCAAACCCTGCTCTGCAAGGACATCCAAATCAATGAAAAACGGATTGCCCGCAAAGGCGGAGGGGGATTGGTAGGGCGAGTTGCCGTAGCCCGTGGGTCCGATGGGCAGCATCTGCCAATAAGCCTGCCCCGCCTGTGCCAGAAAATCCACAAACGCCCGGGCTGACCGACCCATAGTGCCGATCCCGCCCGAGCCGGGCAGAGAGGACAGGTGCATCAATACGCCGCTTTTTCGCATCATTTACCCCTTGACCGCGCCGGCGGCCACTCCTTTAATAATGTGCTTCTGACACAGCAGGTAGAACACGATTACCGGAATAATGGACAGCAGGATCAGCGCCATGGTCGCGCCCAGATCCACCGCTCCGTAGCTTCCCTGCAGGTACTGGATGTGGATGGGGATGGTCATATATCGGTTGCGATCCAGCACCAGATAGGGCAGCAGGTAGTCGTTCCAGATCCACATGATCTCCAGGATCCCCACCGAGATCATGGTAGGCCTCAGCATGGGAAACACCACCCGGAAGAACGTGCGTATGGGTCCGCAGCCGTCGATGGCGGCTGCCTCCTCCACCTCCCGGGGAATGCTTTTGACAAAACCGGTGAACATGAAAATGGCAAGCCCCGCTCCAAAGCCAAGATAGATAACCGGGATGGTCCACGGGGTGTTCAGCTTGGGACCCCAAAAACCGAACAGCCGCACCGTGTCCGCCGTTTTGGACAGGGTGAACATGACCATTTGGAAGGGCACTACCATGGAAAACACACACAGGATATACACCAGTCGGCACACCCGGTTGTCCACCCGGGCAATATACCACGCGGCCATGGAGGTACAAAGCAGGATCAGCGCCGTGGACAGCAGAGTGATGACCACACTGTAAAACACCGAGCGGAGAAAGGGATAGTTTCCGAAGGTCATGCCCTTAATAAAGTTATCAAAGCCCACGAAGCTCTCCCGGTCGGGCAGAGAAAAAGTCTCGGTTTTTACGAAGTTGTTGGCCTTGAACGCGTTGACAAGCACCAGCACTACCGGCAGCACATACACCAAACTGATGACGCTGAACACCGCCGTCAGCGCCTGCCCCCGGCGTCGGGGTCGATGGTTGCCCCTCATGCGCCCACCTCCCTGCCCCGGGTGGCGCGCAGCTGAGCAAGGGACAGTCCCGCCACCAGCAGGAAGAATATGACTGCCTTGGCCTGTGCGGTTCCCCGAGCCATCGTTCCCTGTCCGTAAAAGGTATTGTAGATGTTCAGTGCCAGCATTTCCGTGGTCTTAATGGTGGACACGGTTCCGTCGGCATAGGTCTTAAAACGGAACGGCGCACCGCCGGTCAGTGCCAGATTTTGGTCAAACAGCTTAAAGCCGTTGGTCAAAGACAGAAAGGTACAGATGGTGATGGAGGGCATCAGATTGGGGATGGTCACCCGGCGCAGGGTCTGCCAGCGGTTTGCCCCGTCGATGCGGGCAGCCTCCAGCATATGCTCAGGGACGGTCTGCAGGCCGGCGATATAAATGATCATCATATACCCCACCTGCTGCCAGCACATAAGGATCAGCAGCCCAAAAAAGCCAAAGCGCGTCTCCAGCAAGATCGAGGTGTGGTAGGCACGCAGGATTCCGTCAAACAGGATGGACCAGATATAGCCCAGCACGATACCGCCAATGAGGTTTGGCATGAAAAACACCGTACGGAAGATGCCCGTCCCCCGTATCTTCTGGGTCAGCGCATAGGCCACGGCAAAGGCCAGCACATTGATGACGATCAGCGACACCAGAGCAAACAGCGCGGTGTACAAAAAGGAATAGGTGAAGCCCCGGTCCAGCACGGCGTTGAGGTAGTTTTCCCCACCCACCCAACGGGCATTGGCCGTAGTGGTAAAGGAGCAAAAGGACAGCCAGATACCCTGCAGAAACGGCCAGATAAAGCCGATGGAAAAAGCCGCCACCGTGGGCAGCAGAAACAGCGGCCAGCTGCGGCGGATGGGGCGGTGCAGCAGCACGCCGCTTTTATTTTTTCTTGCGCTCAACGATAATCCCCCCTATACGAAAGCCGGGGCGGGTACTCCCCGCCCCGGATAGTTTGCTCAGTTATTGGCCGCTTGATACTGGGTCGCCCAGCCGGACACGAAGGCGGTGTGCACGTTCTTCCAGTCCCCGCCGCTGCTGTACTGGGTCAGAGCGGACACTACGCCGGCACGCCATTCGTCCACGTTGGGTGTGTGGCTAAATACCCAGGTGACGTTATAGTTCCCATCGGACAAATAGTCCGCGGCGGCATTGAAGAAGGGGTTGTCGGTCTTGGCCGCCTGCTTATAGGGGATGGGGCCAAACTGTTCGGCCATGAGCTTGGTGCCCTGAGGGGATGTGACCATCCAGTACATGAAATCCAGGGTGGCCTGAACATCTTTTTGAGATGCGTTAGCGTTCACCGCCCAGCAGTTTTCCGTGCCGTTGCACAGTCCGGCTTCCTCCTCCCCGGGAACGCCGCTGTAAATGGGGATCATAGTCAATTCCTCAGGCCTCATGTCGTAGTCGTTGACCAAAGCGGGATACTCCCAGGAACCATTCTGATAAAACACCGCCTTGCCCTGTCCGAATTCACTCTGGGCGTCATAGCCCGGAGTGGCCAGGGTGCGTGGGTCGGCGGCGCTGTTGTTGATATACAGATCCCACACCGCCTTGAAGTTGTCCAGATAGGTGCCCTCAATGCGCTCCGGCGCGGCCGTCCAGCCACCCTTGTCCCGCGCCTCATAAAACAGCGGGATATTGGCCAGATGGCCGGAGAAACGCCAGTTGGAGCTGCTGTCCAGCGCCGAGGAGGTAAATGCGTCAAACCCCAGCTGATCCGCCCGGGCATGGATATCCTCCGCCACCCGGCGCAGGGACTCAAAGTTCCGGATGTCGCTGACCTGATAGCCCGCCCGCTCCAACAGGGTCTTATTGACGATGATGCCAAAACACTCGTAGGCATAACCGATGGAGCACACCTTTCCCCCTTCGTCATAGAGGGTGTAGTCATCGGTGATCAATTCCTTATACACCGGGGTGTCCCGCAGGTCGTAGCAGTAGTCGCCCCAGGTGTTGACCGCGGCGGCGTTGCCCACCACAAACAGAGTGGGAGCACTGCTCTTGTCCATCTCCGCCGTGAGGGTGGATTCATACTGTCCCTGAGCCGCGGTAGACACCTTTACCTTCACTCCGGTCAGGTCGGTGTAATCCCGGGCCAGCTGCTGCAAAGCCGCGTCCGCTTCCGGCTTGAAGTTCAGCCAGTAAACACTGCCTGCATCCTCGCCTGTGTTGGCGGAACAGCCGCTCAGCCCCAGCAGGACGATCAGCAGCAGGGACACCAATTTCATTTTCATATTTTGCTTCCTCCTTTGTATAACAAAGCATCCTTGCCTTTCATTTTGCGCTGAAATGCCGAATTTAAACCTGAGAAAATATAAAAAAGGTGCGGTCTGGCGACCGCACCTTTTTCCCCTTTCATTTTTTATTAACTGCGTGATTTACGGATGCATTTCTCCTCAAATGCACCAGGCTACCCCAGCCATACGTTTGGCGCTTTCAGCCAGAGAGTCCAGGCGGATGTACTCCTTCACCGAGTGGATCATTCCCCCGCTTACGCCGATGCCATCCACACAGGGCACGCCCATATGAGTGATATAGGCTCCGTCCGAACCGGCCGGGCTGGTCACAACTTCCAGCGTGCGCAGTCCGTTTGCCCGGCAAATATCGTTCAGCCGCTGCATCAATTGCTCATTGCGCTGTGTCAGAGGCATGTGAGGCCGCAGACTCACCTGCTCCAATATGCAGGTGCAGCTCTCCACAGCGTTTTCCTCCGCCACCGCCTGCATCTGTGCCTGTGCCTGCCGGCACTGGGGCTCATCCACGAAGAAAATATCCACAAGCAACACGCACACTCGCTCCGGCGTGTCGCTGCGAACCATCCGGCTGTTGCAGATCAGACCATCCCACTGCTTCATTTGCTCCAATTGATGCAGCTTATGGGTCGCCTCCGCCTGTGCGCTGCCTTTTGCACCGCCGTGTACGGTGAGCCGATAGCGAAGGATTCCCTTTCGGGCGATCACAGCCGCTTCCCCCCGGGTACACTCCGCATTCAGGAACGCCACCGACCCTCTGGCCTTTTCGCATAGGAATTCCACCGTCTTCTGGCCGCTGTTGGTGCTGTTGGTCTCCTCGTCTGTCTGGATGATCAGCTGTACCGGCCGGGCGGCAAAGCCGCAGCGCTCCAGCCCGTCCATGGCCATAAAGGCCGCCACCACGCCACCCTTGCAGTCCGCCGTGCCCGGGCCGTAGAGGTTTTCCGCATCCCGGCGCACCACCTCGGGTCCGAATGCCCCCACGGGATGAACGGTATCAATATGCCCGGACAAGGTGATGGGGGCGGCCTGCACCCGGGGATTGAGGGTAATGCAGACTGGGTTGCCCGCCGTCTCCATCTCCCGCACTTCCACCTGCCAGCCCCGCGCCTGAGCCATACGGACAAAGTAATCGCCTACTGCGTCTACCCGCGCCTTGTCCCCGGTGGGGCTTTCCAGCCGGCACACTTCTTCCAGCACGGTCAGATATTCCTCATTCAGCCCGTCGATGCAGGCAAACAGTTTTTTGCAGTCCATAAACAGCCACTCTTTCCCTCAATTTCCTACAGCATACTACGTTCAACTCACAAATGCAAATAAAAACAGGCGGGTCTCCCCGCCTGCTTATCACATCAGTCCGGTCAGCCACAGTATGATCCCGTAGACTACGCTGGCGCTGATGCCGTATACCAATACAGGTCCTGCTACGGTGAACAGCTTCACCGCCGTACCGGTGACGAAGCCCTCTGGTTGTGTCAAGAGAGACAAACAAATTTCCTCAAAATTAATTTGGGTGGCTCACTTTTCAGTGGGCCGCTCTTGCCACGGGGTGCTGTTTGGACTAAATCAGCATACTCACCCGACAGACAACGTTGGAATCGGCACAATGCCGCTATGGTTCATCCGGAAAAGTCAGCTTGACTCCAAGATTTCCTGCTTTGACGCAATGCGGATTTCTGACTTGACGCAGATGGCTGTACCACCTGTCTAATGGCGGAAAATTTGGATCGACCTTATCTGTCCCTGCATTATTTCTTTGGTAAGATCATATCGATTCCCCTCTGAAGGGTCTCGGCGTTGATCGCTCCCGTTGCCTGGGCAATGCCATAGCCATCCGCATCAATAAAAAGGGTAGCCGGCAGAGAGTAAACACCATAGGTCATGGCAGCGTCGGCGTCCGTATCATAGTACACCGGGAAAGAGTAGCCCTGCTCCTCGATGAAAGAGGTTGCGCTCTCCAGCGTCTCCCGACCGGAGGTCATGTTGACCATGAGGAAATGGACATCCTCT
>JAZUOI010000079.1:0-3920 GCA_045604585.1 Lawsonibacter sp. | reverse complement strand
CCCAATGGCCGTATCATCGAGCGCGATGTGCGCAAGCTGCTGGCTGACGGCGTACCTGCCAAGGCTGCTGTGGCCGCTGCCGCCCCTGTGGCTGCTGGGCCCGAGTATGAGGATGTGAAGTTCAGCGGTATCCGCCGTGCCATCTCCAAGTCCATGCATACCAGCCTGTCCACCATGGCCCAGCTGACCCACACCACCTCCTTCGACGCTTCCGGCATCCTGGCCTACCGCAAGGCTCTGAAGGCCGCCGGCGGCGAGTATGCAGGCATTACCATCGGCGATATCATCCTGTACGCCGTTTCCCGTACCCTGCTGAACCATCCCGACCTGAACGCCAACATGCTCGACGACAACTCCATCCGCCGCTTCAAGCATGTGAACCTGGGCGTTGCTGTGGATACTCCCCGCGGCCTGATGGTCCCCACCATCGTTGCCGCTGACACCATGAGTCTGCTGGAGATCTCCAAGGCTGTCAAGAGTCTGGCTGCCGAGTGCCGTGACGGCGCGATCAGCCCCGACAAGCTCTCCGGCGGCAGCTTCACCGCCTCCAACCTGGGCAACATGGGCGTGGAGTCCTTCACCCCCGTGATCAACCCTCCCCAGACCGGTATTCTGGGTGTATGCGGCACTGTCGACCGTGTCCGCAAGGCTGCTGACGGCTCCATCGAGCTATACCCCGCTATGGGTCTGAGCCTGGCCTATGACCACCGTGCTGTCGACGGCACCCCCGCTGCCAAGTTCCAGAAGGAGCTGTGCAGCAATCTGGAGAACTTCATCACCCTTCTGGCAAAATAAGGAGGAGCCACTATCGAACTGTTTGACGTAATTGTGATCGGCGGCGGCCCCGGCGGCTATCTGTGTGCGGAGCGCGCTGCCCAAGGCGGCTTGAACGCCGCAGTGATCGAAGAAAAGCACATGGGCGGTACCTGCCTGAACGAAGGCTGCATCCCCACCAAGACACTGCTGAATTCTGCCAAGCTATACCGGCATGCTACCGAAAGTACCGCCTATGGTGTGACCTGCGAGGGTGTCAAGTTTGACCATGCCGCTGTGATCAGCCGTAAAGACCGGGTCGTTAAGACCCTGGTCTCCGGCGTGGAAGGTACCATGCGCGCCAACAAGGTCACCGTCCTGCGGGGCCGGGGCTACATCCTGGGCCGATCGGACGACGGCTTCCAGGTACGCGTGGGCGAGAAGACCTGCACCGGCAAAAAGCTGGTGATCGCTGCCGGCTCCGAAGCGGTCGTCCCCCCGATCCCCGGTGTTAAGGAAGGCCTTGCCTCCGGCTTCGTGGTGACCAACCGGGAAGTCCTGGACAAAAAGGACCTGCCCAAGGAGCTGGTCGTGATCGGCGGCGGCGTGATCGGCCTGGAAATGGCCTGCTACTTCGCCAGCGTTGGCGTGCATGTGACAGTCATCGAAATGATGAACAAGATCGCAGGTGCCACCGACAGCGAGATCTGCGACGTGCTCATGGCCGAATACGGCAAGCGGGGCATGGAGTTCAAGCTCTCGTGCAAGGTGCTGCGGGTCACGGAAAACAGCGTGATCTACGAAGAGAACGGCCAGGAAACGGCTGCACCGTGCGACTGTGTGCTGCTGAGTGCCGGACGCCGGCCCGCTACTGCTGACCTGGGCCTGGAAAACCTGCAGCTGCACATGGACCGTGCCGCCATCGTGACGGACCGTTTCCTGTGCACCAATGTTGCCGGTGTCTATGCCGTGGGCGACTGCAACGGCAAGCTGATGCTGGCCCACACCGCCTACCGGGAAGCGGAGGTCGCTGTAAACCACATGCTGGGCCAGTGGGACGAGATGCGTTACAATGTAGTAAGCTCCGTGATCTACACCGACCCCGAAGTCGCCTGCGTGGGCGATACCAAGCAGAGCGCAGAAGGCAAGGGCATGACCGTCAAAGAGATCAAGCTTCCGCTGAGCTATTCCGGCCGGTATCTGGCCGAAAATGAAGGCGGAAAGGGCTTTATCAAGCTGGTGGTGGATACGGACCGCAACCGGCTGGTAGGCTGCCACATGGTAGGTGCCTATGCCTCCGAGATCATTATGACCGCTGCCATGATGGTGGATACCGAGCTGAGCCCCCAGCGGCTGCAAAAGCTGGTATTTCCCCATCCCACTGTCAGTGAAGCCATCCGAGAAGCGCTGTTTCATATTTGAAAAACATAAATTTTAGGGAGGAAATCAACAAATGCCTAAGAGTTTATTTGTGGATCCTGCCGAGGTGCGTGCACCCGGTAAGGTCACTTTCAACGAGATCCCCGTAAACCAGTATAACAAGACCGTTGCCGAGGAGCTGGCCTCCGGCAAATACACCAAGGAAGATCTGGTCCGCATTTTCCGGGACATGACCGTCCTGCGTGAATTCGAGACCATGCTGAACCTGATCAAGACCCAGGGCACCTACAACGGCATCGATCACACCTATCCCGGCCCCGCTCACCTGTCCACCGGCCAGGAGGCTGCCTGTGTCGGCCAAGCTTACCTGCTGGACGAGAACGGCTATGCTTTCGGCTCTCACCGCTCTCACTCTGAGATCCTGGCTAAGGCCCTTTCCACCATCAACAAGATGAGCGACGAGCAGCTGATGAACGTCATGGAGACCTTCCTGGACGGCAAGTGCCTGCGCTCCACCCAAAAGCTGGGCGAAACCAAGGACGTCAAGGAGCTGGCGATCCGCTTCATCCTGTACGGCACCCTGAGCGAGATCTTCGCCCGTGAGACCGGCTTCCACATGGGTATGGGCGGCTCCATGCACGCCTTCTTCCTGCCCTTCGGTATCTACCCCAACAACGCCATCGTCGGCGGCTCCGGCACCATTTCCACCCGTGCTGCCCTCTTTAAGAAGGTCAACGACAAGAAGGGCATCGTCGTATGTAACATCGGCGACGCTTCCATGTCCCGCGGACCTGTGTGGGAAGCTCTGAACTTCGCTTCCATGGATCAGTACAAGACTCTGTGGGAGAGCCACAAGGACGGCATGCCCATCCTGTACAACATCTTCAACAACTCCTACGGCATGGGCGACCAGACCCGCGGCGAGACCATGGGCCAGGGCGTCATGTCCCGGATCGGCTCCGGTGTCAGCCCCACCCAGATGCACGCCATCACCGTCGACGGCTACAATCCTCTGGCTGTGATCGACGCCATGGAGCGCAATCTGGAGCTGCTGCACAGCGGCCAGGGCCCTGTCATGATGGAAACCATTACCTACCGTTACTCCGGCCACTCTGTCTCCGACCAGAACGCTTACCGTACCAAGGAAGAGATCGACGCCTGGAAGGAAGTTGACCCCATCGTCACCTATCCCGCCAAGCTGATCGAAGCCGGTGTCATGACCCAGGAAGAGGTCGACGCTATCCTGAAGGAGACCTCCGAGCGCATGACCATGATCTGCAAGGCCGCTGCCGATCCCGAGATCAGCCCCTACTGCGACTTCAAGGCCGATCCCGGCGTTGTTGAGCGCATCATGTTCTCCAACCAGAAGGTTGAGAAGTTTGATGACCGTGAGCCCGAGTACACCGTTCCCAAGGAAGAGGCTGAGGGCTACAAGAAGATCAAGTCCAAGGAGCGCAGCCCCATCGGTGCAGACGGCAAGCCCGTTTCCAAGATGAAGCTGTATAACCTGCGCGACGGCATCTCTGAGGTCATTTGGGACCGCTTCTATGAGGATCCCACCCTGATCGCCTACGGCGAAGACTGCCGTGACTGGGGCGGTGCATTCGCTGTATACCGCGGCATGATGGACGCTCTGCCCCACTGCCGTCTGTTCAACTCCAACCTGGCTGAAGGCGCGATCGTCGGTACCGCTGTTGGCTCCGGCCTGTGCGGCGGCCGTGCCCTGGTAGAGCTGATGTACGCTGACTTCATTGGCTGCGCCGGTGACGAGAACTTCAACCAGATGT
>JAZUOI010000078.1:0-6535 GCA_045604585.1 Lawsonibacter sp. | reverse complement strand
CTGCCGCCCTTGAACTGCAGCAGGGCGCCCTGCTGAAAATTCCATGCGGTGGTCTCGGCAAACTTCGTAAACTGATTGTCCTTTACGTATCCCAGTTCCAGTACGTCCTGATCGGTCGGGATCCGGTCAATAAAGGGGGCGCGGTTGCACAGATGAATGGTCCCGGTGCTGTCGTATGCGTTTAAGTCGTAATAGCCGAAAAAGCACTGGTCATTCTCCGGAGAGATCACACGCCAATCAACAATTGCTTCCTTTATTCCGCTCATTTGTAAAGATCTCCTTTACCGCATAATAACCCAGCTTGGGCTGCCGGTACTCGTTGACCAGACCCTTGTTGTTGAAGCTGCGGGCCCGGAGCAGGGACCACTTGGCATTGCTTCGAATGTCCGCAAACTGCCACAGATAAACGCCGCTGAAATAGGGGTCGTTCAGGAAGATGTCCAGGGTGTGTTTGTAGAACTCCACCTGATAGTTTTCGCTCCAACGCAGCTCCTCAAAGGTTTTGCAGCCAAAGATGGCACCCACACCGAACTCCGACATGATCACCGGCTTGTTATCCACGCCCTGCTCGTTCAGATAGTCCTTCATTTTCACGACCCAGGCGGCCCAGTCCTCGATATCCTGGCCGTACCAACCAACATACTGGTTGATACAGATTACGTCGACCAGATCAAAACAGATGTCTTTCAGGGCGCGGTTGGTGGTATAGGTCAGCAGGCGCGTGTTGTCCAACGAACGCAGGCGCTCCAGGAAGATCTTGCTGATTTCGCGGCCCTCCTCGGTGTCCGTCGCCACCTCGTTATGCAGACCCCAGATCACGATACTGGGATGGTTGTAGTACTGTTCCACCATCTCCGTGTGCATGGCAAGGCCGCGCTGGATGACCTGCGGTCTTGCCAGCGTCTCCGCCTTGAAGCCCCACATGGGGATCTCGCTCCAGAACAGGAGACCTTCGGCGTCGCACATGTCTACAAACAGCTTGGTGTTGGGATAGTGAGAGCCGCGCACCGCATTTACATTCAGATCCTTCAGAATATCCATGTCCTTGGCGTTGAGCATGGGGGGCATGGCAAAGCCCCAGTCGGGGTGCTCCTCGTGGCGGTTCACACCCAGAACCTTGATGGCCTTGTTGTTGAGCAGGATCTGCTTGCCTTTGACCTCGATCTTGCGCAAACCGATTTTGTCGATCAGGTCATCGTCCTCGGTTTGTACGGTGACGGTATACAACTCGGGCTTGTGCAGATCCCAAAGTCTGACCTGCTCGATCTTGGTCTGAACACACAGCTGCTCTTCGTCCTTGACCGTGACAACGCCGCGGTAAATCTCCTTTCCGTCGATGTCGATCGTCACCGTTTTGCGGCTTTCCTGCGCGGCAAAGTTCTTCAGCTTCACACAAATGCTCACATCGGCGCAGGTCAGATCCTCGCACAGGGTATACTTCGCCTGCATGGAGCGGATGGCAACGGACTGGAACTGGCTGACCTCCACACTGCGCAGGATGCCGCAGTAGTGGTGCCAGTCCACCTCCCACTGGGGGATGGTGTCCTCGGTGCTTCGGCTGTCCACACGAACCACCAGCGTGTGCATGCCGGCCTCAACCACCTTGTCGAAGGAAAAGGCGGTAAAACCGCCGTAGTGGTCGCCCAGATACGCGCCGTCCAAATAGACCTTGGCATACTCGGTCACCGCGTCAAACTTGACGGTAATGGCGCCCTGCGCATAAAATTCCTTCTTATACCAGGCAATGGACTGGAACTGCATATAGCCGAAGCGATTGTTGATGCACCCGGGCACGGTCACCTTCATGGAGTTCTCGGGGAATGCCTTGTACCAGCCTTCCTGCTCGCCCACATCGGTTTCGTCTGTGGCAAAGTCCCAGATGCCGTCCAGCAGGAAGGAATTTCTCTTAATATGCTCATCAAACAGTCTCATAGTCCAGCCTCCAAGTTTGTTCGGTCAATGTCGGATGACTGTATTCAAGTTGCATTCTAACAAAACAGATGGAAAAATCAAGGTCAAATCCCCATTTTACAAAAATTTTTGTCAACGAGAAGCAACCGCTTGTCACCACCGGCCTGATGTTGGTTTTGGGCGAGGATCCGTCCGCTTGACCGCGAATAATAATAAAGGTCACACCGTAGCTTTTTGTGCTGCGGTGTGACCTTTTTGCTTATTTTGCTTAGCTGCTTTTTTACGCCAGGGCGGCGGTGATGATGGCCATGGAGTAGACCTCCAGCGCGTTGCAGCCGCGGGACAGGTCGTTGATGGGGGCGTTCAGACCCAGCAGGATGGGGCCGTAGGCATCAAAGCCACCCAGACGCTGGGCGATCTTGTAGCCGATGTTGCCGGCGTTGATGTCGGGGAAGATGAAGGTGTTGGCGTAGCCGGCCACCTGGGAGCCGGGGAACTTCAGCTGACCCACGGTGGGGGACACGGCGGCGTCAAACTGCATCTCACCGTCCACGGGGATGTCGGGCATGGCCTCCTTGGCCTTGGCGCAGGCGTTGCGCATCTTGTCCACGTCCTCGCCCTTGCCGGAGCCCTTGGTGGAGTAGCTCAGGAAGGCCACCTTGGGGTCAACGCCGAAGATCTGGGCGCACTTGGCGGTCTCCACGGCGATCTCCACCAGCTCGTCCTCAGAGGGGTTGATGTTGATGGCGCAGTCACCCATGGCCAGCACTTCGTTGCCGCCGGAGGCGCCGGGACGCACCATGATAAAGCAGGAGGAGACGATCTTGTTGCCGGGCTTGGTCTTGACCAGCTGCAGGGCGGGACGTACGGTGTCGGCGGTGGAGTAGGTGGCGCCGCCCAGCAGGCAGTCAGCCACGCCCATCTTCACCAGCATGGTGCCGAAATAGTTGCCCTTCTTCAGGGTCTCGCGGCACTCGTCCGCGGTCATCTTGCCCTTGCGCAGTTCCACCATCTTTTCCACCATGGCGTCCATCTCGGGATAGGTGGCGGGGTCAAGGATATCGGCGCCGGTGATGTTGAAGCCGGCCTTGTCGGCAGCGGCCTTCACCTCGGCCTCGTTGCCCACCAGCACGGGGGTCAGGAAATTGCCCGACAGCAGGCGGGCGGCAGCTTCCAGAATGCGGGGGTCGGTGCCCTCGGTAAAGACGATCTTCTTGGGATTGGCCTTCAGGGTCTCGATCAGTTTTCCAAACATATTGAATTCCTCCGATTTCTTCCGGGTCGGCATGCGACCCCATTGTCACGCCTATGGTATCACTTTGCGGGGGAAATTGCAAGGGCGTGCACCGGGCTTTCCGGCAAAATTTACCCCCGGTGGGGGAGAATATGCAATCACCGCCTTTCTTCGACCGAAGCTGGCCGCTCCGGACATACGTTTTTGCACCGGAAGGACTTGACAGACGGACGCAGAGCGTGTATGATGAATTGTAATTATTTTGTAACCATTTGTTTCGGGTTGTAACCGAGCAGACAGGAGGTGAGTGTCCCGTGACGACTGAGCCCATGGCGCCGGAGCAGCAGACCCCGGTTCGCGCTCCGCGCCCGCCCAGAAAAAAGCCTACGCTGGCCCAGCGGCTGCGCAAGCTGCGCGTCAAGGGACGCCGCTTTGCCCAGCGAACCTATGCGCTGATTGCCCGGAGCCGGCAGATCGGGCCGGTGGCCTTTTTGGCTGCCAGCGCCGTGTTGGGAACGGTGCTGACGGTGACCACGATGTTTACCCCCTGCTATGCCGTATATGTAGACGGGGAGCGGGTAGGCCTGTCTGTGGCCGACCGGAGTACGGTGGAGAGTGCCATCGCCACGGTGGAGGCGCGCAGTACCCGCCGACTGGGCTACAGCTACACGGTGGACAACGACATCACCTACCACCTCTCTCTTTCCCTGCGCAGCGAGCTGGCCGGGAAAGAGGAAATTGAGACCCTGTTCTCCACCCAGATGGACGATGTGGGGGAAGATTTGCGGCAGTACGAGGTGGTGGTCAACGGCCGGAGCGTAGGCATCATCGAAAGCAAGACCCAGTTCAACCAGATGCTGGAGCGGCTGAAGGACAGCTACCGCACGGAGGGAACCGCTTCGGTGGAGTTTGTGGACAGCTTCGAGCTGCAGCCTACCCTGGCGGATGAGGCGGAGGTCGTTTCCATTGACGAGATGTATGCCCGCCTGACCGAAAACACTACCGGGGAGACCACGTATGAGGTGGCTTCCGGCGATACCTTCGGTGCCATTGCTTACCGCAACGACATGTCGGTGGCCGAGCTGAAAAAGCTCAACCCCGGTGTCAACATCGACAAGCTGTCCATCGGACAGGCACTGAATGTAAAAGAGCAGATCCCTCTGCTGTCCGTCCGCACCATCGAGACCGTCACCTATAACGAGGCGGTGCCCTGCCCGGTGGAGACCCGGGAGAACGCTTCCATGTATAAGGGAACCAGCAAGATCCGCACCCAGGGTGTGGAAGGGGAGGCGCGGGTCACGGCCCAGATCACCCGGGTCAACGGCATGGAAAAGGAGCGCACCATCCTCTCCTCCGTCAATCTGCGCCCCGCCACCACCACCATTATGGAGGTGGGCACCAAGGAGAAGCCAAAGACCGCCTCCACCGGCAAATACAAGTGGCCGTGCCGGGGCTCCATTACCTCCTACTTTGGGTACCGCAACATCTTTGGCGGTCGAAGCTATCATTCGGGCATCGACATCGCCGGCGCTTACGGTACTACAATCAAGGCGGCCGACGGCGGTAAGGTCACCTTTGCCGGCTACAAGGGCAACTACGGCTATCTGGTCATTATCACCCATGATAACGGCACCCAGACCTATTACGGGCACAACTCCAGCCTGCTGGTCAGTGCGGGCACCAAGGTCTATCAGGGGCAGGCCATCGCCAAGATGGGTAGCACCGGTCGCTCCACCGGCAACCATTGTCACTTTGAAGTGCGTGTAGGCGGCAAGTCCGTCAATCCGCTGAGCTATCTGAGATAACAACAAAAGCCGCTTCCGTGTGGAAGCGGCTTTTGTCTTGATGGGCGGCAGTTCAAGTTGACAGAACGGGGAAAAAGAGATACAATCTCTTTTAGACCCCAACGCAACACAGGAGGAAGCGACCATGGTGCAAATCGCGGTAATGACCGACACCAACAGCGGCATGACCCCGGAGGAAGCCCGGCAGGCGGGTGTGTTTCTGCTGGCCATGCCTTTTACGGTGGACGGCCGCGAATGCTTTGAACATCTGGATATTTCCCATGAGGAGTTTTACCGTCTCCAGCTGTCCGGCGCGCAGATCAGCTCCTCCCAGCCTGCCCCAGCCGCTTTGCTGGATATGTGGGACACCATCCTGGAACAGCACGACGCGCTGGTCTATATTCCCATGACCAGCGGGCTGAGCGGTTCCTACGCCACGGCCGCCGGCTTTGCCGCCGACTACGACGGGCGGGTGGTGGTGGTAGACAACCGCCGCATCTCCGTGCCTTTGAAGCAGGCGGTGCTGGAGGCGGTTCGGCTGCGGGACGCGGGCAAAACCGCCCGGGAGATCGCTGACCGGCTGATGGAAAAGGCGCTGGACTCCCGCATTTATATTACTGTGGAGGATCTCAGTTACCTGAAAAAGACCGGCCGCATCACCCCTACGGTAGCCGCGGTGGGAACGGTGCTGAACATCAAGCCCGTGATGAAAATTCTGGACGGCAAGCTGGATATGCACTGCAAGGTGCGGGGCATGAAGCAGGCTCGCCAGACCATGCTGGACGCCGTTCGCGCCGACCTGGAGGGTGATTTTGCCGGGAAAAAGGTCATGATCGCTGCCGCCTACTCCGGGGATCGGGAGCAGGGCGAGCAGTGGGCGCAGGTGGTGCGGGAGAGCTTCCCTGACCATCCGTTTTTGTCTGACCCCCTGCCCCTGAGCATTGGCTGCCATGTGGGTCCGGGCGCGCTGGGCGCGGCCATACTGGCTGATTTTGATGAATAAAAAACGACCCGTTTCTTGGGAAACGGGTCGTTTTTTATGCTATTTTGGCGGACACAGCCACATACGAAGCAGTGCCGCCCCCAGCAGCAGGATCATGCCGCACAGGAACAGCCACACCAGCAGAATGATCAGGGAGGCCAGCGACCCGTACAGCAGAGAGTACCGGGAGGACATCCCGATGAACCAGGAGAAGACCGCCGATGTCACCACCAGTGCCGCCGAAGCCACCAGGGCGCAGACCAGCATGGGTGCGGTGCGCGCCGCCCGCCTGGGCGTGCCGATGCGGTACAGGGTCATGACCATCAGGATCACAATGCATAACAGCAGCACATAGCGCAGTCGGCTCCAAAGGCCGGTCACCGCTATGATTCCCGCCGGCAGGACGAGAACCTGTTCCAGCCAGCGGAACAGCCAGTCACCGGACAGGATGACCAGAATGGACAGGTAGACCATGACCAGAAATAAAAGGGAAAACAGCACGCTTACCACGATGCGGCGCACCCCGGTGTCACGGGGGTGGTCAAACAGCTCGTCCATGGTGTCCAGCAGCACCCGCAGGGCGGCGGAGGCGGACAGCAGGATGGCGGGGACGGCGGCGTACAG
>JAZUOI010000077.1:0-4970 GCA_045604585.1 Lawsonibacter sp. | reverse complement strand
CCCCAGCACAACAAAACGGGTACCCTTGATGGGGATGTTGGCCGCCGCCAACGCCCGGGAAAACCCTCCTCCGTCGGTGTTGAAGCCATATAATTTGCCCTTTCGATTGCAAACGGTATTCACCGCGCCGTACAGTCTGGCGTCCTCATCCAGTTCATCCATATAAGGCACCAGAGCCTCCTTATGGGGCATGGTGGCGTTGAATCCGGCCCAGCCTTCGGCACCGACCCGGTCCAGCCACGCGGGCAGCTCCTCCCGCTTCACAGGTTGACATAAGTATTCGTAATCCAGTCCCAGCGCACCGATCATGGTGTTCTGAATCAGGGGGGACTTGGAGTGGAGCACGGGGTCTCCGATGACGCAGAGCTTATTCATGATCACTCCCCCAGAAAGTGGTCCATGGCCATCAGGTAGCCCTTCAGCCCCTGACCGCAGATCTGCAGGACACAGGCGGGGGCGGTCACAGAAATGCGGCGGAATTCCTCCCGCTGGCTGATGTCCGAAATATGTACCTCGGCACAGGGAACCGAAACCGATTTCAGGGCATCGTGCAGGGCGTAGCTGTAATGGGTGTAGGCGCCGGGGTTGAACACAATGGCGTCGTATACACCTTGGGCGGCGTGAATGGTGTCGATTAAATCCCCTTCATGGTTGGACTGGTAGCAGTCTACCTGCGCCCCTTTGGCTGCGCCGTGCTCCCTGACCAGATTGCAGAGATATTCGTAGTTCTCGGTGCCGTAAATGCCCGGTTCACGCTGGCCCAGCAGATTCAGATTGGGGCCGTTCATCACAAGAATTTTCATTTCAGCGCCTCCAGAATATTGTTCATTGTAGCCTCCGGGGAGGAAAACTCGTCGATCACATGGTCGGCCCAGCGACGGTAGACCGGTTCACGCTGGGCAAAGCGGTCCAGAAAGTCCTGCCGCCCCTGCCGGGCCAGCGGACGGCCCGAGTTGTCCATGGTGTCGTAGGTCTGACCGGGGTCCCGGCACAGCCAGAACACAACGCCGTTTTTTTTCAGGCTTCCGATGCAGTCGGAGCGCAGGGGAAGTCCGCCGCCGCAGGCAATCACCAAGCCGGATTCCCGTGCCAACTCCTCCGAGACCCTTCGCTCCTGTTCGCGGAAGTATGCTTCACCGTCGGCGGCAAAGATCTCGTTGATGGAGCGGCCCTCCCGCTCTACGATCAGGGCGTCGGTGTCCACCAGTTTTCGACCAAGATGTTGCGAGAGCATGGTGCCGATGGTGGTTTTTCCGCAGCCCATCATACCGATTAAAATAATATTTTTCATGTCATTCACCGTGGGCCTTATAGTTGCCCAGTACCCGGAAGCTGCTGGCAGTCTGGGTCAGCTCCCGGATAATGCCGTCCATACCCTCCGCCTGCAGATCGCCGGAGAAGTCCACGAAAAACAGGTATTCCCAGTTGCGGCCCACCACGGGACGGGATTCCAGCTTCATCATGTTCAGTCCGGCTACAGCAAAGACCGCCATAATGCGGTGCAGGGTACCGCTTTTGTGGGGCAGGGTGAACAGGGCGCTGATCTTGTCGGCCCCGTTTCGCAGCTCCATCACTGGGGAGACTACCACGAAGCGGGTGTAATTGCTGTCGTTAAAGTTGATGCTCTCGGCCAGAATATCCAGCCCGTACAGGGCGGCGGCACGCTTGCTGCCGATGGCGGCCCGGGTCACATCCCCCGATTCAGCCACTGCCTTGGCAGCGGCGGCAGTGTTCAGCATGGCATGGCGGCTCCACGCTTGTCCCTTCAGGTATTCCTCGCACTGGGACAGGCCCTGTTCGTGGGAATACACATCAGTGACGGTGTCCAATGTGGCACCCTTGGGGGCCATAAGACAGTGCTCCACCTTGACGGTCACCTCGCCCACAATGTAGGCGCCGTACCGGGCCAGCAGGTCATAAGTCTGATTGATGGAGCCGGTGGAGCTGTTTTCAATGGGCACTACACCATAGTCAGCCGTTCCATCTTTCAGGGCAAGGAAAATTTCCTCCCATGTGCGCACCTTCTCCCGGGGTGAGTCCTCACCGAAAAACAGGGCGGCAGCCTCGTCGGCGTAAGCGCCCGGCTCCCCCTGAAATAGGATGCGGGGGTTGGTCAGCGGCGCTCGCACCCCAGCCCGGTCGGCCAGATAGCGATCGTACCAGGGGTCGTTTTCCTGCACCAGTTTGCGCTGCTGCTTGCGGCTGATGGACATGATGCCCTCAAACAGGGCGATCAGGTCGGACTGCATGGCGGGGTCGTCGGTCAGAGCAGCCTTGGCGGCCAGAACTTCCTGCTCCCGCCCGGTGTCCAGCACATTCATACCGCTTCGCACCTTGTACTGACCCACACGGCAGGTCACATCCATGCGCTGCTGAAACAGGGCGGCGATCTGTCGGTCAATGGCGTCGATCTCGTCGCGGAGTAATTTTAATTCACTCATATGCCCAATACCTCACAGGATGCCAAAGCGGCGGCGGCCTCAATGACAGGCAGGGCCCGGTGGACGATACAGGGGTCATGGCGGCCCTCAATGGCCAGCTTGGTATTTTCCCCGGTGGACAGATTCACGGTGTCCTGCTCTTTGGAAATGGAGGGGGTGGGCCGGATGGCCACCTCAAAGGTGATAGGCATCCCGTTGGTGATGCCGCCGTTGATGCCGCCGGCATGGTTGGTGCGGGTCTTTACCTGGCCGTTTTCCATGTAGAAGGGGTCGTTGGCCTGACTGCCCCGCATGGAGGCGAAGCCAAACCCTGCGCCGAAGGCCACAGCCTTGACGGCGGGAACGGCGAACAGATGCTGGGAGAAAATTCCCTCTATGTTGCAGCCAAAGTCGGGTGCGCCGAAGCCCATGGGCATACCGGTGACGGTACAGGCGATCGCACCGCCCACCGAGTCGCCGTCGGCCTTGGCAGCCAAAATGATTTCCTCCATCTGCTCGGGGGAGGGATCCTTCACGCCGCCCACCATGGAGATGCGGGCGGTGATATCGGCTCCGTACTGCCGCAGCAGCAGCTTGGCGACGGCACCGGCAAAAACCAATGGAGCGGTCAGACGGCCGGAAAAGTGACCGCCGCCCCGGTAGTCGTTGTGGCCGCCGTAGCGGATGCTGCCAGCAAGATCGCCGTGGCTGGGGCGGGGACAGATCTTCAACTGACTGTAATCTTTGGAGCGGGTGTCGGTATTGCGAATCATGGCACACAGGGGGGTGCCGGTGGTCTTGCCTTCAAACACGCCGGAGAGGATCTCCGGCTCGTCGGCTTCGCTGCGGGCGGTGGACAGGGCGTTCTGCCCCGGACGGCGGCGGGCCAGCTCGGAGCGGATGAAGTCCATGTCCAGAACCAGTCCGGCGGGCACATCGGTCAGGGTCACGCCAATGGCAGGGCCGTGAGATTCACCGAAAATCGTGTATTTCATTCGACAACCTCCTCAATGATACCGCCCAGACGGACGTATTCTTCCCAGAAGTTGGGGTAGGATTTAGCAACGCATTCTGCGCCGATAATGACGATAGGCTTTTCGCAGCAGGTGGCTGCAACGGCGGCCATCATGGCGATGCGGTGGTCGTTGTGGGCGCTGACGGTGACACCGCCGGGCAAACCGGGCTGGCCCAGGATGGCCAGATTGTCCTCGCCCTCCATTACCTTTGCTCCCAGAGCGTTGAGTACATCGGTCACAGTGGCCAGACGATCGCTCTCTTTGATGCGCAGACGGGCGGCATTTTTGATATATAGCGCACCGTTCATCAGGGCGCCCCAAGCGGCCAGCGGGGGCACCAGATCGGGGCTGTGGGACACATCCAAAGAAACGGAATGTCCGCTGCCGACCGGCGCCTTTGCCGGGGTGGAGGACATGTCCCCCTCGCATTGTGCGTAAACAGGAACTGTGATACCGCCTTTGGGCCGTTCATTCCGCATCATCCGCGCCCAACTGTCCATAATTCGATCACCCTGGATGGACTTGGGGTTCATACCGGTGATCGCAACATCGTTGCCGATGCCCTGCGCGGTATACCAGAAACCGGCCTGCGACCAGTCGGCCTCGACAGCCAGATTTTGAGGCTGGTAGGTCTGCCCGCCGGAAATGCGGAAGGTGTGCCAGTTTTCATTTTTTACCTGAATGCCAAACTGCTTAAGCGCGTCCAGCGTCATGGCCACATAGTCCAGCGATTCCAGCTTGGTGGTAATTTCAATGACGCTGTCGCCCTCCAACAGAGGGAGGGTATACAGCAGCCCGGTGACAAACTGGGAGGATACGTCGCCGGGGAGCTTATACTTACCGGAAGCAAGCGTACCATTCGCGGTCAAAACACCGTTCTTTTGTTCATAGATGATGCCCTTTTCGTCAAACAGGTCGAAATAAGGCTTTTGGGGACGCTCCATCAAACGCCCCCGCCCGGTAAAGGAACTCCGGCCGGCCAAAGCCAGCGCCACCGGAATTAGAAAGCGCAGAGTTGAGCCGCTTTCGCCGCAGTCCAGTTGGGGTGCGGGCGCATCAAACAGTCGGTGGGAACCGATACCGGTGACAGTAAGTGTGCTGCCGTCCGCGCAGACCTGCGCGCCCAGCACCTTCATGCAATTCAGTGTGGCTTCAATATCCTGCGAAAAGGCCACGTTGGAAATCACGCTTTTGCCCTCTGCCAGCGCGGCGGCAATGATCAGCCGGTGCGCCTGACTTTTCGACGGAGGCGGGGTAATGGTGCCGTGCAGTTTTGTGGGAGTAATCTTCAGATTCATAACAGCTCCAGTACCTCCGTTTTGGGCATCTTGCGAGCGACGGCATTGCCGATCGTTTCCAGAAGGATCAAGGAGATCATGTCGCCCGCCCCTTTTTTGTCCAGACCTACGGCATCGGCGTACTGTTCGTGGGTGCAGTGGATGGCGGTGGGGAGGGAAAACTGCTCCAGCAGGGCGGTGATACGCTCCGCTGTGCCGTCGGGGGTGATGCCCAAGGCAAGGCCCAGTCCGGCGGC
>JAZUOI010000076.1:0-2487 GCA_045604585.1 Lawsonibacter sp. | reverse complement strand
AAGATGCCGTCGGGGATGCAGTGGGGGAACTCGGCCTGCTCGGCGTGCAGGTCAGAAAGCGTGCAGATAGAGGCGGACTTGGTGTTGTAAAGTCGGAGGCCAAGCGGTCTTAGGAAGACAAGGCATATTATCAACTCCTTGGCTCACAGAACGACATGGCTACGATCCGACTTAAGATGCCGTCGGGGATGCAGTGGGGGAACTCGGCCTGCTCGGCGTGCAGGTCAGAAAGCGTGCAGATAGAGGCGGACTTGGTGTTGTAGGCCACCAGATCGCCCTCATGCAGGTTCTGGCAGGGGGTGGTAACGGAAGCGTCGGCCTTGCCGTCGTTGACAGTGACCTTCCACACATTCACACCGGCGTTCTCCACGCCAACCACCTTGGCGGCCACCACGGGGCCGTAGATCTTGTGGCCGGGCTGGATGTCAGCGGGAATGGAGGGCTTTTCGGGATCAAGGGGCTTATAGTCGCCCAGAATGGCGGCGGCGGTGATGACGGCGTAGGGGAAATCACGCTCGTCCAGACCCAGCTCGGACAGGCCGCACAGCATGCCGTTGGAGGGGACACCGCGCAGCTTGCCCTTTTCAATCTTGATGCCGCCGGGCAGGGTGGACTTGTGCTTGGCCACGGGCACCATGTCGCCCACGTGGACGTTCCACGCACCGGTGACGATCTGGATGGGCTCATCGCAGTTGCCCACGCAGATCTGGCACACCCACATATGGTCGGAGTCGGGGTGGCGCTCCATGGACAGCACCTTGCCCACAACCACGTTGGAAATGTCAGCGCCCAGATCCTCGGTGACTTCCACCTTGGAGCCGGACAGGGTCATCGCCTCGGCAAAGTCTTTATCGGAGGCATCAACAGTGACAAACTCGCTCAGCCATTTTCTGCTTAAATTCATTGTTCATACACTCCTTTCTCAGAACTGCTCCAGGAAGCGGATATCGTTTTCGAAAATGAGGCGCAGGTCAGCAATCTTGAACCGGCGCATGGCGGTGCGCTCCAGACCGATGCCGAAGGCCCAGCCGGAATAGATCTCGGTGTCGATGCCGGCCATCTGCAGCACCTTGGGGTGGATCATGCCGGCGCCCAGCAGCTCGATCCAGCCCTCGCCCTTACAGGTGGGGCAGCCCACGCCGCCGCACTTGTGGCACTGCACGTCCATCTCGCAGGAGGGCTCGGTAAAGGGGAAGTGGTGGGGACGGAACCGGGTCTTGGTGCCCGCGCCGTACAGCTGCTCCACCACGGTGTTCAGCGTACCCTTCAGGTCGGCCATGGTCACGCCCTTGTCGATGACCATGCCCTCCACCTGATGGAACATGGGGGAGTGGGTGGCGTCCACCTCATCCTTGCGGTACACGCGGCCGGGAGCCACGATGCGGATGGGCAGCTCCATGGTGTCCATGGCGCGCACCTGCATGGGGCTGGTCTGGGAGCGCAGCATCACCCGGCTGTCCTCGTCAAAGTAGAAAGTATCCGACCAGTCACGGGAGGGATGACCCTCTTCAGCGTTCAGACGGTCGAAGTTATACTCGGCCAGCTCCACCTCCGGGCCGTCCAGCACGGTGAAACCCATGCCCACGAAGATGTCCTTGATTTCATCCAGAGCGATGTACATGGGGTGCTTGTGCCCCATCTTGACCTCGGTGCCGGGGATGGTCACGTCCACCGCCTCGTCTCGGAGCTGCTGCACCAGAGCGGCCTCGGCCAGCTTGGCAGAGGTCTCCTCAATGGCTTCTTCCAGCGCGGCACGCACCTCGTTGGCCAGCTGACCCATGGCGGGGCGCTCCTCGGCGGACAGCTTGCCCATCATTTTCAGCACGCCGGTCAGCTCGCCCTTCTTGCCCAGATACTGTACGCGCAGGGCATCCAGCGCGGCGCTGTCCGGAGCGGCGGCAAAGGCGGCCAGAGCCTCGGAACGAATCTTTGCTAACTGTTCTTTCATGGTGTTCATCCTTTCAGATGTAATTTACTGTTGGGGGAAGGCAAACAAAAATGCCCTCCATCCCAGTTTTGGGACGAAAGGCAACCCTTCCGCGGTACCACCCGCATTCGCGCCAAAGCGCGCACTCATACCCCGATAACGGCGGGCGGCCGTCTGTGTCTCCACAGCTGCTCCCGGGCGAACCAAGCGACACGCTCCAAGGCGGCTTTCAGCCGGTGACCGCCTCTCTCTGCCGAGCGAAAACTCGCTATTTTCCCGTTCTTCACCTTTGAACTACCCCTTTTTATACCACAAAACGTATTGAAATGCAAGAGGAAATTCAGTATAATATTCCCTGTGCGCGAGCCAGGGCGTGTTTTGTCGTTTTTGTCTGTATCCTGGGACAAAGTGGTAAAATATGTAGGTATACAATACATCTTGGACAGTTGAATAAAAAAGGATGAAGGATAGGTCCTCATGAGTTATAGTTGAGTTACCACACACCAACATAACGAGAGGGGGCCATATCCTTCATGAGCAATAGTATAACACAGGACATG
>JAZUOI010000075.1:0-11871 GCA_045604585.1 Lawsonibacter sp. | reverse complement strand
CCAAATTCGAGCTTTGCGGTTGACGCAGAAGCAAAAGAAAGCTAAAATGGAAATGGAAACGGAGTTTTTTGTCTTTCTGACATACAACATACAACAAACGGAGGAACATGTTATGGATAACGATTGGCGCAACGAGCAGATTCGCTGCGAATACTGCGGCGAGAACTATGCCGCCACCTATAAGCGCTGCCCGTTCTGTGACGGAAAGGGCGAGCCGGAGGACGACGATCTCCGGGGGGAAGAGGTGGAGCGCCGCCGTTCCCGCAAGGGCGGTCGCCGTGCGGCCAAAACCAACCGCAGAGGAGGCGGCTATGGCCGCCACATTGAGCCGGTGCAGGTCATCGGTCTGATTTTGTCCATGATCCTGGTGGTGGCAGCGGTATACATCGTCTTTACCGTGGTCAGCCCTCTGCTGGTGGGCAGACAGCCCTCCGGCATTTCCGGCAGCGTCAGCCAGTCGCAGACCGATGTTAGTGCTTCTGGCTCCGGTGAGATCAGCCAGCCCGATGTGCCCGACGTGTCCGCATCTCAGCCGGACGTGCCCGACGTGTCTCAGCCTGTGGATGATCCCGTGGTTCCTGTGAACCCCACCACCTTTACCGCCACCGGCATCACCATCAACGTCAGCGACTTTACCCTCAAGCCCGATGAAACCTACCGCATCCGTGCCACGCTGGAGCCTCAGGGGTGCACCGACCCCATCACCTGGACCAGCAGCAACGAATCCGCGGCGATTGTTGGCCCGGATGGCTCGGTGAGCAACGTGAATACCGGCGCTTCCACCATCAAGCTGACCGTCACCGCCACCGTGGGTGACGTGTCCACCACTACCATCGTGCGCTGCCGCGGCGGAAGCACCGGCACGGCCGGCAGCACTGCCACCGGTACGACGGCCACGACGCCTGTTGCTCCCACTACACCCACTACCCCCACCACTCCTACCACGCCCGACGCCTCGCAGACCCCCACCGCCAATGTGACCGCCGGTAAGCAGGCGATCATCTCCGAGGGCGGTGTGCGCATCCGTTCCGGCGCGGGTACGGAGCACCCGGTACAGGTATCGGCCAGTCAGGGTGCTGTGGTCACCGTGCTGGAGGACTGCGGCAACGGCTGGTATAAGATTCAGTACATTGGCAACGGAAGTGCCAAGCAGGTAGGCTACATCTCCGGCGCTTATTTGCAGCAAAAGTGATCTCTTTGGCAAACGGCGGGTCGTTTCGACCCGCCGTTTTTTATATGTCTTGTTGCTTTTTCTGCCTGTTTGGGGTATCATGACATCAGAATAAAATGGAGGCGAATGCCATGAAGGACGGTTTTGTGAAAGTCGCGGCCGGAACCCCCCGGATCCGGGTGGCCGACTGCCATTATAATGCCGAGCAGATCTTCACCCTCATGCGGGAGGCAGATAAGCAGGGGGTGCGGGTGCTGTGCCTGCCGGAGCTGTGTCTGACCGGCTCTACCTGCGGTGACCTGTTCCTCCACAACACCCTGCTGGAGGGGGCGCGGGATGCCCTTTCCACTGTGCTGGAGGCCACCCGCTCTCTGGATATGCTCACCGTGCTGGGACTGCCGGTGCGGGGAGAGGATGCCCGGGTGTACAACTGCGCCGCCGTCGTCCACAAGGGAGAGCTGCTTGCCCTTGTGAGCAAGCAGCACCTGCCCAACGCCCAGCGCAGATGGTTTGCGCCCGCACAGGACGGGGCGCAGTGCCGCATGCTGGGGCAGGTGTATCCGCTGACCAATGACACTGTTTATGTGTGTGACGGCCTGCCCCGGCTGGCGGTGGGTGTGGAGATCGGTGAGGACGCCTGGGCGGTATGCCCCCCGGCGGCGGCTCTGGCCTGCGCGGGCAATGCCACCCTCATCCTCAACCCCAGCGCCACCTGCGAGATCGTAGGGCGGGCAGACAGCCGCCGTGCCATGGCTGCCGGACAGTCTGCCCGGCTGACCTGCGGCTACGTGTGCGCCGAGGCCGGAGAGGGAGAGTCCACCACCGATCTGGTCTTTGCCGGTCACGGTCTGGTGGCGGAAAACGGCGCGGTACTGGCCGAGCGGCGCTTTGCCGGTGGACTGACCATCTCGGAAATCGACGTGGACCGGCTGTGCTTCCGGCGTGCCCAGGGGGAGACCTCCGCATGGGGTGACGCGGTGGTGCGGCGCAGGTATTTTGATATGAAGCCGGGGGATACCCGACTGACTCGGCACGTATCTGCCATGCCCTTTGTCCCCGAGGACGAGGGGGAACGGGAGCAGCGGTGCAACGAGATTTTGTGCCTGGCCGCCCTGGGACTGAAAAAGCGGCTGGAGCACACCAACGCCAAAACGGCGGTGGTGGGCTTGTCCGGTGGACTGGACTCCACGCTGGCTATTCTGGTGGCGGCGCTGGCCATGAAAATGCTGGGCCGCCCGGCCAGTGATATTCTGGCGGTGACCATGCCCTGCTTCGGCACCACCGACCGTACCCGGGACAACGCGGTGGAACTGGCCGGACGGCTGGGCGCTACCCTCAAGCGCATTGACATCGGTCAGGCGGTCAGCCAGCACTTCAAGGACATCGGCCAGCCCATGGACCGGCACGACGTTACCTTTGAAAACGGGCAGGCTCGGGAGCGCACCCAGGTGCTCATGGATGTGGCTAACCAATACGGTGGGCTTGTGGTGGGTACGGGTGACCTGAGTGAGCTGGCGCTGGGCTGGGCCACCTACAACGGGGACCATATGTCCATGTACGGGGTCAACGCTTCCATCCCCAAAACCCTGGTGCGCCATCTGGTGCGCTTTGTGGCCGGGGACAAGGCGCAGGAGGACGGACGGCTGTCCGCCGTGCTGGAGGATATTCTGGACACCCCGGTGTCCCCGGAACTGCTGCCTGCCGTAGGCGGCACCATCAGCCAGAAGACGGAGGATCTGGTGGGGCCGTACGAGCTGCACGATTTCTTCCTGTATTATATCCTGCGCTGGGGCTTTGCTCCGGGCAAGGTGTATCGGCTGGCTCAGTATGCGCTGGGACAGCAGTATGACAAGCAGACCATCCTGAAATGGCTGAAGAACTTCTACCGGCGCTTTTTTGCCCAGCAGTTCAAGCGCTCCTGCCTGCCTGACGGGCCCAAGGTGGGCAGCGTGACCCTCTCCCCCCGGGGGGACTGGTCCATGCCCAGCGACGGGGTGGCCGCGTTGTGGATGGATGAGCTGGAGCAGTTGAAGTAAGGAGCAGGCGGGATGAACATCTATCTGGATCTGTTCTTTACCTTTGCCAAGGTGGGTGTATGCACCTTTGGCGGCGGCTATGCCATGCTGCCCATCCTCCAGCGTGAGGTGGTGGAGAACAAGGGCTGGGCCACCGACGAGGAGCTGACCGAATACTTCGCCATCGGTCAATGCACCCCCGGTGTCATCGCGGTGAACACGGCCACCTTCATCGGATATAAGTACAAAGGGGTGGTGGGCGGCATTACCACCACGCTGGGCGTGGTCTTCCCCTCGGTGGTCATCATTGCCCTGATCGCCGCCTTTTTGAGCCACTTTGCCGATATCCCCGTGGTGAGACACGCTCTGGCCGGGGTCAATGCCGGCGTGGTGGCCATGATCGCCTCCAGCGTCATCAAACTGGGGAAATCCAGCCTGAGGGACGGGCTTACCGTGGGTATATTCCTGCTGGTGCTGGTTCTGTCACTGGGACTGAAGCTGTCCCCGGTGACCCTTGTTGTGGGTGCGGGTGTTCTGGGCTGGGCAGCCCGGTGGCTGATGAGCAGAAAGGCGGGTGGAAAACCATGACCGTTCTGCGGCTGTTTTTCGAGTTTTTCAAAGTGGGGCTGTTTTCCGTGGGCGGCGGTCTTGCCACCATACCCTTTTTGCAGGATATGGGGGCGTCCACCGGCTGGTTTACCGACGCGGACCTGACCACCATGATCGCCGTGGCTGAGTCTACTCCCGGCCCCATCGGTGTGAACATGGCGACCTATGTGGGGTTTGAGACGGCGGGGATACCCGGCTGTGTGATCGCCACTTTGGGACTGATCACCCCGTCTATTCTGGTGATCCTGATCATCGCTGGCTTTTTACAGAAGTTCCGTGCGTCCAAAACGGTGAATGATGTGTTCTACGGACTGCGTCCTGCCTCCACTGCCCTGGTGGCGACGGCGGGACTGCGGGTGGCCGTGTCCATCTACCTGAATATCTCCGGCGCGGGCTGGAGCGGTGTGCGTGTGAACTGGCTGGCGCTGGCCATCGGTGCGGCGGTATTTGTGTGCATGCGCCTCAAACTGCTGAAAAAGCTCCACCCCATTGCTTTCATTGGTTTGGCGGCGGTGGCAGGTATCGTCTTAAAACTGTAAAAAAACGGCTGTCCGGACGGACAGCCGTTTTTCTTATTCTGCGTGTTTGTCGATCCATTCCGGGGCGAATTTGGAGTAGACGATTTTCTGCTCGCTGTACAGACCGGAGTAACCGGAGAGGGTATAGGATACGCCGCAGCACAGGGCGAACAGGGCAAGTCCCTCGCCGCCGAACAGCTCGTAGGCCAGCAGCAGGGAGGAGATGGGACAGTTGGTTGCCCCACAGAACACCGCCGCCATACCCAGCGCTCCGCCGAATGAAGTGGTCAGACCCAGCAGCGGGCCGGCTACGCTGCCAAAAGCAGCTCCGGTAAACAGCACGGGTACGATCTCGCCGCCCCGGAAGCCTGCACCCAGAGTGAGGGCGGTGAACAGGATCTTCAGAAGGAAGGCTTCCGGGCGGGCGCCATCTGCCAGTGCGGCGGTGATGACATGAGCACCCGCACCGTTGTAGTTTTGATTTCCCACCAGCGCGGTCAGTCCCAGCACCAGACAGCCGCCCAGCGCCGCGCGCAGGACGGGCTTTTTGGTCACCTTTTCGTACAGATGGGGGGCGGTGTGCATGGCTTTGCAGAACAGCACGGACAGTCCCGCGCACAGTCCGCCCAATATCACCACCTGGGTCATGGACAGGGCGGCCAGCTCCGGGATGCCGGTCACCGCATACTGCTCGGCGTGTACCCCCAGCAGACGGGCAATCCCAAGGGCGGTCAGCGAGCTGAGCAGGCAGGGCACCAGAGCCGCATAGTACAGCACGCCCACACTGGTCACCTCCATGGCAAACAGCGCGGCGGTCAGCGGCGTGCCGAACAGGGCGGAAAAGGCGGCGGACATGCCGCACATCACGATGACCCGCTGCTCCTTATTGTTCAGACGCAGACCCTTGCCCAGCGTGTCGGCAATGGAGCCGCCCAGCTGCAGTGCCGCGCCCTCCCGTCCGGCCGAACCGCCCACCAGATGGGTGGTGACGGTGGATAAAAAGATGAGCGGAGCGGTGCGCAGGCGCAGATGGTGGGCGCTGCGCACGGCTACCAGCACCAGATTGGTGCCCCGATC
The DNA here is from genome assembly GCA_045604585.1 of Lawsonibacter sp. Taxonomy (GTDB): domain Bacteria; phylum Bacillota; class Clostridia; order Oscillospirales; family Oscillospiraceae; genus Lawsonibacter. The sequence goes on along the minus strand of JAZUOI010000075.1, from coordinate 6,481 downwards.
CTGTTCCATGCCGCAAACGCGGTACAGTAACACGATAGCTGCGCCTGCTACCGGAAGGAGCAGAAGAAGAGCGGGGTGGGCAAGGCGCAGTTTGGTGGCCAGGTCGATGCTGTGATGGAACGCAACACCGATCAGGCTGATCAGCGCACCCACCGCCACCGAGGTGGCGAAGCGGCGCATCAGTCCGGGCAGGGGCTGCGCGGCACGCTTCCAGTTGGTGTTGAATCGTTTTGATTGCATAGGAAAGGCCTCCTAAAAGCGGAGAGATCCCGCGGAGTGTTTGTCAGCGGATGCTATTATACCACTCCCAAAAGAAATGTCTATATTTGCTTTTCCACGGTTATTATGCTATACTAATGAAAAATACACGCAAAACTGCACAAAGCACCCGCAATAATAAAGGAGGAATCTCTGTGCCGTCAGACCCCCATTTATGGCAGATCCTGTTTGGCGTCAGCCTGTTGATCAATGTTCTGGTCTTGTTTCTCCCTCTGCTGCGCCGCCTGCGCAACCCGGAGGAAGTATCTCAGGACGGGATCATGGCGCTGGTGGAGGAGGGCGAAGAGTCCGGCGCTATCGAGGCCAACGAAAAAGAACTTATTGAAAACATCTTTGAACTCAACGACACGACCGCCCGGGACGTGATGACCCATCGTACCGACATGGTCATTCTGTCCCTTGAGGACAGTCATGAGGAGATTGTGGAGCGCATTCGCCAGTCCGGTCGATCCCGCTTCCCTGTGTGCCGGGATCAAGCGGACGACGTGGTTGGCGTTCTCACGGCCCGAGCCTATTTGATCAACGCCTGTCTGGCCGAACCGCTGCCCCTGGAGGAACTTCTGCATCCGGTGTACTTTGTGCCCGAGACGGTGCGTGCCGACGTGCTGCTTCGGGACATGCAAAGCCGCAAGATCCACATGGCTTTGGTGGTGGACGAGTATGGCGGCATCAGCGGTCTTGTGACCATGGAGGATCTGCTGGAGGAGATCGTGGGCAACATCTACGACGAGTTCGACCCCCAGGAGCAGCAGCGCGTCATTCGTCTGGAGGACAACCTGTGGCGGGTGTCCGGTGGTGCGGAGCTGGAAGAGCTGGCTCAGGAGCTGGACATTGAACTGCCCGAGGATGAAGAGGACGAGCGGGACTATGACACGCTGGGTGGTCTGGTCTTTGCCCAGCTTCCTGTCATTCCCGAGGACGGAAGCTGTCCGGTGGTGGAGGTTCTGGGGCTGCGCGTGCGGGTGGAGTCCATTTGTGAGCGCCGGGTGGAATGGGCGCTGGTGGAAAAGCTGCCCGCCGCAGTGGAAGAATAAATGTATACAACGCGGGGCTGCCTTTGGCGGCCCCGCGTTCACGCAAAAGGAGTAAAATTGTGATCAAAGCCATCTTTTTTGACGTGGACGGGACGCTGGTGGATCCGGCCACCCACCGGATCCCACAAAATACGCTGGATACCCTGCATGCCCTGCGCCGAAGGGGAATCCGATTGTTTGTGTCCACCGGGCGGCACAGCAGCTTCATGGCACCGGTGACCGCGCAGTTTGCCTTTGACGGCTACAGCACCGTCAGCGGACAGTTTTGCCAATGCGGCAATCAGGTGGTCTACCGCAACCCGATCCCCAAGCAGGGAATGCGGGAGATTTGTGATGCCATGACCGAGCACGGATTTTCCGGGATCTTTTTGGAGGGTGAGGAATGCTGGCTCAACTGCTGTGATGCGGCTGCGGAGGCATTTCTGGAAGAATTTCAGGTGGCACGTCCCCCTGTGTGCCCTTTGAGCCGGGCGCTGGAACGGGAGGTGTACCAAGTCATTGTTATGCTGTCTCCTGAGCGGGAAAACCTGCTGCTGGAGCGGGCGAAGCATCTGGCTCATACCCGCTGGCACCCCGGTTTTCTGGATGCCATGCCCCCGGGGGGAGGCAAAGCGGCAGGAATCGCCGCGGTGCTGGACTGGGCGGGGTTGAAGCCGGAAGAGGCTATGGCCTTTGGAGACGGTGAAAATGATCTGTCCATGTTATCCTGCGTGGGCATCGGCGTGGCCATGGGCAACGCCAGCCAAACGGTCAAGGCCGGGGCAGACTGGGTCACGGCTCAGGTGGATGAGGACGGGATCACCGCCGCTGTGCGGCATTTCGGGCTTTTGTAAGGGCATGGGCGGGTTTCCCGCCCATGTTTTTATTTACAAAATAGTGTAGATTTTACCCGGTTTCCCGTGTACAATAAAAAGAGAAAGAACCGCTGTTCCACGGAAGGAGGATGCGTATGAAACTGACGTTTTTCGGCGCTGCCCGTGCCGTTACCGGCAGCTGCCACTGCCTGGAGGTCAACGGGAAAAAGATTCTGATCGACTGCGGCCTGCAGCAGGGCAGAGATGAGTTTGACAACCGCGAGCTGGACTTTGCCCCGGGCTATATCGACCACGTGATCGTCACCCACGCCCATATCGACCACTCCGGCCGGCTACCCTTGCTGGTCAAACTGGGTTATCAGGGCGAGATCCACACCACCCGGCTGACCGCCCGCCTTCTGGGCATTATGCTGCGGGACAGTGCCCACATTCAGGAGAGTGAGGCGGAGTGGGAGAACCGAAAGGGACGCCGTTCCGGGAAAACGCCGGTGGAGCCCCTTTACACACTGGCGGACGCCGAACAGACCTTGCAGCAGCTGGCAGTGATGGAGTACGGCCAGACTTTTGAGCTGTGCGAGGGAGTGAAGGCGCGCTTTACCGACGCGGGACATCTGCTTGGCTCGGCCAGCGTGGAGATCTGGGCGACCGAGGGGGGCGTGACCAAAAAAATCGTCTTTTCCGGCGACATCGGAAATGTGGATCAGCCCGTGATCCGTGACCCCCAGCCGGTGGAGCAGGCGGACTACGTTGTGATGGAGTCTACCTACGGCGACCGGGATCACGAACCGCCGGAGAGCTATACCGGGGCGCTTGCCCAGCTCATCGACGAGACCTTTGCCCGGGGCGGAAACGTGATCATTCCCTCCTTTGCGGTGGGGCGCACCCAGGAGCTGCTCTACTTCATTCGGGAGATCAAAAACGCCGGACTGGTGCGCTCCTGTCCGGACTTCACCGTGTGCGTGGACAGTCCCCTGGCGGCAGAGGCCACCAAGGTCTACGCCGGCGACCTGCACGGCTATCTGGACGAGGAGGCCATTGCCCTGGTGCAGGGGGGAGAGGATCTGTTCACCTTCCCGGGGCTGAAGCTGGTGCACACCAGTGAAGAGTCCAAGCTGCTGAACATGGACAAGACCTCCAAGGTCATCATCTCCGCCTCCGGTATGTGTGATGCCGGACGCATCCGCCACCACCTCAAGCATAACCTGTGGCGGCCGGAGTGCGCGGTGGTCTTTGTAGGATTCCAGGGGGAAGGGACGCTGGGCCGCCGCCTGCTGGACGGCGCGGCCAGCGTCAAGCTGTTCGGGGAGGAGATCTCCGTCAAGGCGCGCATCGTCAACTTTAAGGGGCTGTCCTCCCACGCCGACCGCACCCACCTCATTGCCTGGGCGCGGCAGTTTGACCCCAAGCCGGAGCATATTTTCGTGGTGCATGGGGACAGCGAGGTGACCGAGGCCTTCGCCCAGACTCTGCGGGAATTGGGGCTGGCTGCCCACGCTCCGTTGTATGAAGAGGTCTACGACCTGGCCGCCAACGCCATGCTGGCTCCGGGTATTATGCGGGAAAAGAAACGGGTCTCCGGCGGCGCGTCTGCACCGTCCCCGGCCTTCCGCCGGCTGGAGGAGACGGGCAAGCTGCTGGTACAGGCCATCAGCCGCAGCCGCGGCCGGCCAAACAAGGATCTGGCACGCTTTGCCGACCAGTTGAAAATGCTGCTTGAAAAGTGGGAGAAGTAAAGAGAAACGAGGACGCATTGCCATGAAGATCGACCGAAAGACGCTCAAAAGCAGCGCACGGCTCGCCCTGCGCCGCCAGACGGGGCAAAGCCCCTGGCAGGTGACCGCCCTGTACCTGCTGTTGACCGGCGGCTCCGCACTGGCGCTGGGGCTGGTGAGCGAGAACCCGGTGAACCGGCTGGTGCAGATGCTTCGGCAGAGTGTTGCGCCGGAGCGGGCACTGGCGCTGACGGTGGCCGCCGTGGGAACGGTTGGGTTGTTTGCAAACATATTGTTGATGGTGGTTCGGTTGGTGATAGACATCGGCTATGCCAGCTGGGGGCTGCGGGTGAACCGTGGTGAAAAGACAAGTGCGGCCGCGCTGCTGGACGGCTTTTCCATGGTCGGTCGGGTGCTGCTGCTGAATGTTTCGGTGGCGGTGCTGAGCCTGTGCTGGTACGTGGTCATCTTCCTGCCCCTGATCAGTCTGGCGGTATCTGCGGCCTTTCTGCCCGGCGGCGGGGTGCTGGTTCCGCTGCTGATCACAGCCGGGTTTGTGGTGTTTGGCCTGTGCGTGCTGCGATATGCCATGGCAGAGTTCTGCCTGCTGGACGAGCCGGAGAAAGGGGTGCTTTTCGCCCTGCGCGCAAGCCGACTGCTTATGCGGGGGCGGAGTGTGGAGTACGCCATGCTGATTCTGTCCTTTTTCGGCTGGTATCTGCTTGGTTTTACGGCCAGCTGGGTGGTGGAATCTGCTGCCATTGTGGCGCTGGGAGGTATGAGTGCTGTGCTGAGCGGGAATGTGCAGCAGGTGCTGCAGCTGAGCAGTCATCCGGTGGTGGTGTTTGCGGCTGCGCTGGCGGGGTGGCTGGTGTCCCTGTGGCTGCAGCCCTATCTTACCGTGACCCAGGCCGGTTATTATGACCATCTGCGCAGACAGCGCGCATAAAGAAAGCGGGCGATGCCGAACGGCATCGCCCGCTTTTTGTATCGGGTTATTGGGAGTTATTCCACATAGTCCTCGTATTCCGACTTGCAGACGCAGGCTTTTTTCTCGGCCAGCTTACCGCTGACGGTTTGGAACAGCGCAGCCAGCTTGTCCCAATAGGCGATGATGGCGCACACGGCGGCCGCTGCCACCAGGGAAAAGGCGACGATTTTCAGCACAAAACGGGCAACTTTCATTGTAACAGCCTCCCTTGGCATAGTTTTTCTGTTTTCAGTTTACACGATTAGTCCGCAGATTACAATGGTTTTCACAAAAAATTCACACATGAGGCTCACGTTCGGCCAGCAGCAGGGCAAGGATCTCCGCCTCCCGCAGCACGAACTTGGACTTGTAGCGATGGGTGCGGCACAGGTGCAAATTGATCTGCCGGGCTTTGTCCATATCCGCCCACTCCAGGGTGTAGCCCAGATCCTGTTCATAATCCTCCAGTACCTGTTCGACCACCGTATCACTCACGTCGGCAAAATAGTAGTAAGAGGTTTGGTCGAAAATGGTGTTGGGGGCGAACTGGGAGGCACGGATCTCTCGCACCATGCCAAGGGGGCGTACGGTGTGGGGCAGGACGGCAAGACCTACCTCTTCTCTTGCCTCTCGTACCAGTGCCTGCACGTGGGTCTCGCCGGGGGCAATGCCGCCGCCGGGGAATTGGTAAAAGCCCTTTTTTCTGCTTCTGACCAGCGCAACGCGTCCGTCGCGGACAATGACCGAGCGCACGGCGTGCCGCTCATGGCGCGTCCAGTGGGGCTGGTAGTTGCGGTCGTCATACACCGCCAGCAGCTTCATCTCAGCCATGCTGTTCCAACCACTGCTGAATGGGCTTGAGATTGCGGAACTCCACCCGACTGCCCCCGCGTACCAGCAGTTCCAGCTGCTCCTGCTCCTGCTGGGTGCGGTTGCTCTTGGCCTGCAGTTGTTTGCGCTTGGCGCGGGTGACCATGCCCACCATCCGGCGCTGGAACCAGCCTACCTTCTTGGGCGCCCAGCCGCCCTGCAGGTAAAAGATGGGGGCGTTGGGGACGAAGTTGGCCTTGGACAGGGTGGAAAGCACCTCTTTCCCGGCGGGGGACATGCCCACGCCCACGGCACACTTCACGTCCCAGCGGCGCACCGCCTGGTCGACTCCGCTGATATGGCCGGCCATGACCCAGCCCATGAACAGCACCGGTGCACCCTGACCCAGCTCCTGCTGTGCCTGCTCCAGGGACAGGGCGCGCATTCCCTGCGCCTTGGCCAGCATCTGGGCGTACTGCTGTGTAAAACCGGTTTTGGAATTGTATACGATGGTCATAGGAAATCGCTCCTTTGTGGTCGCCCCATTCGGGTGCGGCTTGTCTTTTCCATTATACTATGATATAATTCAACAATCAACACATAAACCTGCGAAAGAAGGAGGTATGGGCGATGAAAAGACGAATCATGGCTGCGCTGTGTGCCATCGCCCTGCTGGCAGCTCTTTTGTGTGTGCCGGGTATGGCTGCCGAACGGCTGGGCTTCATTGCGGTGAACGACCGCCTGATCCCCTTTCAGGTCAGCGCCATGCCCGAGTGGGTAAACGGTCTGCTGTACGTCCCGGGTACGGTGTTTGACCGGTCGGTGACCACGGTGGACTTTGGCATGCAGTACAACTATAGC
>JAZUOI010000074.1:0-13765 GCA_045604585.1 Lawsonibacter sp. | reverse complement strand
CTGAAAAAAGTCCGCATCCCGAATGCAGCCGTACTTAATAACCTCCGCCATGCCGTCGGAAAAGACAGCGTCAGGCAAGGTAGCCAGACAATCCGGGTCCATGAGCACCAGCTTGGGCTGCCAGAAGGCTCCGGCCAGATTTTTCCCCGCGGGCAGGTCAATGGCCACCTTGCCCCCCACCGAGGAGTCTACCTGCGCCAGCAGGGTGGTTGGGATCTGCACATAGTCCACCCCACGCAGCACGGTGGCGGCGGCAAAGCCTGCCAAATCACCCACCACGCCGCCGCCCAGCGCAACCACGGCATCGGTGCGGCTCAGGCCAAAGGCCAGCATCTGGTCGTAGAGCTGTCCCAGCATCTCCATGCTCTTGGAACTCTCCCCGGCAGGGACGGTGATGCCTTTGACGACAAAGCCCGCCCCCTCAAGGCTCTTTTGCACCCGTTCCAAGTAGAGGGACCCCACATTGCTGTCGGTAACCACGGCAATGCGCCGGGCTTTGGGCAGCACCCCGCGGCAGTACTCCCCCGCTTGATCCAGCAGTCCTTTTTCAATTTTGATATCATATTCCCGACCCGGCAGGGTCACGGTGAGTTTTTTCATAAAAACACCTTCGTTCAGCGCACCAGTTTCTTGCCCATCAGCTCCACCAGCGCGGCGGACTTGTCCATCAGATGCCGGAACTTCTCCGGAGTGAGGGACTGCTGCCCGTCACAAAGGGCGTGGGCAGGATCGTTGTGCACCTCCACGATCAGTCCATCCGCACCCGCGGCAATGGCCGCCATGGCCAGGGGTTCCACAAACCAGTAATAACCGCCGGAGTGGGAGGGGTCGATGACGATGGGCAGGTGGCTCATGCGCTTGATGGCAGGAATGGCAGACACGTCCAGGGTGTTGCGGGTGGCCGTCTCAAAGGTACGGATGCCCCGCTCGCACAAAATCACGTTCTCGTTGCCTGCGGACATAATGTATTCCGCGGACATGATCCACTCCTCGTAGGTGTTGGACAGACCCCGCTTGAGCAAAATGGGCTTGGACATCTTGCCCACCTCTTTGAGCAGGTCAAAATTCTGCATGTTCCGCGCGCCCACCTGCACCAGATCCACCTTCTCCTCAAACACGTCACAGAATTTGGGGCTCATGATCTCGGTGACCACGGGCAGACCCGTGTCCTGCTTGGCCTCCAGCAGCAGATCCAGTCCGTCCAACCCCATCCCCTGAAAGGAATAAGGAGAGGTGCGGGGCTTGAACGCGCCGCCCCGGAGCATGGACGCGCCCGACGCTTTTACGTCCCGAGCCACCTCAATGATCTGCCGCTCGCTCTCCACCGAGCAGGGGCCGGCCATCACGGTGAAGTTCCCGCCACCCACGGGAACTCCGCCGGCGGTAACAACGCTGTCTTCCGGATGAAACTTGCGGTTGGCCTTTTTATAGGGCTCCTGCACACGCATCACGCGCTCCACGTCCGGTTCCATCTCCAGCTTGTGGATATCCACGTGTACGGTATCGCCCACCAGACCCAGAATGGAGCAACCCACGCCGTGGGTGATGCCCACCTGCACCCGCTCCTGCTTTTCCAGCTTTTCCACCAGCGCGTGGATAGCCTGCTGGCTTGTACCCGGCTTCATGATTATGACCATGCAAATCAATCCTTTCCTCTGCCCAAGACAAATAAAAGGGCGCTCATTGACAACCGCAATGAGCGCCCAAAGACTACTTTGGTATCTTATCCCGCCGACAGTGGCGGACACTCATCGTTCATCCTTTTCGCCCACGGCAAAATAGCCGGTGCCCATAAATCGAGCCCAGCCATAGGTAACGAACACGGATGCGGTTGTGGGGATGTTACGCTTCATTTGGCGCACCTCACAGAAAAGATGGGCATATTATACTCCCCACAAAACAGAATTGCAAGAGGGGAACGGCACTTTTTTGCGCAAAAGCATTAAAGTGCCGTTTCGCCGTCTTTTCTTCTCCTTTTTCGGGCGTAGGAAAGGGTCTGCTTCAGAGCGTTTTCCTTCTCGATCCCGGCCAGATGCAGCTTACGGGCATAGGCAAGCAGTTCGGCAAAATCGCTGCCCGGAGCAAGCCCCGCCTCCAGCAAGTCCCGTCCCATGACCCGTGGGCGAGCCATGCATGCCTCATATTCCGCCAACCGCCGGCGCAGAAATTCCTCATGCACCACGTTCTCCCCAGGGGCGATTTTACCCCGGCTGTCCGCCAGTGCCAGATACATCAGCGCAGCCGGCTCCTCCACACAGTCAAACATGCGGTTGGTGGACTTGATGCCGACGGCGTTGTTTGCCGCGACATTGGGGCGCATATGGTGCTCCACCAGCTGCAGCACCAGCCGGGTGCGCCGGGCACTGCCCACAACGCGGGAGAGAAACTGCCGGGTCAGGGGCAGCCCCGTCTTTTCATGCCCGTAGGCGTGCAGCGCCCCGTTGATGACCCGGGTGCTCACCGCCTTGCCGAAATCATGGGCAAGGGCGGCCAGCATCAGCGCCATGGGGTCGTCCACCTTCGCCCGGTAATCCGCCGCCGCGTCCAGCACCATCATGGTGTGCTCCCATACATCCCCCTCGGAGTGGTATTTGGGGTTCTGCTCCACCCCAATCAGGGCGGCCAGCTCCCCAAACCATACATCCAGCTGCTCCATGCCCCGCAGTACACGGAAGAACACGCTGGGTCGGGGGGCTTTCAGCAGCGCCTTTTCCAGTTCTCCCTCCACCCGTTCCCGGGACAGGGCGGACAGGTCCATACTCCGGCACAGGGTCACCGTTTCCGCCGCCACTTCAAATCCAAACCGGGCGGCAAACTGCGCCCCCCGCAGCACCCGAAGGGGGTCTTCTCCAAAGCTCCCATCGTCCACATGGCGCAGGATGCCCCGCTCCAGATCCGCCTGTCCCCCAAAGGGGTCGAGAAGCTGTCCGGTGAGCACATCCCGCATCATAGCGTTCACCGTAAAGTCCCGCCGCCGGGCCGCACCCTCGATACCGATAAACGGGTCAACCGCCACGGCAAAGTCCCGGTGACCCCGCCCCAGCGCCCGCTCCCGGCGGGGCATGGCGATGTCCAGCCCGTAGCCGGCCAGCATGTAGATGCCAAAGCTCTCCCCCACGCGCTCCCGCGCGCCCAGTCCGTCCAGCAGACCCTCCAGCTGCGCCGGGGTCAGGCCGTGCACCTCCACGTCAATATCCTTACATTCCCGGTGAAGCAGGCTGTCCCGGACACAGCCACCCACAAAGTAGACCCGTCCGCCCTGCTCGGCCGCCAATTCAGCCAGCCGGCACGCCAGCTCCAAGTCTTGATTGACATCGGACACTCCCGCTTCACCTCCATTCATTTCTTGGTCGTGTAAGTTGCTCAGCCCTCGTAGGGCAGACCGCTCAAATATCGCCGGGCAAGGTCAAAGGCATGGTGAGCCGTCTGGGTGCGCAGCCGCTCCCGCATGGGACGGTTGCCCAGATTCAGCGCGCGCACATAGCTGCCCGCCGGGGTGGCGATGGCCACAAAGGCCGTGCCAATATCGTTGCCCCGGTCGTCCTTGTCCGGGCCGGCCACACCGGTGGCGGCAAGGGCAATATCCACCCCCAGCACCTTACGCGCGCCCTCCGCCATGGCCTGAGCCACAGGGGCGGACACCGCGCCATGTTCATTGAGCAGCTGCTCCGGCACACCCAGAACATTCTGCTTGACTTCATTGGTGTAGGACACAATGCCGCCCTTAAACACCCGGGACACGCCGGGCAGATCGGTCAGCCGCTTGGCAAGCAGGCCGCCGGTGATGCTCTCGGCCACGCCGATGGTCATGCCCTTTTCTTCCAGAAGGGTCTGCACCACCTGCTCCAGAGAGGACACGTCCACCCCGTACACCTTGCTGCCGAACAGCTGCTTGACCTGCTCCACGGTAGGCTTGAGCAGCTTCTGCGCCGCCTCGTCGTTCTCCGCTTTGGCAGTCACCCGCAGCTCGCATTCCCCCTCCTTGGCATAGGGGGCAAGGGTGGGGTTGGTCATCTCGTTCATCTGTTCCCGCAGCTGCGCCTCCATGGACGACTCGCCGATGCCGAACAGCTTCAGGGTGTGGGACGCGATGACTCCCTCAGACAAGCTCATCAGATAGGGCTTGGCCCGATAGTGGAACATGGGTCGGCACTCGCTGGGGGGACCGGGCAGCATAATCACATGCACGCCCTCCGCCTCAAAGGCGCAGCCCGGGGCGGTGCCCCAGTCGTTTTCCAGCACGGTGCACCCCTCGGGCAGCATGGCCTGCTGCAGGTTGTTTTCCGTCATGGGGCGCTTGGTGCGGGTGAAGTAGCTTCGGATGCGCTCCGCCGACGGTTCATGGAACACCAGCTGCTTGCCAAAGGCCTCTGCCAGCACGTTTTTGGTCAGGTCGTCGCAGGTGGGGCCCAGACCGCCGGTGGTGATGATGATGTCCGCCCGGCTCTTGGCCAGCTTTACCGCCTCCCGGGCCCGGTTGGGATTGTCCCCCACCACCGTGTGCCAGTAAACGTTCAGCCCCAGCTCACTCAAGCCCTGAGAGAGCATTTGCGCGTCCGTGTTGGCGATGCTGCCCAGCAGCAGCTCCGTGCCCACAGACAGGATCTCTACCGTATGGGACATAATTACCCCTCCAATTCCAAAATCAGTTTGACCGCATTCAGGTCACGGATGTCATAGTCCACCCGCATCCCCTCCGGCACGGGTTCTCCACCGGGATTGTACCAGCCGCACAGGATTCCCGCGTTGTTGCCACCCTGTATGTCGCTGGTGAGCGAGTCGCCCACGATGAGCACCTCGTCCTTCTCATAGTCACCGATGGCGGCAAAGACGGCATCAAAAAAGCCAATTCCCGGCTTTTCCACCCCAATCACATCGGAAATGAACACATCATCCAGCAGCTGGTCAAGACCGGAGTTTTTCAGCTTGCCCCGTTGCGCCACCAGCGTACCGTTGGTGACGGCGTACTGCTTGACCTTCCCGCGCAGCTCCCGCACCAGGGTGTCGGCGTTGTCGTTGAAGACCACCGTCTCCCCCAGGCGCACCTGATAGGCGGCGTTGAACTCGTCCACACAGCCGGTGTCCAGCCCGTGGGCGGCAAAGAACTCCTCAAACCGTCCCCGCAGCACCTGCTGCTTGGTCAGCTCGCCCAGCTCCAGCCGCTTCCAGTAGGAGGCGTTGATGGCGGAATACTGAGCCAGCATTTCATCGGTGAGCTCGCCCAGCCCGAATTGGGCAAAGCAGGCGCGGATGGCCGCCCGCTCCGCCATCTTGAAGGACAGCAGCGTGCCGTCAATGTCCCACAAAATTACCTTTATCATGCCCGCTCCTTACAGCTGGATACGCTCGATGCCGGAAACGGCCTCGTCCACCAGCTTGTCGATATCCAGATTTTCCTCGGCATACTCCGCCTCCCCCAGAGTGGGACGCAGACGGGGATGGCGGGGGGTAAAGACGGTACAGCAGTCCTCATAGGGCAGAATGGAGGTCTCGTACGTGCCGATCTTCCGGGAGATCTGCACGATCTCCTCCTTATCCATGCCAATGCAGGGACGCAGGATGGGCAGATCCACCACCGCGCCGGTGCAGGCCATGGCCTCCATAGTCTGACTGGCCACCTGACCCAGGCACTCACCGGTGACAAGTGCCTTGGCTCCGCACCGCTGTGCCACCGCCTGGGCGATGCGCATCATGAACCGGCGCATGACAACGGTGAACAGCTCCTCCGGACAGGAGCGGCGCAGCTCCTCTTGAATGGCGGTGAAGGGCACGATGTGCAGGGTGAGCCGTCCGCAGTAAGGAGTGAGCAGACGGGCCAGCTCAATGACCTTTTCCTTTGCCTCGGGAGAGGTGTAGGGGTAGGAGAAGAAATGTACCATCTCCAGCGCCACGCCCCGCTTGGCGATCATGTAACTGGACACGGGAGAATCGATGCCCCCGGACAGCAGGGACACCGCCCTGCCGTTGATACCCACGGGCAGGCCGCCCGCACCCGGCTCGGCGTCGGCGTGGACGTAGGCGGCGTAGTCCCGCACCTCCACGTGGACGGTCAGCTCGGGATTGTGCACGTCCACTTCCAGATTGTCATAGGCCTCGTGCAGCTCGCCGCCCACGTACTGGCTGAGCTGAATGGAGTTCATGGGGAAGGACTTGTCCGCCCGCTTGGTCTCCACCTTGAAGGTTTTGGCCGCACGCAGCTTGTCGTCCAAAAACTCCTTGGCGGTGTTCAGAATGGCGTCCTTATCCTTTTCGCAGGGACGAGCCAGGGACACACCCACAATGCCGAACACCTTTTTGATAGCCTCCAGCGCCCCGGTCACGTCACACTCGTCATTCATGGGCTCCACGTAGGTGGTGGACTGGCGGGTGTACACCCGGAACTGGCCATAGGTGTGCAACCGGCGGTGGAGATTGGCCTGCAGCTTGTCCTCAAAGCTGCGGCGGTTGAGCCCCTTGAGCACCATCTCGCCCAGCTTGAGCAAAATCATTTCTTTCATTATTCAGTACGTTCCTTTCCGAAAGCAAATAATATCACACTATATTATAGTCAAAACCAAGGCTCGTGTCCAGTTCATTTCCGCTGTTCTCCATACGGGTAGGGCGGGGGCTTGCCCCCGCCCTACCACATCCTCTTGACGTGCATCAAACCAGTGCGATAAAATAGAGCAAAGCAACATACAGGAGGGCTGACTATGACCGTACAGGAACGCTATCGCGCCAAGCTGCGCACCCCGGAACAGGCGGTGCAGGTGATCAAAAGCGGCGATTGGGTGGATTACACCACCGCCATGGGCTTCCCCGTCCTGCTGGACGCGGCTTTGGCAAAGCGGAAAGACGAACTGACCGACGTAAAAATTCGCGGCAACCTGATTTTTGGCCCCATCCGCACGAGGGAGTGTGACCCCAGCCGGGAACACTTCATGTACAACAGCTGGCACTGCTCCCCCTACGAGCGCAGGCTGTGCGACGAGGGGCTGTGTAACTTCATCCCCATGGTGTTCCGGGACGTAGTGCCCTATTACCGTCACTTCCTCACCGTCAACGTGGCCATGATGTGCGTCACCCCCATGGACAAGCATGGCTACTTCAACCTATCCTGCTCCACCGGCGTGGCCCGGGGCATTCTGGAAAAGGCCGACGTGGTCATTGTGGAGGTCAACGAGAACCTGCCCCGTATCCTGGGCGGCTTTGACGAGGTCATCCACATCTCCGACGTGGACTTCGTGGTGGAGGGAGCACATCCCCCGCTCATGGAAATCCCTCCTGCCGCTCCCGCGCCGGAGGATATCCGCATCGCCCAGCATATTCTGCCCTACATTCAGGACGGTGCCACCCTTCAGCTGGGCATCGGCGGCATCCCCGGGGTAGTGGGCTCCATGCTGGCTCAGTCGGATGTGCGGGATCTGGGCATGCATACGGAGCTGTGCTCCGACGCCTATGTGGATCTGTACGAGGCCGGCAAACTGACCAACACCAAAAAGACCATCAACAAGGGCAAGGGCGTCACCGGTATCGCCTTCGGTTCCCGGCGCCTGTACGACTGGCTGGACGAAAACCCCGGCGTGATGATCTGCCCGCTGGAGTATGTCAACTCCCCCCATACCATCGCCAGCCACGACAACATGATCTCCATCAACAGCTGTATCAGCGTGGATCTGTTCGGACAGGTGACGGCGGAAAGCTCCGCCCTGCGTCATATCAGCGGCACGGGCGGTCAGCTGGATTTCCTCACCGGCGCCTCCATGTCCAAGGGCGGCAAGAGCTTCATCTGCCTGAACTCCACCTTCACTGACAAAGAGGGGCAGCTCCACTCCAACATCGCCCCTCACTTCCACGGGGACATCGTCACCGACCCCAGAAGCCAGACCTACTTCGTAGTCACCGAGTTTGGCGCAGTCAACCTCATCGGCCGCACCACCTGGGAGCGGGCCCAGCTGCTGGTGTCCATTGCCCACCCGGACTTCCGTGACGAGCTCATCGCCCAGGCAGACAAGCAGAAGATCTGGCGGCAGTCCAACAAACGCTGACCATCCCGAAAAGGAGCGTTTCCCATGAATGCAGACGAACTGGTGCGCATGCTGCACCAAATAAGATAAGCACCACCGCCGGAAGCCTGTCACAGCTGGCCTCCGGCGGTTTTCATTCTGTTTACCTGTAAAAATATATTTTTCCAACCCGCTTGTCTCCTGCTCCAAAAAAGAGTACAATAGGCGCTGACCTTCCGAACGAGGTGATTGAACCATGAACCGCAAAGCCATCGCCGCCGCTTTTCCCGTGACCATCCCGGTGCTCATGGGCTATTTGGCCATCGGCATCGCCTTTGGCCTGATGCTCCAGTCCATCGGCTACGGGGCGTTCTGGGCGTTTTTGATGAGCCTTTTGATCTTTGCCGGCTCCGGTCAGTATCTGGGCGTCTCCCTGCTGGCCATGGGTGCGTCCCTGCCCCAGGTGGCGCTGCTGACCTTCATCGTCAATTTCCGTCATCTGGTGTACGGACTGTCCCTGCTGGAAAAGCTGCGGGGCATGGGCTGGCGCAAGCTTTACATGATGTTCGGTCTGACGGACGAAACCTATGCCCTGCTCAGCTCCGCCCAGCCCCCGGAGGGCGTGCGTGCCCACGACTTCTATTTCTGGATCGCCCTGCTCAACCACAGCTACTGGATCGCCGGCTCAGTCATGGGCGCGGTAGCCGGTCAGTTGCTGGGCTTTGACACCACCGGAGTGGACTTTGCCATGACCGCCCTGTTCGTTGTCATCGCCATTGACCAGTGGAAAAGCTATCCCAAACATCTGCCCGCCCTGCTGGGCGCGGCAGTCACCGTGGTCTGCCTCACCCTGTTCGGCCCGGACAACATGCTGGTGCCCGCTCTGGCCGTTATCGTGCTGGTGCTGGCCCTGGCTCGCCCCTATTTGGACACCCACACAAAGAAAGGAGCGACCATCCAATGACCCCTGTTTTATCCGCGCCCCAGGCGCTGGCTTCCATCGCTGTGATGGCCGCGGTCACCTTTCTGACCCGGGCACTGCCCTTTCTGCTGTTCGACCGGGGTGACCACCCGCCCCGCATGGTGCTCTATCTGGGTCAGGTGCTCCCCCCGGCCATCATCGCCATGCTCATCGTCTACTGTCTGAAAGGGGTCAGCTTCGCCTCCCCCGCCGGTTGGCTGCCCGCCCTGCTTGCCGGACTGGCCGCCGTGGCTCTGCATCTGTGGAAGGGCAACGACCTCATTTCCATTTTCGGCGCAACGGCACTATACATGGTGTTCGTCCAAGCAGTATTTTGATAACAAAACGGCTCTCTGTAAAAACAGAGAGCCGTTTTTTTCATCGTAACAATCCGGCCTTGTCCAGCCGGCTTTTCACCGCCGGCCCAAGGGTCAGAGCCGCCGCCAGCTTGATCGCGTCTCCGGGCAGGAAAGGCAGCACACACACCGCCAGCGCGGGTAGAAGCGCCACGCCGCTTTGCAGGCAGTACCACACCGTGCCGGTCAGGTAGACCGCCCCCGTAGCCAGTACCATACCCGCCACACGCCGCCAACCGTTCCGGCGGGCAGAACGCGCGCACAGCACCCCCGCAGGCAGGTAACCAACCAGATAGCCGCCCGTGGGCCCGGCCAGCACCCCAACCCCCCCGGCAAAACCGGAGAAAACAGGCAGACCCGCCGCACCCAGCAGCAGGTACACCGCCACCGTCCCGGCCATCTGACCGGGTGTGAGCAAAAAGGCGGTCAAATACACCCCCAGCGTAGTCAGCGACAGGGGCACTGCCCCCACCGGCACCGCCCAGGGGCTGATCACACACAGGGCAGCGGCTGCCGCTGCCGTCATGGTCAGAGTATAGACCCGCCCGCTTCGATTGATGTGCATGCCGCCGCCTCCCTTCGGTTTTGTTGCAGTATATCATGTTCCCCAAAAAAGTCAACAACGCCGCCCCGCAGATGCGGAGCGGCGTTGTAAACGGCCGGATCTGTTTTCGCCTTTCGCCATCGGCTCCCATGAGCCAGCACCGGCTTAAAAACAGGTCGTTGCGCCGTCTGAGTGTAGTATGACCTGCCGTTGCTCCTTCATACACGATTAAAGCATGGAATATTTGTCCAAACTATTCATATGCTGTAAGCAAGAAAGGAGGCAGGAGCATGGAACGACCCCCTCGCGCGTTTCCCTTTCGCCGCACACAGGACGCCCGCCGTATGCTGGAACGGCAGGAGCTGATGAACAACCTCTCCGCCACCCAAGTGCTCATTCAACAAGCCTACACCGGCTTCAACTACGCCAGCGACCGGGATCTGATCGACTCCTATGTGTTTGAGATCACCGCCCTGCAGTCCCGGTATGCCTATCTGCTTCGCCGGGTCAAAGAGCTGGAGGGCTCGGCATGACCGCCGGGCTGTACCTCTGCGCCGGATTGGCAGCGGCTGCGGCGTTGGTGCTGCTGCGCCGGCCGCTGGCCGCCCTGGTGCGGCTGGGCATGCGCTGGGTCGGGAGTCTTGCCGCCCTTGCGGTGCTTCAGCCGCTGGGACTGTCCCTGGGTGTCAACTTCATCAACGCGCTGGTGCTTGGCGTATTGGGCGTACCCGGCCTTGGCCTGCTGCTTCTGATACAGTGGACACTGCTTACCCCATAAGAAAACCACACCCCCCGACCATAGGTCGGGGGGTATCGTTATGCTTGTGTTTTTCCGTGTACGATGGTCACCGCCTGCTGGCAGTTGACCACCTGGCTGCTGGCATAGGTTCCGCCATACTCCCCGTCCAGCGTCCAGGGGATGGGGGTGTCCGAGGTGATGGTCAGCCGGGAGGTCTCGAAGGACACTACCGCCGCCGTATCCACCGGTACGTTGCGCACCAGACTGGTCAGCACGCTGCTCAAATCGCCCATCTTGATGTCCTTGCGCACCAGCACGACCTCAAACTGTCCGTCGTCCAGCACCACCCGGTCGGCCGGCAGCACCGGCCCCTTGAACCCGCCGATGGAAAAGGTATTGCACACCATGCCGTAGAGGAAATCATCCTCAATGACCCGTCCGTCATGCTCCACCCGCAGGTGATAGGGGGTCAGGTTGGGCAGCTGCCCGATCCCCGCCATGATATACGCCATGTGGCCAAAGGTGTTTTTCAGCTCCTGCGGAGTGTCGTAAGCCACCTCGGTAAAGGCTCCGAAGGCAGCCACGTAAATAAAGGGAGTGTCGTTGAGCTTGCCCACATCCAAAGCCTTGGGTACGCCCTTTTCGGCGGCCACGGTCGCGGCGGCCAGCATACCGGCGGGCAGTCCCAGATTGTGGGCGCAGTCGTTGGTGGAGCCGGCCGGGATATAGCCAATGACCGGGCGCTGCTCCTCCGGCAGTTCCATCAGCCCAGCCACCGTCTGGCTCAGAGTACCGTCACCCCCGGCGCAGATCACACGCTCAAAGGACGGGCCAAGCTCACGCGCCACCCGGGCGGCGTCCCCTTTTCCCTGGGTGGGATAGGCGCTCACCAGCCAACCGGCCCGGGTCAGCCGATCCACAATACCGGCCAGCTGCTGGCGCACGCGTCCCTTGCCCGCCGTTGGATTGTAGAGAAAAAGAAGCGGTCTCATACTACCCCTCCCTGCTTGTTCTGCCTTCATTATATCCCTCCGGCATGCAAATGCAAGGGAGGGAAAACGAACTTTACAAAATTTTTGCAAAAAATCCCTTCTGCCCTCTTGACTGTAAACCCACTTGATGGCTTATTGTATAGTCAGGATCCGCCGAAAGGAGGCTTTGCCATGACCATCAAGGAGATCGAACAGACTACCGGCCTGCCCCGAGCCAGCGTCCGCTTTTACGAGGCCGAGGGGCTCATCGCCCCCGCCCGGGGAGAAAACAGCTACCGTAACTATTCCCAATCCGATTTGGACACTCTTTTAAAAATCAAGCTGCTGCGCCAGCTGAACGTCTCATTGGAGGACATTCAGGCCATGCAGAAGGGCTCCCGCACCCTGGAGGGTGTGCTGAACGAGACGCTGTCCCGTCTGGAGCGGGAAAGCGGCCAGCTGGAGCACGCCCGCGCCCTGTGCCGGGATCTGTGCGCCGACCCCCCTACTTATCAGCAGCTGGATCCTCAACCCTACTTAAAGCGGCTGGAGCAGCCCGCACCCATACCTGTGCCCGGACAGTCCGCTGCGCCCCCGCCTCCCGCGCCGGTGTACGACCGCCTGCCCGATGCTTACTGCCCGTTCCGGCGATATTTTGCCCGCAACTTCGACCTGTTCCTGTACAACGTTCTGTTTCTGATCCTGTGTCAGAAGCTGTTCCGGGTCAGCCTGACCGCCGACCAGAGCGTTCTGCAGGTCTTCACCAAGTTTTTCGTCCCCATCTTCGTCACCCTGCTGCTGGAACCGCTGATGCTCCACTTCTTCTGCACCACCCCGGGCAAATTCCTGTTCGGACTGCGCATCACCCGGGGGGACGGCAGCCCTCTGAGCATCCGGGAGGCCTTTGCCCGCACCGGCGGCGTGCTCATCCGTGGTCTGGGTCTGGGCATCCCCGTCATCACCACCATCACCCAGGGCTACTCCCTGTATCAGATTTACAAGGGCAACCGGCTGGGCTGGGACTACGATCTGGACGAGGTCGCCTACTGGGACGGAAGCCGCCCGGGTCACTCCTACTGGGACTTCCCAAAGAGTATCATCAAGGTCATCGCCGCGGGCATTTTGTGCGTGGTGGGCATCATCGCGCTGGTCAACGGCCAGCACGCCGCCATGGCTCCCCGGCATCAGGGCGAGCTGACGGTGAAACAGTTTGTGGAAAACTACAACGACACCGTCCGCTTCCGCCTGGAAAGCGGCAGCGAGCTGACCCATCTGCTCACCGTGGATGGCACCTTTGAGAAGATCGTCCACCCCGACGCTCCCAATCAGATCATCATTGACTCCTTCGACAGCGCGCCGCCCCTGGAATTTGCGTGGACGGTGGAGGACGACGTCCTGCGCGGCGTATCCTTCTCCTACCATGTGGAGGGCAATGTCCTGGCTCCCGCTCCCAATGAAAAAATAGCCTGCATCCTGTGGTCGCTGCTCTACGGCCTGGAGGGCATTTCCACCGACGAGCTCAACGCCGTGTGTGAGGAGATCCTCCGTCTGAACGACGGCCCCGCCCAGGCGGGGGGCGATCGGAGCTATCACCACGAATTCGCCTGCGCCCGCGTAGACTTCACGCTCACCAGCGAGAACTATATCCTCTCATCCCTCGGTGCTCTCTTCCCCATGGACGGCGGCACCCCCTCCTGCACCATGGAGTTCTCCCTGCTTCGGACAGATTGACTCATTGTCAACCTCCCCAAAACGGCCCCATTTGGGGTCGTTTTTTTGGCTTTTCCGGCATTGACATACCGACCATCCGTTTTTATAATGGTGGTACTATCGTTTTAATGACCCATTTCCGGCCTACGGGCCGCAGTTTGAAAGGAGACTTCTCGATGAGCGACAACCGTGTTTTCAACTTTTCCGCCGGTCCCTCCATGCTCCCCATGTCCGTGCTTCAGCGCGCGGGTGCGGAGATCACCAACTACAACGGTTCCGGCATGTCCGTCATGGAGATGAGTCACCGATCTAAAGTGTTCCAGGCCATCTTTGACAATACGCAGGAGAAATTCCGCCGCCTGCTGGGCGTGCCCGAGGGCTACAAGGTGCTGTTCCTGCAGACGGGCGCCACCGGTCAGTTCTCCATGATCCCCCTGAACCTGATGAGCCTGACGGGCAAGGCGGACTACGCCGTGACCGGCAACTTCTCCCAGCTGGC
>JAZUOI010000073.1:0-6927 GCA_045604585.1 Lawsonibacter sp. | reverse complement strand
CCGCTCCCCCTCGGCAAGGGGCAGCTGAACAAAGCGCTGGTAGTACTGGGGCGGGATCTGCTTTTGATACATGGTCTTGTGAATGTCCAGCAGCTCCTCGGCGCTCACATCCCCATTGTCCCGGATGAGCGTTTCATAGTGGGCGCCGAACAGGGCACAGTCATAGCCCGCGTACCGGTAGCCGTTGCGGAAATAGAAGTCCAGACGGCGGTGCTGCAGCGCCCGCTCCGCCGGATCGGAGCTGTTATCCCGCTCCGCTTCACCGAAGATCCCCCGCATGTGGGCATAATGCTCCGCCAGCAGCGCCAGCAAAGTGGTGCCAAGCCCCTTGCCCCGCTCTCCCTCTACCGTACCCAAATAGTCCAGCAAAACAAAGGGAGCGCCCGGCTCCAGCCACATAAGGGCATAGCCCATCAGCCGGTCACCATCGTACATGCCAAGAGGCTCGTACCGCCCGGAATCCCGCATCCGCTCCATCACTTTGAGGGATTTCAGCTCATTGGGCGGGAAAGCGCGCTTCATATGGTCGTAATAGACCTGCTCCAACTGGGTCTTATTCAGCGGTCTCAGTTCCATGCTCACCAAACTCCCGGGTCATAATGATAGCATCCTCGCGCGGGCGCTGATAATAGCCCTTGCGCAGCCCCACCTGCTCAAATCCATGCTTGCGGTACAAGGCGATGGCCGCCTGATTGGAGGCACGTACCTCCAAGGTGAGGAAGGCCAGGTTTACTTCCGCAAACCGGCAGAACACGTCCAACAGAGCGGAGGCAACTCCGTGCCGCCGTGCCGCCTCCTCCACCGCCACATTGTCGATGTAGCCCTCGTCCAAAATGGCGTGCAGACCGGCATAGCCCAGCACTCCGCCCTCTCCGTCCTCGGCCACAATAAAACTGGCCTGGGGGTCAAACAGGGCGTCCTCCAGCATATTCTCCGTCCACGGCATGGTGAAACACGCCTGCTCCAGCTCCAATATCTGGGGAATATGCCCCCGATCCATGGGGACGATCTCATAATACATTGCAAACACTCCTTAACCGGTGCATTACAGTATATGATACACCAACCCGCCCCTGCCTGTAAAGACGAAAATTCTCCACTCCATCGGCAGAAAAGACCCGTGCGCACCCCATTTTTTATGGACATTTTTTGTCGGCTGTGCTATCATGTGAGGTAAGTATGCCAACAATAGTTCGAGGGGGCGTCTTTCATTGAAAATCAATGTTCTGGGCATCCGTTTTGATGATCTTTCCGTGGCGGAAGCTGTGGAAATCGGCAGCCGCTTTCTGGACAGCGACTGCTTTCATTACGCGGTCACTCCCAACCCGGAATTTATCCTCTCCGCCGAGAAGGACGAAGTATTTCGCTCCATCGTCAACGGGGCCGATCTTGTCCTTGCCGACGGCATCGGCGTGATCCACTCCGCCCGTCTGCTGGGTACGCCGCTGAAAGGTCGTGTTACCGGGGTAGAATTTGCCGCCCATATGCTGGCCGAACTGGACAAGCGGGGCGGACGGCTGTTCCTGCTGGGCGCCAAGCCCGGCGTTGCCGAAGTGGCCGGACAAAACATCGCCCGCCAGTACCCCAACCTCACCGTTTGCGGTGTCCATGACGGCTATTTCAAGCAGGACGAGCCGGTGGTGCAGGCCATTCAGGACGCAAAGCCTGATCTGCTCTTCGTCTGTCTGGGTGCCCCCAAGCAGGAGAAGTGGATGGCTGCCCACGGCGCGAACACGGGCGCAAAGCTGGCCATCGGTCTGGGCGGCGTGCTGGACGTGTA
Source organism: Lawsonibacter sp. (assembly GCA_045604585.1). GTDB lineage: Bacteria > Bacillota > Clostridia > Oscillospirales > Oscillospiraceae > Lawsonibacter. The sequence goes on along the minus strand of JAZUOI010000073.1, from coordinate 5,147 downwards.
CGCCGGAACGGTGCAGCGCGCACCGGAAGCATTCCAGAAGCTGGGCATGGAGTGGGCCTATCGCCTTTATAAAGAACCCAAGCGCTTTTCCCGCATGGCCAAGCTGCCGCTGGTGCTGGTCAAGGCAGTCAAGCTGCGTCTGACCGGCAGCACAAAAAAGGAGGATGCGTGATGGCCGGTAAACTGATTGTTTTTGAAGGGACGGACGGCTCTGGAAAATCCACCCAGTTCAAGACCCTGTGCCAGCGTTTGGACGGCATGGGTAAAAACTACGAGCGTCTGGTCTTCCCCCAGTATAAAGAACCCTCCTCCGCTCTGATCCGCATGTACCTCTCGGGCGAGTTTGGCTCCCGCCCCGGAGACGTGAACCCCTACGCCGCTTCCGCCTTCTATGCGGTGGATCGCTACGCCTCCATGAAAAAGGTGTGGGGAGACTATTATCAAAACGGCGGCCTCATTCTGGCGGACCGCTACACTACGTCTAATGCGGTGCATCAGTCGGCCAAGCTTCCCGATGGGGAGCGGGCGGAGTTCTGCCGCTGGCTGGACGAGTTTGAGCATGACCGCCTGGAACTGCCCCGGGCGGATCCGGTACTCTATCTGGATATGCCCACCGACTTCGCCGTGAAGCTGCTGCGCAGCCGGGAGCAGTCCACCAACACCACCGCCGACATCCACGAGGTGGACGACACCTATCTCTCCACCTGCCGCACCGCCGCGCTGCAAGCCGCGCAGGTGCTGGGCTGGACGGTGATCCCCTGCGTGGAGAACGGTCAACTGCGTTCCATCGAGGACATCCACGAACAGATCTGGTCGCTGGTGTCCCCTCTGCTTTGAGTGAATAGGAGGAACTATAATGGTATGTATTCTTCTTGGCACCGGCTTTGAAGAGGCCGAGGCCCTTGTCCCCGCTGACCTGCTGCGCCGGGCAAAGGTGGACGTGTGTCTGGCCGGTGTGGACGGTATGACCGTCACCGGCGCCCACAACATCACCGTCACCGCCGACTGCTCCGTGGAGCAAATCAAGGCGGAAGATCTGGAACTGCTGTTCCTGCCCGGCGGTTTGGGCGGCGTAGACGCCATCCAGTCCAGCCCCGCCGCCATGGAACTGATCGGACAGGCGCACAAACAGGGGGTCAAGCTGGCCGCCATCTGTGCCGCACCCACCATTCTGTCCAAGCTGGGACTGCTGGAGGGCAAGCAGGCCGTGTGCTACCCCAGCCTGCTGGATCAGCTCACCGGCGCGGATACCGGGCACGGGTTGCCTGTGGTGGTGGACGGCAATATCATCACCGGCGAGGCCGCCGGCTCCGCGTTCTCCTTCGGCTTGAAGCTGATCGAGGTGCTGCGGGGTGAGGAAAAGGCCAAAAAGGTTGGAAACAGTGTGTACTACTACGGCTGAGGCGGATAAGGATGCCCTGCGCCGCCGGATACGTACCCAACTGTCCCAACTTCCGGAACAGCTGCGCAGGCAGGAGGACGACGCCCTGTTCGCCGCCTTCCTTTCCCGTCCCGAGGTGGCGCAGGCGAAGACCCTGTTTCTTTTTTACGGGGTTGGCACCGAGCCGGAGACCGCCCGTCTCTTCCCTCCCCTGCTGGAGCAGGGCAAGGTGATCGGTCTGCCCCGGATGCTGCCCAACCGGGGGATGCAGGTGCACCGCTACCTCCCTGACCGGCCACTGCTTCCCCACCCTTTCGGCATTCTGGAACCGGATAAAGACGCTCCCATTCTCTCTCCGGATGAAATCGACCTTGTTCTGGTTCCTGCCCTTTGCTATGACCGCCGGGGCTTTCGCCTCGGCATGGGCGGCGGCTACTACGACCGCTGGCTTGCGCATTACCACGGCGTGAAGATAGGTCTGTGCCGGCAGAATGTTCTGAGTGACCAGCTACCCGTACTGCCCCACGACCGTCCTGTGGATTTGGTCATTACCCCGGAATACAGCCTGTCCTGCGCCCGGGAATAAAAAGTGGGGCGAGACGCCCCACCTTTTCTCAGCAGCAGCCGCAGTCGCTGCCGCAGTCGTGGCCGCAGTTGCTGCCACAACCACAACCACAACCACAGCCGCCCATGTTGCCGTTGCTGTTGCCGCAGCCGCAGCAGCAGAACAGAATGATGATCAAAATGATGATCCACAGACAGCTGTTTCCGCCCCAACCATTATTACCACACATGTAACTTCACCTCATTTTAAAAGTCACCCCGGCGGCTGACGCTGCCGCGGTGCCGGTACCATCCCATACTATGGAGCAGACCTGTCCCCTGTTCCGCTATTTTCGTTTTTTAGTGAGGAGTGACCCCCATGTCTCAACGTCGCAGATCCCGCCGTCGTTCCGGCACCGGACGAGCCACCAGCTTCGCCATGCTGTACCTGGTGTCTGTACTGGGCATTTCCATGCTGCTGGCCGCCATCGGCTGGATCGCCGCCAACGATATTCTGGCGCTGAACAAGCCGGTATTGTCGGCCACTGTGGTACTGTCGGAGGATTATTTCAACACCCGTCAGACCTCCAACGAAGACGGCACAAAAAATACCATCTATACCGCCAAAATGGGGAAGGTGGCCTCTGTGCTGAAGGATCAGGGGCTGATCAACTCCAAGCTGCTGTTCCGCATGTTCTCCTCTGCCACCAACGGCGAGAAGAAGCTGCGTCCCGGCGCGTATAATCTGGACACCAGCATGGATTTTCGCTCTCTTATCGCGGGTATGGGCTCTAACTCGGAAAACCGGGTGATCGTCAAGGTCACCATTCCCGAGGGCTATACCCTCGCCCAGACCTTCCGCTTGCTGGAGGATCACGCCATCGCCTCGGCAGAAGATCTGGCCGACTACGCCACCAACTATAACTACAAGTTCTCCTTCCTGCAGGACATCCCCCTGGGCGACCCCAACCGGCTGGAGGGATTCCTGTTCCCGGACACGTACGAATTTTATGTCAACCATGACCCCAAGTACGTCATCAACAAGCTGCTGCAGAACTTTGATGCCCACTACCCCGAGGAGCTGCGCCAACAGGTGGCAAACAGCAAGTACTCCCTGCGTGAGATTCTGACCATTGCCTCCCTCATTGAGCGTGAAACTTCGGGCAAGGATCGTGCCCGCATCGCCTCCGTTATCTATAACCGTCTGGAAAACCCCTACGCTGCCGCCGCCACCAACGGGTTCCTGCAGGTAGACGCCACCCTGTTCTATATCACCGGAAAGACCCCCACCGAGGCGGACAAGAAGATCGACTCCCCCTACAACACCTATAAGTACAAGGGGCTGCCCCCCTCTCCCATCGCCAACCCGGGCGCAGCCTCGCTGGATGCCGCCCTCAACCCCGAGCACACCAGCTATTATTACTACGCCCTGGGCGACAACGGGCTGCACAGCTTCTTCTACAACTACACGGATATGCTCAACTGGATGAACACCCAGAAGCTCTATCGCTGATCTCTCCGCCCGGACGGCTGTGCGGTCGTCCGGGCGGTATCCTGTCAGGAGGCTCTTACCATGGAGAAAAAGAAAATCGAACTGCTTGCCCCGGCCGGTGACATGGAGCGGCTGCGCATGGCGCTGGCCTACGGCGCGGACGCGGTCTATCTGGCCGGCACCTCCTTTGGCATGCGTTCCTTTGCTGGCAACTTTACCCCGGACGAGCTTCGTCAGGCAGTGCAGATGGCACACACCGGGGGCGTGCGTGTCCACGTTACCTGCAATACCATGCCCCGTAATGACGAAGTTGCCCGCCTGCCCGAATGGTTGGAGTTCCTACAGGACGCAGGTGTGGATGCGGTCATCGCCGCCGACGTGGGCGTACTCTCCCTTGCCAAACGCCACGCCCCCAAGGTGGAGGTACATATCTCCACTCAGGCCAGCATTGTCAATTACCAGTCGGCCACCGCGTGGCATGATTTGGGCGCAAGCCGGGTCATTCTCGCCCGGGAACTGTCTCTGGACGAGATCCGTGAAATTCGGGCAAAAACACCCAAGACGCTGGAAATCGAGGCCTTCGTCCACGGAGCCATGTGCGTATCCTACTCCGGGCGCTGCCTGCTGTCCAACTATATGACCGATGCCAGCCGGGACTCCAACCGGGGGGCCTGCGCACAGCCCTGTCGGTATCAGTACGCGCTCATGGAGGAAATGCGTCCGGGAGAATACTTCCCCGTCTTTGAGGACGAAAAAGGCACCTACATCATGAACTCCCGGGACATGTGCATGATTGACCATGTAAAGGAACTGATGGAGGCCGGACTGGACAGTCTGAAAATCGAAGGCCGTGCCAAGTCCTCCTACTACGCCGCCATCGTCACCTCCGCCTACCGCCACGCCATTGACGCGGCGGCGGCAGGTCTGCCCCTCGACCCGGTGTGGCGGGACGAGGTGGAAAAGGTTAGCCACCGGCACTACTCCACCGGCTTCTACTTCGGACACCCCGGCCAGTTTTACGAGGACGCCCGGTACATCCGGGACTGGCAGGTGTGCGCGGTGGTGGAGGACTGCACCCCGGAGGGACTTGCCACCCTGTCCCTGCGCAACAAGTTCCGCGCCGGGGACACGATGGAAGTCATCGGCCCGGACACCCCCGCCGTTTCGTTCTGCGTGCCGGAGATGGTGGACATGGAGGGCACTTCCCTCACCGAGCCGCGCAAGCCCCAGATGCAGTTCAAAATGCAGCTGCCCAAGCCTGTGCCGCCCCTGTCCCTGCTCCGGCGACGCACAACTTCCGATTGATAAAAAGTGCTTGGCACAATGTGCCAAGCACTTTTTTACTTCAATCTGTTTTTCAGTTCTTCCCATAGCTCTATGGCCTTGAATTTGACCACATAGCCCCCGCTTTCGCCGGTGATAAGAGAGACCTGCTCATTGGTGAACAGTCCAGCCTGTGCCGCATGGTCCACCTGTTCGCTCACTGAGCCGAGGCACAGGGGCGGAAAGACCACACACCACCAGTTTCGTCCGCTCCCCTCGCCGATGACAATGCGCAAAGCGGTGTAATTTCCTGCGGGCAGTGCAACATCGGTATATTGTTTGGTTGGGAACCAACTGCGGGTCAGCTCGGCGGTCACCGGGTAGTCGTAGCCCTGCTCTTGTACCACCTGCCGCCCGGCTTCGGCCAGACAAGTCGGATCGTAGCCATGTCGTTCTGTGAGCCAAGGA
>JAZUOI010000072.1:0-6527 GCA_045604585.1 Lawsonibacter sp. | reverse complement strand
GGCGGCATGGGCGTTGCCACTGTGTTCGAAAAGTGCTAAAACCTTTTGGGGCGGCTCGAAAGAGCCGCCCGTTTTCCTTTACTTTCCTCAAAAAACGTGCTATACTCCCCTTTGACAACCAAATACCTGCTTCGTGGCCTGTGCGGGGCAACGCACCACTCAGGCTGAACAAGATAATGGGGTGCAATTCCCCAACGGTACCGCCGCTGTGAGCGTTTGTGCCGTCCCATGGCGAAAGCCGGTCACTGGAGTTTTCTCCGGGAAGGCGGGACGGCGGGGCTTTGCCCCGGGGCGCAAGTCAGAAGACCTACGAGGCAGAGCTGTCCCCCCTCCCTGCGGACACACAGGGATACGGGTCTCATTTGCGCGCGGAAAAACGGCTGCGGCGTCCCTTTGGGGCGCCGCGCTTTTTTGTGCCATAAGGAGGATACTATGAAGAAAATCAAGCTCACTCTGGCGCTGCTTGCGCTGGTGGTCGCCATTGGTCTGTTGGCCGGCCTGTACCACCTCTCCCGCCCGGACGCCGCACCGGGAACCAAGTCCGTAACGGTGTCGGTGGTCCACTCCGACAAGAGCACCAAAACCTTCCACTTTGACACGGACAAGGAGTATCTGGGCGACCTGCTCCTGTCCGAAAAGCTGGTGGCGGGCGAACAGGGCTCCTATGGCCTGTACATCAAGGAAATCGACGGAGAAGTTGCTGTTTTCGAGGAAAACGGCGCTTATTGGGCACTTTTCGAGGGGGACGAGTACGCCACACAGGGCGCGGATACCACGGTAATGGAGGACGGAGATATCTTTTCTCTAGTATACACCCGTGGATAAGCGTGTTTCCGCTACCGCCCGGGAGATCGCTTTGTTCGGCGTGTTGGGCACTCTGACCTTCGCGGCCAAGCTGGTCATGTCCCCCCTGCCCAACATCGAGCCGGTCTCCCTGCTGGTGATGCTGTTTTCCGTCACGTTTGGGAAAAAAGCCCTGTTCCCCATCTATGTTTACGTTCTTCTGGAGCTGTCTGTGTTCGGACTGGGACTGTGGACAGCGGCCTATCTGTATGCCTGGGCGCTTTTGGCTCTGGCCGCCTGTTTGCTGCGCCGAATGCAGTCCCCCCTGGGCTGGGCAATTCTGTCGGGTGGGTTTGGTCTGTGCTTCGGTGCGCTGTGCGCCCCCGTGTGCCTGCTCACCGGCGGCCCCGCCTTTGCCTGGAGCTGGTGGCTGTCCGGCATTCCCTTTGATCTTGCCCACTGCGCAGGCAACTTTGCCCTGGCTTTGGTCTTGTTCTCCCCTGCTCGCCGACTGTTTTCCAGCCTTTCCCTCCAAAAATAACAACAGCACCCGTGATTCAAACACGGGTGCTGTTTCTTAATGTGGTCATATTGCCTCTTCCAGAACCTGGATCAACTGTTCCAATCCACTCAGCACACGATGGCTCAGGGCGGTGGTCTGCTCGTTGGCGGGCACCTGATCGGGGATCAAAACCACCGGGATGCCGGCCGCGGTTGCCGCCAACACATCCGCCGGGGTGTCCCCCACCACTACACAGCGCTCCGGCGCAGCACCGCACAATTGAGCTGCCATAAGGAAAATGTCCGGCTCCGGCTTGCCCCGTTCCACCATGTCGCCCCCTACTATGGCACGAAAATACCCCGCCAGCCCAGCGTGCTCCAGGTGTTCAACGGTTTTTTCCCGACCGGTGGAGGAGGCCACCGCAAGGGTGTACCCCTTCTCCCCCAACCATTTCAGGGTCTGCACGGCATGGGGCATCAGCAGCTGCTCGGCCCCTGCATTGGCAATGAGCTCCTCGCTGATCTCCACCCGGCGGGCGCGGGCCTGCTCAAAGGGAAAATCCGGTCCACAGGCCTCCATGAAGCGGGCTCTGGCCTTCTCCCCGCTCACCGCCCGGGTCTGGAGCAAAACCTCCTGTCCAACGGTATAACCAAACTCCGCACCGGCCTCACGCCAGGCGCGCATATAGATCCGTTCCGTATCCAGCAAGGTACCGTCCACATCAAAAATCACGGTATCGACCATGTCAATCATCCTTTCCCGGTGGCAACCGTCTGCCTGTCCTTGGTTACATGATACCTCCGATTGGACAAATTGCAAGTCCTTTTTGAACTGTGACCTGCCAAACACACGCACGCACCCGAAGCTGGTTCCATCCCTCCCCCATTTGACTGCACCGCAAAAAGTGCGCTTGTCTTCGACCTTGTTCCCTTTTTGGCTCCTCCTCGACGGTTTTCCCCTGTTTGTTTTTCCAAAATATGGTATTTTTAGAAAAATAACCGGAGGAGGCAATTATCATGGTGCTGCAAAAAAAGGACCGGGATGACCGGATTTTGTATCTTCCCGTCCATTCCATTCGCCCGAACCCCCATCAGCCCCGGCGGATCTTCGACCCCACCGCGTTGGAGGAGCTGGCAGACTCCATTCGCTCTCTCGGTATCCTCCAACCTCTGTCTGTGCGGCACACAACCGACGGCTGGGAACTGGTGGCCGGGGAACGGCGGCTGCGGGCAGCTGCGCTGGCCGGATTGGATCGGGTTCCCTGTCTGCCCATCCGGGTGGACGGGCAGCACTCCTCCCTGCTGGCACTGGTGGAAAATCTGCAGAGGCGGGATCTGGACTTTCTGGAAGAAGCCCTGGCTCTGGACCGACTGATCCGCACCTATTGCCTGTCTCAGGAGGAAGTTGCCCGGCGCATCGGACGTTCCCAGTCCTGCGTGGCCAACAAGCTGCGCCTGCTGCGGCTGCCGCCTCAGCTGCTGGAACGACTGCGCCGCAGCGGGCTGTCCGAACGACACGCCCGGGCGCTCATGCGGCTGGAAAACGATCCCCGTCTGGCGCAGGCGGCAGAGCATGTTTGTCAGAACAACCTCACCGTGGCGCAGACGGAACATTACATCTCCGACCTTCTCACCCCCGCCCCAGCCAAAACCAAACCCAAACGCACGTATATTATTAAGGATGTGCGGCTTTTCCTCAATACCGTCACCCGTGGGCTGTCCGTGATGCGGCTGGCCGGAGTGGATGCCTGCTGTCAGCGTCAGGACACGGACGAGGCCATCTGCCTGACCATCCGCATTCCCAAATAACGTCCCCTCTCCCCCGTGTCCCCATCAAAGCGAAGCCCAGCGCAGCGGGTTCGTTTTGAAAAGGAGGAGCCGCGGAATGAGTGAGCCTTTGGCCAAGGGCCAGAGGCGAATGATATGGAGCCGGCGACGACGTGTTTCACGTGAAACATTCTCCCCTCTCCCCCGGAAAATCCGCAAAAACAGTTGAAAATTCACGCACCGATTGCTATAATATAAAAGAATTGGGTATTTGTACCCCTTCGTTCTACTTTATCTGTTTCAGGGGGTGGCCAGATGGCCAAGATCATAGCAATCGTCAACCAAAAAGGCGGCGTAGGAAAAACCACCAGCTGCGTCAATCTGGCCGCTGCCGTTCACAAGCTGGGCAAACGGGTGCTGCTGTGCGATTTCGACCCCCAGGCCAACGCCACATCCGGATTGGGTGTGGACAAAAACGCCGCCCCCAACGTGTACGACCTGTTGATTCGCTCCATTGAGCCGAAAAAAGCGGTGGTTTCCACCCCTTACTGCGATGTACTACCCTCCAACAAAGGGCTGGCCGGCGCGGGCATGGAGCTGATCGCCATGGAGAACCGGGAATACCGGCTCAAACAGGCATTGGACGCCCTGTCCGGCGACTACGACTTTATTTTTATTGACTGCCCTCCCTCGTTGGAACTGCTCACCCTGAACGCCCTGTGCGCGGCGGACACCGTTCTGGTGCCCGTTCAGTGTGAATACTACGCACTGGAAGGGTTGAGCGACCTGATGAATACCATTCGCCGCATCCGTCAGGGTCTAAATCCGCAGCTGGGTCTGGAGGGCGTGCTGCTGACCATGTATACCGGCCGCAACAACCTGTCTATTCAGGTGGCCGAGGAGGTCAAGCGGTTCTTCCCCGGCAAGGTGTACGCCACCGTCATTCCCCGCAACGTCCGCCTGTCCGAAGCACCCAGCCACGGAAAGCCGGTCACGGCCTATGACCCCCACTCCCGCGGTGCCGAGGCCTATACCGCGCTGGCAGAGGAATTTGCGGCACAAAACTGACCCGAGCTCTCCGCCCGGGAGAAACGTTCCACGTGAAACAATTTCTCCGGGCAACGAGGCTTTCACCACACAAACAAAGAAGGTGTATTATGGCAAAACGTCCAAACAACGCCCTGGGACGAGGTCTGTCCGAACAGCTGGTCGGAAACGGCTATGACGCTATTTTCGGTCAGCCGGATCGAAAGAGCGTCCCCGGCTCGGTATTGCTGCCCATCTCACAGGTGGAGCCCGGGTTAAACCAGCCCCGCAAGCGCTTTGACGAGGTATCTCTGGCCGAATTGGCCGAGTCCATTCGTGCCCACGGCATTATCCAGCCCCTCACCGTCCGGCTGCTTTCTTCGGGCTATTATCAGATCATCGCCGGCGAACGCCGCTGGCGAGCTGCCCGTCTGGCCGGGCTGGAAGAAGTGCCCGTGGTTATCATCCAGGCGGACGACCGCAAGGTGATGGAGCTTGGTCTGATCGAAAATCTCCAGCGTGAGGATCTCAACCCCATTGAGGAGGCCAAGGGTTACCAGGTGCTGATCCAGGAATACGGTCTGACCCAGGAGGAGGTCGCCCAGCGCATGGGAAAATCCCGCCCCGCCATTGCCAACACCTTGCGGCTGTTGGCTTTGCCGGATGCGGTGCTCACGCTGCTGGAGGAGGGATCTCTGTCCGCCGGACATGCTCGGGCTATTCTTGCTGCCCCCGGCGAGGAGCTTCAGATCAAAGCCGCCCAGATGGCCGCATCCCGGGAGCTGTCTGTGCGGGAGACCGAGGCGCTGGTCAAAACCCTGCAAACCGCTCCTAAGACGGTCACCCCCACCAAACCCGCCGATCCCATCCAAGACATCCGCATCTATCTGGCAGAGGCAGAGAAGACCCTGACCTCTCGCTTCGACCGCAAGGTACGCATCATTTCCGGCAAAGGCGGCAAGGGTCGCATTGAGCTGAGCTACTACGACACCGAGGATCTGACCGCGCTGCTCGACCTTCTGGAGCAGGTGAAGGGAGGTAAATGAGTTGACACCCAACGAGCAGAACGCCACCCCTTCACCCCAAAGCACAGAGCCAGAAAACAACAAAAAAGTTCCTGTTTCTAAAAAATCATCCCCTCATATCATCAGTTATATGTTGATTTTGTTCTTAACTGCGTTTCTGCTGCTGATCGTTTCCTACTTCATGCAGCAGCGGCAGTCCGACCGGGAGGTCATCTCCGGTCTGCAGAACAGCGGCATCTCCGCAACCCAGACCATCCACAACGTTCTCCAGCGCAACCAGCAGCTGTTGGATGACAACGAGAACCTGCGGGAGCAGTTGGAGGCGGAGCAGGAGAGGGGAGAGGCACAGAATCGTCAGCTGCTGGCCATGGACTGGCTGTGGCGAATCCAGCGGGAATACTACCGCGGACACTACTCTTCCGCCCGGGAACTGATCCGCACCTTCGAGGCCGCCGGCCTTGCGGACAGTCTGCCCGCCCAGCCGCTGGTAGACGAGCAGTACCGCACCCCCAAGGAGCAGTACCAATCCATCCGCGACGCACTGTTTTGACCGTTTTTGTTAGTAAATCCGCATAGAAAAGGGAGAAAACAACATGCTTGATATCAAATTTATTCGGGAAAATCCCGAACTGGTAAAAGAGAATATTAAGAAGAAGTTCCAGGACGCCAAGCTGCCCCTGGTGGACGAGGTGCTGGCTCTGGACGAGGAGAACCGCGCCGCCATGACCCGCGCCAACGAGCTGCGCTCCGCCCGCAACAGCCTCAGCAAGCAGGTAGGCATGCTCATGGGTCAGGCCAAGAAGGACCCCTCCAAGCTGGCGGAAGCCGAGGCGGTCAAGGCGCAGGTCAAGGCCAATGCCGACGAACTGGCCGCTCTGGAAGTCAAGGAGGCTGAGTTGGCGGAGAAGATCCGCAAGATCATGCTCTCCATCCCCAACATCATCGACCCCTCCGTGCCCATCGGCGAAAGCGACGAGTTCAACGTGGAGGTGGAGCGCTTCGGCGAGCCTGTCACCCCCGACTTTGACGTGCCCTATCACACCGAGATCATGGAGCGCTTCAACGGCATTGACATGGACAGCGCCGGCCGGGTGTCGGGCAACGGCTTCTACTACCTCATGGGCGACATCGCCCGCCTGCACTCCGGTATTCTGGCCTACGCCCGTGACTTTATGATCGACAAGGGCTTTATCTACTGCATTCCTCCGTTCATGATCCACGGCAACGTGGTAGAGGGCGTCATGTCCCAGACCGAGATGGACGCCATGATGTACAAGATCGAGGGAGAGGATCTCTACCTGATCGGCACTTCCGAGCACTCCATGATCGGCAAGTTCATCGACCAGATCATCCCCGAGGCCAGCCTGCCCCAAACCCTGACCTCCTACTCGCCCTGCTTCCGCAAGGAAAAGGGTGCTCACGGCA
>JAZUOI010000071.1:0-5182 GCA_045604585.1 Lawsonibacter sp. | reverse complement strand
GCCGGCGCATAGCGCCGGCGGGGTCTTTTTTATTCCAGCCCCTCGGGCAGGGAGTCATCCTCGTCGATCCATTCCTTCTGTACGTCCACCACCCGGTAGTCGGTGGGGGTGTCCCGGATGACCACCCGCTTAATGCCCGCGTTGATGATCAGGCGGCGGCACATGGAGCAGGAGGTGGAGTGGGGGATCAAATCTCCGGTCTGAGGATCCCGGCAGGCCATGTATAACGTGGCGTCCAGCGTGTCCTTGCGGGCGGCGGAGATGATACAGTTGGCCTCGGCATGGACGCTGCGGCACAGCTCATACCGCTGGCCGGAGGGGATGTTCATCTTCATTCGGGTGCAGAAGTTCAGATCGGCACAGTTCTTGCGCCCCCGGGGTGCACCGTTGTAACCGGTGGAGATGATCTCGTCGTGCTGGACGATGATGGCGCCATAGCACCGGCGCAGACAGGTGGAGCGCTCCAGTACCGTTTCGGCAATGTCCAGATAATAGTTTTCTTTATCAATGCGCTTCATGGTCTTCCTCCCGTGTTTTTTTCCAGTATAACGGGTTTTCCTCCGCTATGCAAGAACAATTCACACTTTGTTTACGTTTGCTTTCTTGACGGTAACAGGGGAAAGGATTATCATATACCATGTTGCGGGATTTTGTTTGCAAAGGAGATGGGTCTGTTGCTGCGCAACTGGTTTCAGCGCTTTATGTATGGCCGGTACGGTACCGACCAGCTTAACCAATGCCTGCTGGCGGTCTATCTCGTTCTGCTGGTGGCACACCTGTTGTTGGGTTGGGAGCTTTTATATATGCTGTCCCTGGCCGCCGCGGCACTGCTTATTTTCCGCTCCCTGTCCCGCAACCTGACCGCCCGCCGGACGGAGAATACGAAATTCCTCAAGTGGTCTGCCCCCGCCGTGCGCTGGCTTCGCCTGCGCCGCACCATGTCCCGGGATAAAGATCACCGCTATTTCAAATGCCCCCGCTGTGGCCAATATCTGCGCGTGCCCAAGGGAAAAGGGAAAATCACCGTCTCCTGCCGCAGCTGCGGCGCAAGCTTTCAGGAAAAAAGCTGAGCTCACGCACCAAAAAGCACGGGTTTGACCACCTGTGCTTTTCTTTTTGCCCGGGGCGTGATATAATGAAACAACTATATGCAATGGAGGAATGTAACTATGGGCTTCCAGTACGATGTGATTATTCTCGGCTGCGGCGAAGCCGGTATCTTCGCCGCCTACGAGCTGTCCAAGCTGCGTCCGGAGCTGAAGGTGGCCGCCCTGGATCAGGGGCGGGACATTTACAGCCGCAGCTGTCCCATTGTAGCCGGCAAGGTGAAGGAATGCATCCACTGCAAGGTGTGCCACACCATGTGCGGCTTCGGCGGCGCGGGCGCGTTTTCCGACGGAAAGTTCAACTTCACCACCCAGTTCGGCGGCTGGCTGACCGACTTTATCCCCCCCGAGCAGGTGATGGAGCTGATCGAGTACGTAGACTCCATCAACGTCGCCCACGGCGCCACCACCGAGGTGTACTCTACCCAGACCCCCGCCGCCCGGGAGCTGGAGCGCCGGGCACTGGCTCACGACCTGCACCTGCTCCAGGCCCGGTGTAAGCATCTGGGCACGGAGAACAACCTGCGCATCCTCACCAACATCTACGAGGGGCTGCGTGACAAGCTGGAGTTCCGTTTCGACACCGCCGTGTCCGCCATTGAGCGCGACGGCGAGGGCTTCCGCCTGACATTGGAAAAAGGCGAGCAGCTGTCCTGCCGGTTCCTGCTGGCCGCCCCCGGCCGCTCGGGCGCGGAATGGTTTGCCGACCAGTGCCGCACGCTGGGCATCAAGCTGATCAACAACCAGGTGGACATCGGCGTGCGGGTGGAGCTGCCTGCCGCCGTATTCGAGCACATTACTGACGTGGTGTATGAGTCCAAGCTGGTCTACCGCACCAAGCAGTACGGCGACCAGGTGCGCACCTTCTGTATGAATCCTTACGGTCATGTGGTAGCGGAAAACGTGGAGGGTATCAACACCGTCAACGGCCACTCCTACGCCGACCCCGCCCTGCGCAGCGACAACACCAACTTCGCCCTGCTGGTGTCCAACCGCTTCACCTCTCCCTTCGACCAGCCCTACCGCTACGGCAAGCATATCGCCTCCCTGTCCAACATGCTGGCCGGCGGCGTGCTGGTGCAGCGCTTCGGCGATCTGGTGGCCGGCATCCGCACCAACGAGCATCGACTGGGCCACTCCTTTGTCCGTCCCACTCTGACCGCCGCCGTCCCCGGCGACCTGTCTCTGGCTCTGCCCAAACGCCAGCTGGACGACATCATCGAGATGATCTACGCCCTGGACAAGATCGCCCCGGGCACCGCCAATTACGACACCCTGCTTTACGGCGCGGAGGTCAAGTTCTACTCCTCCCGTCTGGAGCTGTCCCACCAGCTGGAAACCGCTCTGCCCGGTCTGTTCGCCGCCGGCGACGGCGCCGGTGTCACAAGAGGTTTGGCCCAGGCGGGCGCGTCCGGCATTCAGGCCGCACGAGCCATCTGCCAGCGGGCATAACGCCGCCGCAGGCGGCACCAAACCACAGCCCAACGCAGAGGGTGTGGTTTGGAAAGGAGGAGCAAGGAAGCGGGCGCAGTTTTCGCCTTCAAGCGGAAACGAAGCAACGCGGACTTTGCGACGACGCGGCCCAGGCAGGAGCTTCCGGCATTCAGGCGGCACGGGCCATCTGCGAGCGGGCGTAACGCCGCCGGAGCCTACGACGGCATTCTTGCATTTTTCCTCGCTCACCTCTTTTTTGTCGCCCGTTTATGACATAATTTTTGACAACCTCTATGCACGTTTCTCATAAATTACAAAACGGAAACAAGGAAAATGAAACCCTTGGAACTCTGGGGTTTTCCCCACTTTCCACCGGTTTTTCCACAGGATTTTATGTCACCCCCTCTCTGTATATTGTTCGGGTTCCGGGTAACATAATCTCTGTCAAGGAGAAAAAACAAGTCGATTTTCACAAATCTGCTTTTGCAGGAAACCATTCGCCGCGCGTCACCCACCCCCACAGGAAAGGAGCGAGCCAACCGTGGAACACGATACCATTGCCGCCATCGCCACCGGTCTGCCCGGGGCCATCGGCATTGTGCGTCTGTCCGGTCCCCGAGCCGTGGAGCTGGCTGACTCCCTGTTCCGGGCGGCAGACGGGCGGCCACTGACCGACCACCCGCCCCGCGCCACGGTCTTCGGCCGTCTGTGCGACGAGGCGGGGCAGGTTATTGACCATGTCCTGTGCACCTACTCCCGCGCCCCTTCCTCCTACACCGGGGAGGACACCGCGGAGCTGCATTGCCACGGTGCGCCCCTTGTGCTGCAACTGGTGCTGGACGCCCTGTTTGCTCTAGGCGCCCGGCAGGCACAGCCGGGCGAGTATACCAAACGCGCCTTCCTTAACGGGCGGCTGGATCTGGCTCAGGCGGAGGCGGTGGTGGATCTCATCGACGCCCAAACCCGGGAGGGCGTGCTCCAATCCGCCGGTCAGCTGGGAGGTGCTCTCAGCCGTCGGGTGGAGGCGGTTTACTCCCTTCTTGTTGATCTTTTGGCTCATTTCCACGCGGTGCTGGACTATCCCGATGAGGACATCGACCCTTTCCGCGCCCGGGATATGCTCACCGCTTTTGACCGGGCGCAGGAGGAGCTGGGGCAGCTTCTGTCCACCCACCGCCGGGGTCAGGCGCTGGTCAGCGGTGTCCCCTGTGCCATCGTGGGTCGTCCCAATGCTGGTAAGTCTTCGTTACTCAATGCGCTTTTGGGCTACGAGCGTGCCATCGTCACCGACGTGCCCGGCACCACCCGGGACACGGTGGAGGAGCGGCTGCGGCTGGGCGGCGTGCTGCTGCGGCTGATCGATACCGCCGGTCTGCGGCAAAGCAGCGACCCCGTGGAACGCATGGGTGTCCGGCGCAGCAAGGCCGCCATGGAACAGGCTTCCCTCATCCTCTACCTCCACGACTGCACCACCCCCTTCACGACGGAGGACGCGCAGCTTCTGGCGGATGCCGCCGCCCACGCGCCTACCGTTCTGGTGTGGAACAAATGTGACCTGCCCGCCGCTCCCACGCCCGCTTTCCCCATCCCGGCGGACATCCCCGCAGTGGAGCTCAGCGCAAAGACAGGCGCGGGGCTGGACGAATTGGAACAGGCAATCGCTCGCCTGCTCCCGCACGAAGCAGACTCCCCCTGCGGCGAACTGCTCACCAACGCCCGGCAGGCGGACGCCGCCCGGCGGGCGCTGGAGGCCGTCGGTCTGGCTCGGCAGGGGCTGAAGCAAGGGTACACCCCGGACGCGGTTCTGGTGGATGTGGAAACCGCCCTGTCCGCTCTGGGCGAGCTGACCGGCCGCACCGTGCGGGAGGATGTCACCGCCCGCATCTTCCAGCGCTTCTGCGTGGGAAAATAGACTTGGTTTAAAGGAGATCATCATGGAACAGGAGCTTTTTCTTCCCACCCTCTCCTCCATGGAGTACGGCAATGTATGGACAGGCAGCCGCAGCCACGCCCGCTGGCGCATCGTGCCCGCCGATGGAGTGATGACCACCGAGCTTTGGTACGGTTCTCTGTGCTATGAACTGAGCGAAGTAGCACACACCTGCCAATACCCCATCAGTGAGGAAGGCATTGAGCAGCTGCGCGGGTGGCTGCTGGAACATTCTCAAGCATAACAAGGCAAACAAAAACAGCCTTCGCCAAATGGCGAAGGCTGTTTTTTCTTATTTGTGATTACATCAGGGACAGAGCCAGGGTCAGCACCAGCCACACGGCGCACACCCACTTGGTGCCTTTGGCCAGTTTGGCGTCCAGGCTCTTGGCCTTGTTCTTGGCCAGGAAGGTATCCGCACCGCCGGCGATGGCACCGGACAGGCCGGCACTCTTACCGGACTGGAGCATAACAACAGCCACCATGATCAGGCACAGAATCACCTGGACAACAGTCAGAACAGTCTTCAGCATCTTTCATCGTTCCTTTCAAATCCCGGAGGGACAGTTCATGTGTCGAAACGGGCAATGCCCGAACGTAAGGTGCATTATATCATGTCCCACAGGGAAATGCAAGCCCTTTCCCGCAAATTTGTCCCCCTTACAGGAAAAACAGAACCCCCAGCCAGACCAGGGATAAGTCGGAGGCCAAG
>JAZUOI010000070.1:0-4439 GCA_045604585.1 Lawsonibacter sp. | reverse complement strand
GGTTGACGGGGATGTCCTTAAAGGTGACCTTGCCGGGTGCTCTGACCTCAGCGGGATCGACAAACAAACTCTTGGGCATGATATCTTACCTCCTAATTAAATATGGAAGATGGCTTCGCGGATGATTTCGGCCACGGTGGGGTGGGGGAAGACCATCTTCTGCAGGCGGGCGGGGGTCAGCTCGGTATCCACCATCATGGTGGCGGTCATGATGATCTCGGAGGCGTAGCTGCCAACCATGAAGCAGCCCACCAGACGGTTGCGGTCGGTGTCGACCACCAGCTTGATGAAGCCGTCGCCGTTGTCCACCTCAGCCACATAGCGGCCGGCGTAGATCATGGGCAGCTTGATCTCCTTGACGTTCATGCCCTTTGCCTTGGCAGCCTCGGCGGACAGACCCACGCTGGCCACTTCGGGATCGGTGTAGATGACGGAGGGGATCACGTCGTAACGCATCTCGTCCTTCTTGCCCAGCATGTGGTTCACAGCCACCTCGGCCTCTCGGTAGGCGGTGTGGGCCAGCATCAGCTTGCCGTTGCAGTCGCCCACGGCGTACACGCCGGACACGTTGGTGCACAGGAAACGGTCGGTAACGATGGCAGCGCGGTCCATCTGCAGGTTCAGGCTTTCCAGACCGATGCCGGCGGTGGCGGGCTTACGGCCGGCGGCCAGCAGCACCTTGTCGCAGGCGATCTCTTTCTTCTCGCCGTTCTCCTCGTAGACCACGGAGCCGTTCTTGACCTCCAGCACCTTGGCGGACAGCTTGAACTCCATGCCGTGCTTCTCGCAGGCCTTCTGCAGGATCTTGCAGATCTCGGGGTCGGTAGCGCCGGCGATCTTGGGCATCATCTCAATGACGGTGACGGGTACGCCCACGCTGGCGAAGTAGTAGGCCATCTCCAGACCGATGACGCCGCCGCCGATGGCCACCAGCTTCTTGGGCAGCTCGGTCAGATCCAGCACCTCGCGGTTGGTGGTGACAAAGCCGGAGGCGATGCCCTCCTTCAGACCGGGTACGGGAGGCACCACGGTCTCGGAGCCGGCCGCGATGACCAGCTTCTTGCCCACGTACTTCTCGCCGTTGGCCTCCACAGCGAAGCCCTCGGCATCACGGCCCTTGATGACCGCATCGGCGGTGATGACGGTGACCTTGTGGGCCTTCATGGTGGCGCCAACGCCGCCCACCAGAGTCTTGACCACCTGACCCTTGCGGGCAACCACCTTGGCGTGGTCGAACTTCACGTTCTCGGCGGTGACGCCGAAGGCAGCGCTCTCGGTGGCGTGACGGTACATCTTGGCGGAGTTGAGCAGGGTCTTGGTGGGAATGCAGCCCTCGTTCAGGCAGGTGCCGCCCAGGGCCTTCTTCTCGAACAGGCACACCTTCATGCCGTTCTGAGCAGCGCGCTCGGCGCACAGATAGCCGCCGGGGCCGCCGCCGAGGACCAACAGATCAAACAGTTCCATTTTCGTCTCTCCTTATTTATTTCGCCAGCAGAGTGGTGAAGTTTTCCAGGTTCTTGCACAGCTCCATCATCAGGCGGGAAGCGGGAGCGCCGTCCACCGCGCGGTGATCGTAGGTGAGGGACAGAGCCATGGCGGGGTACAGCTCCATGCCGTTGGCGCCCATGCGGGGACGCTGAACGGTGGTGCACACGCCGATGATGCCGGTCTGGGGAGGATTGATGACGGGAGTAAAGGACTCAACGCCAAAGCCGCCCAGGTTGGACACGGTGAAGGAAGCGCCGGACAGCTTGTCGGGGCTGATGGCACCGGTGCGGCAGGCACCGGCCAGCTCCTTGACTTCCTTGGAGATCTCCAGCAGGCTCTTCTGGTCGGCGTTGAAGATGGTGGGAACCATCAGACCGCGGGGGGTGTCAACGGCCACGCCCAGGTGCACGTGCTTGAAGATGCGGATGTTGTTGTCATCCAGCATGTGGGCGTTCAGGTCGGGGCAGGAGAGCAGGGTGCGGGACACGGCGTACAGAATGATGTCGCCCAGAGTGATGCCCGCATACTCGTCGCCGGCGGCCTTCAGGGCCTTGCGGTAAGCCATGATGGCGGAAGCGTCGAAGGAGAAGTTGTGGGTCAGCTGAGCCATGGAGGACAGAGAGCTCTTCATGGACTTGCTGATGGCGCGGCGGATGCCGGAGAACTTCACGTCCTCGTATTCCACCTCGGGGGCGGCGGCAGGAGCGGCAGCAGCCACAGGAGCAGCAGCGGCAGCGGGAGCGGTCTCCACAGCGGCAGCGGCGGGAACGCCCTCTTCCATCAGGCGGCGCACATCGCGCTCGATGATACGGCCGTTGGGGCCGGTGCCGGTAGCCAGAGCGGCGTCCACGCCGGCGGTAACGGCCAGCTTCTTGGCACGGGGGGAGACAGGAGCCTTGCCGGCAGCGGCGGCCACAGGAGCGGCAGCGGCGCCGGGACGCAGGGAGGCGGTGTCGTCGCCCTTGTTGCCGATGGCACACACGTTCTCCAGGCAGGGGACTTCGTCGCCGTCGTTGAAGAAGATCTCCAACAGCTCGCCCTCGGCGGTGGACTCGCACTCGAAGTTGGCCTTGTCGGTCTCATAAGTAAAGAGGATGTCGCCCACTTTGATGGCGTCGCCCACCTTCTTCTGCCAGGTGCCGATGATGCAGCTCTCCACGCTGATGCCGGCCTTGGGCATGATCACCGCGTTGGCCACGGGGCCGGTGGGTGCGGCGGGGGCGGGAGCGGCAGCGGGGGCAGCGGCGGGAGCGGGAGCGGCCTCTGCCACAGGAGCGGCGGCAGGGGCGGCAGCGGCACCGCCGGGACGCAGGGCGGAGCAATCCTCGCCCTTGGCGCCAATGGCGCACACGTTTTCCAGGCAGGGGACTTCGTCACCGTCGTTGAAGAAGATCTCCAGCAGCTCGCCTTCGGCGGTGGACTCGCACTCGAAGCTGGACTTGTCCGTTTCATAGGTGAACAGGATATCACCCATCTTAACGGAGTCGCCCACCTTCACCTTCCATTCGCCGATGATACAGCTCTCCACGGAGATGCCGGACTTCGGCATGATGACTGCATTTGCCATGATGATATGGCCTCCTTTTAATGTTATAGCTTGTTAATAATAACATTTCATAACATGCCTGTCAATCGTTTTTTGCCCAATAAGCAGGAAAAAGTCCGCCTATTCCCTGTTGAAAACAGAAAATACACGGACTTTGATGGAATGATGATTAAAGCAGTGTGACCCCGGCATCTCGGGCGGCCTGCACAAAGGAGTCGGGCAGCGAACCGTCGGAGATCAGGTAGTCCACATCCTCCAGCCGGGCAAAGGTGTAGGGCATCAGGCGGCTGAGCTTGGCCCGGTCGCACATGATCACGCTGGTGCGGGCCTTCTGGATCACCTTGGCCTTGACCAGCATATCGCTTTCCGTGCCGCAGGTGAAGCCGGCCTCCACCGAGCAGCCGGATACGCCGATAAAGGCCATGTCGATGTTGATCTTCTCCAGCATTTCCAGGGTGTTCTGGCCGGAAAGAGCCAGGTTTTTGCGGTTAATGGCTCCGCAGCACAGGGTGACCATGGGGTTGTGCAGGCGGCACAGTTCCAGTGCGATGGAGGGGCCGGTGGTGAAGATGTTCAGGTTGATGTCGGGCAGGGAACGGGCCAGGACAAGGTTGGTGGTGCTGGCGTCCAAAAAGACGGAAGAGTGGGGCTGGATCAGCTCCAGCGCCTTGTGGGCGATGGAGGACTTGGCCAGGTTGTTCTCCTGTATACGCACGTCAAAGCCCGGATCGCCCGTGTGGCGCACCGAGCGCGCGCCGCCCCGCACCTTGACCACCATGCCGCGGTTCTCCAGCGCCTGCAGATCCCGGTGAATGGTCATCAGGGACACATCGGGGCACAGCGCCTGCAGATCCTTGATGGAGGCCACATTGTGGCGCTCTACATATTCCAATATCAACTCTTGTCGAATATGATTCATAGCGATCACCCATGTTAAAAAATCAAAAATATAACAGGAATATAACACCTTTTAACATGGAAGTCAACACTTTATTTCAAAACATACCACATTTTGCGCAGCACCCCCCGGGCGGACACAAAAAAGTGTTACGTTGCAGGCAGGACAAAAAGGAGCTGCCCGTCCGGGCAGCTCCTGTGTTTGTGGGAGGTTATTGAATTTTGCTGATGGCCAGCGCCGCGTCGTACAGGGCGCAG
Organism: Lawsonibacter sp.; assembly: GCA_045604585.1. GTDB lineage: Bacteria > Bacillota > Clostridia > Oscillospirales > Oscillospiraceae > Lawsonibacter. Next base: position 250 of record JAZUOI010000070.1, on the reverse strand, counting down.
AAGCGGCGGTATTTTTTCTCCGTCTCCGGGGTGGGGGCGGGGGTAAAGCGGTTGACGAAGGATACCTTTTCCTTGGCGGCATCCTCAAAGCCGGAATAGCGCCCGTCGCTGACGGCGGCCACCATGGCCGCACCCAGGCAGGCGGCCTCCTTCTCCTTGGGGATGAGCACGTCCAGGCCGGTAATATCCGCCTGGAGCTGGCACCACACGGGGCTCTTGGCGCCGCCGCCGGTGGCGATGATGGAGGTCA
>JAZUOI010000069.1:0-2124 GCA_045604585.1 Lawsonibacter sp. | reverse complement strand
TTCAGCCCATCCAGCGTCTTATAAATGCTGTCCACAGGGCTGGTCTTCTTGGGTGGGAACACCTCGCAGGAAAACACCGGCCGCCCCTGACCGAACAAGTCTTTGATTTTCATGTTACAGACCCTCTTTTCTCTCAAATATCCAGTTCCAGCAACACAGGGCAGTGATCACTGCCCTCAACGTCAGCTAAAATCTCCGCCCGAACGATTTTGTCCCGCAGGCGGTCGGACACGATGAAGTAGTCGATGCGCCACCCGGCGTTGTTCTTCCGGGCGTTGAAGCGGTACGACCACCAGGAGTACGCCCCCTCTTTGTCCGGGTACAGATAGCGGAAGGTATCGGTAAAGCCGCTGGCAAGCAGGGCGGTCATCTTCTCCCGCTCCTGATCGGAAAAACCGGCGTTCATGCGGTTGGTTTTCGGGTTTTTCAGGTCGATTTCTTCGTGAGCCACGTTCAGGTCGCCGCAGTAGATGACCGGCTTGTGCTTGTCCAGAGACACCAAGTAGTCCCGCAGGTCGTCCTCCCACTGCATGCGGTAGTCCAGCCGTTTCAGCCCGTCCTGGGCATTGGGGGTGTAACAGCACACCAGATAAAAGCCCTCGTATTCCAGGGTGATGAGCCGCCCCTCGTGGTCGTGGATGTCCTTGTCCATACCGTAGGCCACGGCGATGGGGGTATGGGGGGTGAATATGGCGGTGCCGGAGTAGCCTTTCTTTTCCGCGCTGTTCCAGTATTCCAGACCCCCGCCCACATCGGGCTGAGCCTGTCCCTGCTCCATTTTCGTCTCCTGCAGGCACAAAAAGTCCGGCTTTTGGGCGGCAAAAAAGTCCTCAAAGCCCTTTTTCAGGCAGGCGCGCAGGCCGTTGACGTTCCATGAGATGAATTTCAAGGTGACATACCCCCATTTTTCATTGATTTTATTATACTCTTTTTCCTCTGCAATGCAAGAAGCGATTGCATTTCCGGACAAGGACGTTTATAATAGATGAGGTATTCTGCAAATGGGAGGGCAATCGATATGTCCAAATCTCATATTCCTCAGGGGTACGTCCCCTCTCTCGACCTGTATCAGACCCAAAAGGCCATCGGTATGCTCAAGCGTGTGTTTGAGGACAGTCTGGCCGGCGCCCTGCGCCTGCACCGGGTGTCCGCCCCCCTGTTCGTGGCGGCCTCCTCCGGTCTGAACGACAACCTCAACGGCGTGGAGCGCCCCGTCAGCTTTGACATCAACGGTGTGAACGACATCGGCGAGGTGGTGCACTCTCTGGCCAAGTGGAAGCGGCTGGCTCTCAAGCGCTATCAGTTCCACGCCGGCGAGGGTCTGTACACCGATATGAACGCCATCCGAAGAGACGAGGAGCTGGACAACATCCACTCGGCCTACGTGGACCAGTGGGACTGGGAAAAGGTCATCACCGAAGCGGACCGCACCGTGGACTATCTTCAGGACACCGTGCGTGCCATCGTGGGCGCACTTTCCACCACCCAGACGTTCCTCAAGTCGGTGTTTCCCCAGCTTGCGTGGGTGCCCGACGTGAGCCGCGAGGTGACCTTCGTCACCTCCCAGGAGCTGGAGGACCGCTGGCCGGACTATTCGGGCAAACAGCGGGAGAACGCCATCGTGAAAGAAAAAGGCGTGGTGTTCATCATCGGCATCGGCGGCAAGCTCCGCTCGGGCAAGCCCCACGACGGACGTGCCCCCGACTACGACGACTGGGCGCTCAACGGTGACCTGCTGGTGTGGGACAGCGTGAATGAGCAAGCGCTGGAGCTGTCCTCCATGGGCATCCGGGTCAGCCCGGAATCCCTGGACCGCCAGCTGACCCTGGCCGGCTGTGATGACCGGCGCTCCCTCCCCTTCCACAAAATGCTCCTGAACGGAGAACTCCCCCTCACCATGGGCGGCGGCATCGGCCAGTCCCGGGTGTCCATGCTCCTGCTGGGCAAGGCTCACATCGGCGAGGTGCAGGTGTCCCTGTGGGACGAGGAAACGTTGGCTCTGTGTGCTGACACGGGTGTGCCTATCCTGTAATTATGTCAACCTAATATCTGTAATAAAACCACGGTCTGCTTCGCAGCCCGGCGGTTTTTGTTGGGTTATTCTTCCTCCGCGCAGCTGTCGTC
>JAZUOI010000068.1:0-3400 GCA_045604585.1 Lawsonibacter sp. | reverse complement strand
CCTCCCCAGGCTTATTGTATGCATCCCTGCTTGGCAACCGTTGCACCAGTTGACAGACCGTTCGCGATTCCATATACTTATGGTCAGAAAGGGAGCTGAAATATTGACTTTCAGAGCTATTTCCCGATATGGAATAAATTGACCCCGGCTCAGCAGGAACGCATTCTTGGCAGTCTTATAAAACGCAAAATCAGTAAGAAAACCGTGATCCACAACGGTAGTATGGATTGTACGGGTCTGCTGCTGGTGAAATCCGGCCAGCTTCGGGCTTATATGCTCTCCGACGAGGGGCGGGAAATCACCATCTACCGCCTGTTTGACCGGGATATGTGTTTGTTTTCCGCCTCCTGCATCATGCGCTCCATCCAGTTTGAAGTGACCATTGAAACGGAAAAAGATACCGAGCTTTGGATCATTCCTGCGGAGATCTATCAGAGCATTATGGAAGAATCCGCGCCGCGAACGACCAATAAACCGCAAAAAAGGCTTGACCGAACGGTCAAGCCTTTTGTTGTCTGTCATACCGCTTGTATGATCCAGTAAATGATACCATATACCACACTTGCGCTGATTCCGTACACCAGCACAGGGCCGGCTACGGTGAACAGTTTCACCGCCGTACCGGTAACAAAACCCTCGCTTTTGAACTCCAGCGCCGGGGAGACCATGGCGTTGGCAAAGCCGGTGATGGGCACCAGCGTACCGGCTCCGGCACGCTTGGCAATGTCGTCAAACAGACCCAGTCCGGTGAGCAAAGCCGCGGCAAAGATCAGCGTCACCGACACCAACATGCCCGCTGTTTTCTCATCCTGCCCCGCGGCAAGCAGGGCATTGCGGAGCAATTGCCCCACGGTGCAGATTCCACCGCCCACCAAAAATGCCCAAACCAGATTTTTTCCCATGGGAGAGGGCTTGGCGCGTTCATTTATCAGTTTGTCGTATTCTTTATTTGTCATATCCATAGGAACACCTCCGTTTGGCTTAGTGTTTCACACAACGCAAAAAGCATACCAGACTTGCAACTTTTTGCCGGCTGTTTTAAAATGATATAAATTGTATGTTGGCGGAGGTGAGGCAATGGAGCTGTATCTGTGTGAAGCTATAACCCGGCAGGAGGATGCCTATGCCCTGCTGGCCTATGCCGCACGCCGCCGCTGGGGGCTGGAACAGTTGCCCGCCATCGCCCGTACAAAAAGCGGCAAGCCCTATTTCCCCGCCCATTCCAACTGTCACTTCAATCTCAGCCACAGCGGCACGTTCGCCCTGTGCGCCGTGGACGACGCGCCCGTGGGCGCGGACATTGAGGTAGTGCGCCCCCACCATCCCAACCTCGCCGGGCGCATCTGCTCCCCGGAAGAGCTGGCGTGGCTGGACAAACAGCCCGACCGGGAGTGCGCTCTGCTCCGCCTGTGGACGGTCAAAGAAAGCCGGGTCAAGTATACCGGCACGGGGCTGACCCTCCCTCTGCGCTCCATCGCCGTCCCCCTACCCCCTGCCGACCGGTTGGACGACCTGCACTTTTTCTTCGCTCAGGGAGCGGATTGGCTGTTGTCTGCCTGTGGGCACAGCGCACCGAACGGGGTACAACTCCTCACCCGGGAGGAAATTTCGGTCTAAAACTTGACACCGACAGCGGAGAATGATAATATACTGTTCAATGAAGCGCTGTGAACGGAAAAGTAGCAGTTCCACCGGCCAACAGAGAGGGTTCGCCACCGACTGAAAGCGTGCCTTGGCAGGAAGCTGTGAAGTGCGTCCGGGAGCGCGGCGGGTAATGCCGTCCGGTTTGGCCCCGATATCGGCTATGAAGTGATAAATGAGAGTGGAACCGCGAGCAATCGCCTCTTATGCCCAACGGGTGTAAGGGGTTTTATTTTGCCCTCTCATTGTCCGCGAAAAGGAGCATACTATGTTCAAATCTCTGAACGAAATGCTGGAGGCCTATCAAAAGCGCGACCCAGCCGCCCGCTCCAAGCTGGAAATTTTCCTGCTGTATCAGGGCGTGCACGCCGTTATTAACCACCGCATTGCCCACTTCTTCTACCGCCACAAGATGCGCTTTCTTGCCCGTGTGGTCTCGCAATGGAGCCGGTTCTGGACGGGCATTGAAATTCACCCGGGTGCGAAGATTGGCCGGCGGCTGGTCATCGACCACGGCATGGGCATCGTCATTGGCGAGACCGCCGAGATCGGCGACGACTGCCTGCTCTACCACGGGGTCACCCTGGGCGGCACCGGCAAAGATCAGGGCAAGCGCCACCCCACCATCGGCAACAATGTACTGGTGTCCACGGGTGCCAAGGTGCTGGGCCCGTTCAAGGTGGGGGATAACGCCCGCATCGCCGCCAACGCCGTGGTTCTGTCCGAAGTGCCGGACAACGCCACTGCCGTGGGCATTCCCGCCCAGATCGTGCGCATTGACGGCCGCTCCACCCACTACGCCGACGAGGTGGATCAGACCAGCGTCAATAACCCCACCCTCGACAAGCTGGCCGCGCTGGCTCAGCGTATCGAGGAACTGGAACAGAAGATACAGGAAAAGGAGAGCTGACCTATGTATTTATACAATTCCGCCACACACAAGAAGGAAGAATTCCAGACCCACACCCCCGGCCGGGTGGAGATGTATACCTGCGGCCCCACGGTGTATCACTTTGCCCACATCGGCAACCTGCGCTCCTACATCATGGAGGACGTGCTGGAAAAGTTCCTGCGCTATGAGGGTTATGATGTCAACCGCGTCATGAACATCACCGACGTGGGCCATCTGACCAGCGACGCGGACGAGGGCGAGGACAAAATGCTCAAGGGCGCCAAGCGGGAAAACAAGACCGTCATGGATATCGCCAAGTTCTACACCGACGCTTTCTTTTCCGACTGCGAGAAGCTGAACATCAAGGTTCCCGAGGTGGTTCAGCCCGCCACCGGCCTCATTGACGAGTTCATCACCACCGTACAGGGTCTGCTGGACAAGGGCTATGCCTACTTTGCCGGCGGCAACGTGTACTTCGACACCTCCAAGCTGGACAGCTACCACGTGTTCCACAACCACGAGGAGGATGCGCTGGACGTGGGCGTGCGTGAGGGCGTGGAGGAGGACTCCAACAAGCGCAACAAGAACGACTTCGTGCTCTGGTTCACCAAGTCCAAGTTCGAAGATCAGGCTCTGAAGTGGGACTCCCCCTGGGGCGTGGGCTACCCCGGCTGGCACATTGAGTGTTCCTGCATCTCCATGAAGTTCAACGGCGAGTATCTGGATCTGCACTGCGGCGGCATCGACAACGCCTTCCCCCACCACACCAACGAGATCGCCCAGTCCGAGGCGTACTTGGGTCACCAGTGGTGCAAGCAGTGGTTCCATGTGGCCCACCTGAACACCAACTCCGGCAAGATGTCCAAG
>JAZUOI010000067.1:0-3714 GCA_045604585.1 Lawsonibacter sp. | reverse complement strand
CGCCGCCGTAGAAAAAATATTTGTGTAGATTTTCCACTCCGGTCAGCACCACGCAGGGTACCAGCAGCACCAGCCCCAGCTGGGTGCGCGCGTCCCCCAACAGGTACACGCTGATGGGGTCATAGAGCACCACCGTCACCGCACCCACCACCGCCGCGGCCACCAAAAACCAGCGCAGACACAGCCGCACCGTCTGTCCTGCCGAGCGCATATCCCGCTGAGCCAGCCACCGGGCGGACAGATTGGATACCGCCGCCGTCAGCCCCACCGCCGTGAGCGACATCAGCACCGAATACACCGGCATGATCAGCTGATAAAGCCCCATCACCTGCGCCCCCACCAGCCGGGACAGTGCCACCCGGTAGCCAAAACCCAGTATCTGGGACGCGGCGCTGACCAGCGTCAGAAAGGCCGCGTCCCGCCCGGCCGTGTGCCCTCTCTCCATGCTGCCCCTCCTCGTTTCTCGTTGTGTTTTTTGCCGTTCTTGACATAAAATCGGCATATCGTGCGTTTCCGCTCCGGTTTGCTTGCGAAACATCTCAAAAACCATTATATTTATCTCGTACACAGAATAGAATTTTTCTGTCCGGACAACATTCCGTCACCAAGCATCTGTTACTGGAGGGAAGAAACCGATGGCATATGTAGAACTGGAACAACGCGGTAATGTAGGTCTGGTGACCATCAACCGCCCCGAGGTGCTCAACGCCCTGAATATGCAGGTGCTGCGCGAGCTGGATCACGTATTGGACCAGGTGGAGAATAACGAGGACATCTTTGTTCTGGTGCTTACCGGCGCAGGTCGTTCCTTTGTGGCCGGCGCGGATATCGGCGAGATGGCCAACTTCTCCGCTTCCGATGCCAAGACCTTCAGCCGCCACGGCAGCAGCGTGCTGCTTCGCATGACCCGCTTCCCCCGTCCCATCATCGCCGCCGTCAACGGCTACGCCCTGGGCGGCGGGTGTGAGCTTGCCATGGGCTGCGACATCCGCATTGGCAGCGACAAGGCCAAGTTCGGCATGCCCGAGGTGGGTCTGGGCATCACCCCCGGCTTCGGCGGCACCCAGCGTCTGGCCCGCATCGTGGGCATGTCCACCGCCACCGAGCTTGTGCTCACCAGCCGTATCATCGACGCACAGGAGGCTCTGCACATCGGCCTGATCAACCACCTCTACCCCGCCGAGGAGATGCTGGATCGAGCCATGGAGCTTGCCAACGTCATCGCCTCCAAGGCTCAGGTGGCCGTGCGCCAGGCCAAGCAGGCCATCCGCATCGGCACCCAGATCGACATGAGCTCCGCCATCGCCTTTGAGTCCGAGGCCTTTGGCCTGTGCTTCTCTACCGAGGATCAAAAGGATGCCATGCACGCCTTCCTCAACAAGGAGAAGATGACCACGTACAAAAACCGCTGAATTGTGCAGCCGCCGCCGGAGACAACGGCGGCGGCTCACCGGTGTCCACCCACAACGGACACTTCCCGCCCTTTTCTACAAATATCCAAGTCAAAAACTGTGCATTTTGCCAATACGTTTCACCTTGCGTCCGAGCCGGAAAACCGATATAATTTATAAGGTGACTTGTTAATCTAAAAATGTGCAGCTTTTGTTCGCAACAACGGGGATTTTTCCTCGGGGTTGCGCTTTTTCGGGATTTATTTCGTTAAATTTCTAACAATTTGCATCTGCATTCCAACATACTTCAATGGAAAGGATTGGATCAACTATGAAAGAAATCGTTGTCATCGGCGGCGGCACCATGGGTCTGGACATCGCCACCGTCTTCGCCCGTACCGCTCACAAAGTCACCGTGCGCGAGATCAGTTAGGAACTGGCCGACAAGGCCAAGGCCCGACTGGAAGCTTCCCTGACCAAATTGGTGGGTAAGGGAAAGATGGAGGCAGAAAAAAAGGACGAGATCCTGGCCAACATGACGTTCACCACCGACCTGTCTCTGGCCGCTAACGCGGATCTGGTGGTCGAAGCGGCCGTGGAAAAGCTGGAAATCAAGCAGAGCATTTTTGCCGAGCTGGACAAGATCTGTAAGCCGGAGACCATTCTGGCCACCAACACGTCCTCCATCTCCATCACCGCCATCGCCTCGGCCACCCAGCGGGCGGACAAGTTCATCGGCATGCACTTCTTCAATCCGGCCACCGTGATGAAGCTGGTGGAGGTCATCCGAGGCGTACATACCTCTCAGGAAACCTTTGACACGGTGTTCCAGCTGTCCAAAGACATTGGAAAAGAACCTGTAGAAGTGGCCGAAGCCCCCGGCTTTGTGGTCAACAAGATCCTGATCCCCATGATCAACGAGGCCATCGGTCTGGTGGAGACCGGTGTTGCCACCCCCGAAGGCATCGACACCGCCATGAAACTGGGCGCCAACCACCCCATGGGTCCGCTGGCCCTGGGCGACCTGGTGGGTCTGGATGTGTGCCTGGCCATCATGGACACCCTGTACGCCGAGACAGGGGACACGAAGTATCGTGCAGCTCTGCTTCTGCGCAAAATGGTGCGCGGCGGTCTGCTGGGTCGCAAGACCGGCAAGGGCTTTTACGATTATACAAAGTAAGTAAACCCAGTACCCTGATAAGTATTTTTAATAGGAGGAGAAACAATAATGGATTTTCATCTGACCAAAGAGCAAGAGATGATCCGCAAGATGTTCCGGGAATTCGCCGAGAACGAGGTCAAGCCCCTGGCTGAGGAGATCGACGAAGAAGAGCGCTTCCCCATGGAGACCGTGGAGAAGATGGCCAAGCTGGGCATGATGGGCATCTACTTCGACAAGAAGTACGGCGGCGCCGGCGGCGATGTGCTGTCCTACGCCATGTGCGTGGAGGAGCTGTCCAAGGTGTGCGGCACCACCGGCGTTATCGTCTCCGCCCACACCTCTCTGTGCTGCGCTCCCATCTACGAGAATGGCACCGAGGAGCAGAAGATGAAGTACCTGCCCGACCTGCTCTCCGGCAAGAAGATCGGCGCCTTCGGTCTGACCGAGCCCAACGCCGGTACCGATGCCTCCGGTCAGCAGACCACCGCCGTGCTGGACGAGTCCGGCGAGAACTACATCCTCAACGGCTCCAAGTGCTTCATCACCAACGGCACCGTGGCCGAGACCTTCGTGGTCTTCGCCATGACCAACCCCAAGCTGGGCAACAAGGGCATCTCCGCTTTCATCGTGGAAAAGGCCTTCCCCGGCTTCTCCACCGGTAAGCACGAGAAGAAGATGGGTATCCGCGGCTCTTCCACCTGCGACCTGATCTTCGAGGACTGCATCGTGCCCAAGGCCAACCTGCTGGGCAAGGAAGGCGAGGGCTTCAAGATCGCCATGAAGACGCTGGACGGCGGCCGTATCGGCATCGCCGCTCAGGCTCTGGGCATCGGCGAGGGCGCTGTGGATGAGGCCATTAAGTACACCCAGGAGCGCGTCCAGTTCAAGAAGCGCCTGTCCCAGTTCCAGAACACCCAGTTCCAGCTGGCTGATATGCACACCCGCATGCAGGCCGCTCAGTATCTGGTGTACGCCGCTGCCATGAAGAAGCAGAATCACGAGCCCTACTCCATGGACGCTGCCATGGCAAAGCTGTTTGCCTCCGAGGCCGCTTCCGATGTGACCCGCCGCGCCGTGCAGCTGTTCGGCGGCTACGGCTACACCCGTGAGTACCCCGTGGAGCGCATGATGCGCGACGCCAAGATCACCGAGATCTACGAG
>JAZUOI010000066.1:0-4412 GCA_045604585.1 Lawsonibacter sp. | reverse complement strand
TCAACGGTCTTCTGGGTGGCGGTGACGGAGTGCACGGTGGTCATCAGACCCTCGGAGATGCCCCAGTCATCGTTCAGAACCTTGGCGATGGGAGCCAGGCAGTTGGTGGTGCAGGAAGCGTTGGAGACGAAGTTCATGTCGCTGGTGTACTTGTCGAAGTTGACGCCGCAGACGAACATGGGGGTGTCGTCCTTGGAGGGAGCGGACATGATGACCTTCTTTGCACCGGCGTCCAGGTGGCCCTGAGCCTTCTCCTTGGTCAGGAACAGGCCGGTGGACTCCACAACGTACTCAGCACCCAGCTTGGCCCAGGGCAGGTCGGCGGGGCTGCGCTCGGCGGAGACGGGGATCTCCTTGCCGTTGACCACGATGGCGGTCTCGGTGTTGCCGATCTCAGCCTCGCACTTGCCGTGCATGGTGTCGTACTTCAGCATATAGGCCAGGTACTCAGCGGGGCACAGGTCGTTGATGCCGACGATCTCGATCTCGGGGTGGTTCAGGCTGGCGCGGAAGACCATGCGGCCGATGCGGCCAAAGCCGTTGATACCAACTTTGATGCTCATGTTGATTATCTCCTTTATAATGAAATTTATGGGATACGAAAATGCATCATTATTATACCCTAAAATCCACCAGATGCAAGTTATTTTTTTATCAATTTCTTATCTTTCCCCGTTTCGCATAAAAAAACCAAAAAATCGACATTTTTCTTGTGTGGGACACCAGTTTTTGGTATACTCGTTCTAATGGAAGGTGCGCCCCGTTCCTGCATATGCTATGGCGTGCCCGATGTTTATCCGCATACAAGGAGGGGGTCATCCCTTGTCCCACGATTACCAAACCTTTCTTCAGGCCATCCCCGACCCGGCGCTTCTGGCGCGGGAGGGGCGGGTGACGGCCTGTAATGCCGCCGCCCGGGCGCTGTTTCCCGGGCTGGAGGAGCAGTCGCTCCTGCCCGAAGCCCTGCCGGGGCAGGGGGAGGGCGCGGCGCTACTGCCTGTGGCGGGGCAGTATTGGCAGTGCACCGCTGCTCCCTGTGGCGAGGAGTGCTTGTATATTCTGCGCCCCCGGAGCGGCGCGGGACTGACCGATGCTCAGCTGGACGGCGTGTCCCGCCGCCTGCGGGAGCAGGCGGGTCAGCTGGTGCTTACCACCCAGCTGCTGGGGCAGGAGCGGGAGGACGACCCCCGGTTGAACGCGCTTAACCAGGCTCTGTGCCGGCTTATCCGAACCGCGGAGCATTTGGATCTGCTGCGGGAATTGGAGCGGGAGGATGCCGCCCCCCGGATGCAGGTGCTGGATCTGGCCGGCCTGTGCATGCAGACCGTGCGCGCGGCCCAGGGACTGCTGGAGCATCTGGACGTTGAGCTGGAGTATGACAGCAAGCTGACCTCTTTGCTGGTGCGGGGAAGCAGTGCGCTTTTGGAACAGCTGCTGCTGGAACTGATGGCAAACGCCGCCCGGGCCGCTGGCAAGGGCGGTCGTGTGACCCTTTCCCTGTTCCGACAGGGGGACAAGGTGCTGCTGGGCGTGTCCGACAGCGGACAGCGGGACGGCGGACAGCCCCTGGGTCAGCTGATGGCAGGTCAGGCCGTTCCTGGTCACCTGCCCCGGCCGGAAGAGGGGGCGGGCATGGGGCTTGCTCTGGTTCAGCGCATCGTCGGCCTGCACGACGGCCGCATGGTCATGGAACGCCGGGAGGGCGTGTGCGTCAGCGTTCAGCTGCCTCTGGCTGAGCCGGGCGCGCCGGTGAGTGTGCAGGCCGAGCAAAAGGACTATTCTGCCGGGTTTTCTCCGGCGCTGCTGGCTCTGTCCGATCTGCTGCCCGCAAGCGCCTTTTCCAGCGAAGATCTGGAGTGAGTACCGTCAACCGCCGGTCATGGAGCTGACCGGCGGTTTTTTTATGGGATTTGTGTCGGTTTCGCCTTGACGGAAACGGGTCACAATTGTAAAATAGGACTTGAGTTTGCATCGAAGGGGACGATGTTGATGGCAAAGATCGGTTTTGACAACGATAAATATCTGAAGCTGCAGTCGGAGCATATCCGCCAGCGCATCGACCAGTTCGGCGGCAAGCTGTATCTGGAATTCGGCGGCAAGCTGTTTGACGACTTTCACGCCTCTCGTGTGCTGCCGGGCTTTGAGCCGGATAGTAAGGTCAAAATGCTCATCCAGCTGGCCGACCAGGCGGAGATCGTCATCGCCATCAACGCCGGGGACATCGAGAAGAACAAGGTGCGCGGCGACCTGGGTATCACCTACGACCTGGAGATCCTGCGCCTGATCGACGCCTTCCGGGACATCGGACTGTACGTGGGCAGCGTGGTGCTCACCCGCTGGGCGGAGCAGAGCGCCGCCAAGGCCTTTGAAAGCCGGCTGAACTCTCTGGGCATCCGGACCTACCGCCACTATCCCATTCCCGGTTACCCCAACGACATCCAGCGCATCGTCAGCGACGAGGGGTTTGGCCGCAACGACTATATCAAGACCACCCGGCCTCTGGTGGTGGTCACCGCCCCCGGCCCGGGCAGCGGAAAGATGGCCACCTGTCTTTCCCAGCTCTACCACGAGCATAAGCAGGGCATTGCCGCCGGCTATGCCAAGTTTGAGACTTTTCCCATTTGGAACCTGCCCCTGAAGCACCCGGTCAACCTGGCTTATGAGGCGGCCACCGCCGACTTGAGCGATGTGAACATGATCGACCCCTTCCATCTGGAAGCCTATGGACAGACCACGGTGAATTATAACCGGGACGTGGAGATCTTCCCCGTTCTGGCCGCTACCTTCCGGCAGATCATGGGCGCCTGCCCTTACAAGTCCCCCACCGATATGGGGGTGAACATGGCGGGCAACTGCATTGTGGATGACGAGGTGTGCCGCCAGGCCTCCCGGCAGGAGATCATCCGCCGGTACTATCTGGCTCTGTGCAGCCGCCGCCAGGGACAGGACTGCGAGCAGGAGGTCAACACCCTGCAGACCCTCATGAGCCAGATGGAGCTGACCCAGACCGACCGGGTGTGTGTGCCCCCGGCTCTCGCCGCCGCCGGGGAGACCGGCGAGCCGGCCATGTCCATCCAGCTGCCCGACGAGAGCATTGTCACCGGTAAGACCTCCGACCTGATGGGCTGCTCTGCCGCGGCACTGCTCAATGCCCTCAAGGCGCTGGCCGGCATCGACCATGAAGTACACCTGATCTCCCAGTCGGCGATTGAGCCCATCCAGCGGCTGAAAGTGCACCATCTGGGTTCAGCCAACCCCCGCCTGCACAGTGACGAGGTGCTCATCGCCCTTGCCACCTCCGCCAACACCGATCCGCTGGCCCAGCGGGCGCTGGAGCATCTGGGGCAGCTCAAGGGCTGTCAGGCTCACTGCTCCGTTATGCTCTCGCCGGCCGACAGCGTGACCTATAAGAAGCTGGGGCTGCTGCTCACCTGCGAGCCCCAGTATCAGACCAACCGGCTCTATCACAAATAACCGCGCAAGCCCCTCCGGCGGAGGGGCTTGTTCCGCTTTTCTTGACCGGCCAATCCAAAGGGGGGACAACCGTGAACAAGACCCAGCTGCTGGACAAATGCGCCCGGGATGGGGAGGAGCGGATGCTCCTTGCCCGCGTACTGGATAAGCTGGAGCTGGCGCAAAACCGGGGCGTTCCCGCCCATACGAGCTTTCTTTCCCCCGCGGAGCAGGCCTGCGTGACCGACCTGCTCAACGCCTGCGGACACCCCCGGCACTTCTTTTTCGGTGGCTTTGAGGGGGCGGAGCGGCAGATCTGCGTTTTTCTTCCCGACTGGCAGGAGCAGGAGGACTGGCTGTGCGGTTCGGAGGAGACGGTGTGTGCCCTGCATGCCGCTTTTCCAAAGGATGCTGACCCCAGCCACCGGGATGTGCTCGGGGCGCTGATGGGGCTGGGTATCACCCGGGAAAAGCTGGGAGATATTCTGGTGGGCGATGGCGCTTGTGACGTGCTGTGCCTTGCTGATGCTGCCCCCATCCTCCTGACCCAGTGGGAGGGTGTGGGTCGATGGAAGATCACCTTGCAGCCCATCGACCTGTCCCAACTGGAGGTCAAGCCTCCGGAGGTGCGGGTGATTCGGGATACGGTGGCCACCCTGCGGCTGGACGCGGTGCTTGCCAGCGGCTTTTCCACCAGCCGGGGCAAGGCCGCCGACCTGATCGGGGCCGGACGGGTCATGGTCAACCACCGGGAATGTCTCAAGGCGGACAAACCGGTGACCCAGGGAGATGTCCTCACCTGCCGGGGCCTGGGCAAGTGCGTGGTCAAGGAGCTTCTGGGCCAATCCCGCAAGGGCCGCATCATGCTGGTGCTGGAACGTTATATTTGATGTAGGGGGCGGCGTCCCCTGCATAGCCGTTGGCGGCTCTGCCGCCTTACGGATATGGCGTACCCCTTG
>JAZUOI010000065.1:0-49968 GCA_045604585.1 Lawsonibacter sp. | reverse complement strand
CCACAGCGAACTTGTCGCAGTTTTCGCACAGGGCACCGGTCACGTCGTACTTGTGGTCACAGGGCTCGTTCTCCTTGCCCATGACCGTGATGTGATGGTAGGCACCGTAAATGCCAGGACGCATCAAGTTGGAGGCGCAGGCATCTACACCGATGTATTCTTTATAAGTATGCTTCTCATGGGTAGCCCGGGTGACCAGCACGCCATAGGGGGCCAGCATAAAGCGACCTAGTTCGGTGCAGATGGATACATCGTCCATGCCCGCGGGCACCAACACTTCCTCATAAGCATTGCGCACTCCCTCGCCGATGACCGCAATGTCATTGGCACTCTGCTCGGGGCGGTAAGGCACGCCCACGCCGCCGGACAGGTTGATGAAGGTGATGTGACAGCCCGTCTCTTCTTTTAATTCCACCGCCAGTTGGAACAGGATTCGGGCCAGCTCGGGATAGTAGTCGTTGGACAGGGTGTTGGAAGCGAGGAAGGCGTGGATGCCGAATTCCTCCGCCCCCAATTCTTTCAGCCGCTTATAAGCTTCGGAGATCTGGGCACGGGTCATGCCGTACTTGGCATCACCGGGGTTGTCCATGACCTGGAACCCCTCTTTGCTCTCGCCCAGGGTGAACACGCCGCCGGGATTAAAACGGCAGCAGATCTTCTTGGGGATATAGCCGATGGTATCCTTGAGAAAATCAATATGGGTGATGTCATCCAGATTGATGGTGGCGCCCAGTTCGGCGGCCAGCTTGAACTCCTCGGCCGGGGTATCGTTGGAGGAGAACATGATCTCCCCACCCTGGAAGCCGCATCGGTCAGACATGATCAGCTCGGTAAGAGAGGAGCAGTCGGTGCCGCACCCCTCCTCATGCAGGATCTTCAGAATTTGGGGGTTGGGGGTGGCTTTGACGGCAAAATACTCCTTGAAGCCGGGATTCCAGCCAAAGGCCTTGTTCAGCGCCCGGGCATTTTCCCGGATACCCTGCTCATCGTACAGATAGAACGGTGTGGGATAGTCCTGCGCGATGCGCTCCAGCTGTTGTTTGTTGACAAATGTCTTCTTCATGGTGTCCACTCCTTATAAAGGAAAATCATTTACAAGTGTAACGATTTTCCCACGGATTGTCAATCATCACAACCGCCAAGGCATCCATCCCCGCCGCACCGCCTTTTGCCGTTTGTGAAAATTTCGACCTTTTATGCATTTTACACTTGCACCCGCCGGCGCAATCTGCTATGATAGGTGTCAAGTGAGAGGAGGATGGGAGATGCGCTTTGGGATGATGCACAGTCGCTTCATTTCCACGGTCTTCTATTCCCTTTTTCTCTTTGTTATGACAATTGCCGTCGGGTGATTGTCTTTTTTTATGTGATCTGCTGTCGAATGACAGATCAAAAAAAGAAAGGGAGAGAAACACTATGAACAACGCACCTATCCGCGACGCGCGTACGCTGGGCATTCCCAAGATGATTATTCTGGGTCTGCAGCACATGTTCGCCATGTTTGGCGCCACCATTCTGGTCCCCATTCTGGTCCAGAGCTACGGTCTGCCCCTGAACATCCAGACCACCCTGTTCTTTGCCGGCATCGGCACGCTGTTCTTCCACATCTGCGCCAAGATGAAGGTACCCGCCTTCCTGGGCTCCTCCTTCGCCTTCCTGGGTGGCTTTGCCACCATGGGCGCCATGACCTCCGGCATCTATGAGGGCATGGCCGCTGAGGAGAAGCTGGCCTACGCCCTGGGCGGTGTGGTTATCGCCGGTCTTGTGTACCTGGTGCTGGCCGCCATTATCAAGGCCGTGGGCGTGAAGAAGGTCATGCGCTTCCTGCCCCCCCCGGTCACCGGCCCCATCATCATCTGCATCGGTCTGTCTCTGGCCCCCTCCGCTGTGACCAACGCTTCCAGCAACTGGCTGCTGGCTCTGATTGCTCTGGCCACCATCGTCATCTTCAACATCTGGGGCAAGGGCATGTTCAAGATCATCCCCATCCTCATGGGCGTGATCATCTCCTATGTGGCCGCCATGATCATGAATGCCTGCGGCATGACCAATGCCGACGGTTCTGCCATCCTGAACTTCGCCGGTGTGGCTTCCGCCAACTGGGTTGGCCTGCCCCCCTTCACCCTGGCCAAGTTTGACATCACCGCCATTCTGGTCATGGCTCCCATCGCTCTGGCTACCATGATGGAGCACATCGGCGATATGTCCGCCATTTCCGCCACCACCGAGCAACCCTTTATGAGCGATCCCGGCCTGCACCGTACCCTGATCGGCGACGGTCTGGCCACCTCCCTGTCCGCCATGTTCGGCGGCCCTGCCAACACCACCTACGGTGAGAACACCGGTGTGCTGGTTCTGTCCAACGTTCACGATCCCAAGGTGGTACGTCTGGCCGCCGTGTTCGCCATCGTGCTGGGCTTCATCCCCAAGATGGCTGAAGTGATCGGCTCCATGCCCTCCGCCATCGTGGGCGGCGTGTCCTTCATCCTGTACGGTATGATCTCCGCCATCGGCGTGCGCAACATCGTGGAGAATAAGGTGGACTTCACCAACTCCCGCAACCTGATCATCGCCGCCGTTATCCTGGTGTGCGGTCTGGGCTTCTCCGGCGGTCTGACCTTCACCGTGGCCGGCACTCCCATCACCCTGACCGGTCTGGCCATCGCCGCTATCGCCGGTGTGGTGCTCAACGCCATCCTGCCCGGCAACGACTACGAGTTCGGTACCAATCCTGAGGGCGACCAGAACCGCGGCATCCATCACTGATCATTCATACAAAGATGAAACGCACCGGCGCAGCATTGCTGCGCCGGTGCGTTTTATACCCAATAAAAATGAGGCAGGACATCGTCCTGCCTCATTTCATCTGTAATTACTTCTTGAAGATGCCCACAAGGCTCTCCCACGTGGAGTCGGGGATGGTGCCCTCACGGGGCTGGGTCTCCTCGGCGGGAGCCTCCTCCGCGGCGGCTTCCTCCTGCGCCGCTTCCGCTTCGGCGGGAGCAGCCTGCTCCTCTACCTTGGCTCGGGCGGTGGTAAAGGGCTCCAGCTTCAGCTTGCCCGCACCCTCGTCAAAGCCGGTGGCGATGACGGTAACGCGGATCTCGTCCTCCATGGTCTCGTCGAAGGTGGCGCCGAAGATAATGTTGGCGTCGGGGTGAGCGGCCTGCTGCACCAGATCGGCAGCGGTCTCCACCTCTTCCAGGCCGATGTCCATCGAGCCGGTGACATTGATCAGCACGCCCTTGGCGCCGTCGATGGAGGTCTCCAGCAGGGGGCTGGAAATGGCCATACGGGCGGCTTCCTCCGCCTTGCCCTTGCCGGCGGCACGACCCACACCCATGTGGCCACGGCCGGCGTCCTTCATAACGGCAGTCACGTCGGCAAAGTCCAGATTGATCAGGCCGGTATCCCGGATCAGATCAGAAATGGACTGGACAGCCTGCTGCAGCACGTCGTCCGCGATCTCAAAGGCGTTGAGCAGGGTGATCTTCTGGTCGGTGGCCAGCTTCAGCCGCTCGTTGGGGATGATGACCAACGCGTCCACCACGGCGCCCAGCTCACGGATACCCTCCTCAGCGCGGGCCATACGGCGACCGCCCTCAAAGCGGAAGGGCTTGGTGACCACGCCCACGGTGAGCACACCCAGCTCCTTGGCGATGTCGGCCACGATGGGGGCCGCGCCGGTGCCGGTGCCGCCGCCCATGCCGGCGGTGATGAAGACCATGTCGGCATCTTGCAGAGCCTTGGCAATCTGGGCGCGGTTTTCCTCGGCGGACTTGCGGCCCACATCGGGATCGGAACCGGCGCCCTGACCGTTGGTCAGCTTCTCACCGATTTGGATCGTATGCGTTGCGCTGGAAACGACCAACGCCTGCTTGTCGGTATTGATGCTGATGAAGTCCACGTTCTGTGCACCGGACTTGACCATGCGGTTGACTACGTTTCCGCCGCCGCCGCCCACGCCAACTACCTTAATGTTGACGACGCTTTCCGTTCCGGTCTCCAAACCAAAAGCCATATTCGTTTCCTCCTAAGTACAGTTCACAACGCGGGCAGATGCCCCGTTATTCTATTAGACACGTATAAATCATTGTATCTCTCTTTTTTCAGCAGGTCAAGTGCTGGCGGTGAATTTTCTTCGAAAAATCCCCGTACCCCTCCAAAAAACCGCAATATATTCCAGTAAGGGGTTACAAAGAACAAGACCCGTGTCCGGTGGACACGGGTCTTGCTGTTATGCAGGACTGAATACCACGGTATAATCTTTGGCCGTAAGATCCAGCGTTCCGGCTTCATAGGGTTCCAGCTTCTCTATGGTGGCGTTCATTGCGCCCAGAAGATAGTCGAAGTCCCCGGTTCCGGGCAGCTTGACGGTAAAGCGCTCTCCCACCTGCATGATGATATAGGCCGCCGAGCGCAAATCAAGGGAGGTCACTTCCCCCAGCAGACCACACCCATCCAACGACTTGAGCAGTGCCTGCAGGCTATCCCGCCGGGAACTGTCCTCCTCCTGCACCAGCAACATCTCTCCTATCTGAGGCTCCACCGCGGTCAGCCCAATCACCGAAATGACCCCGCTCTCCTCGTCTGCCCGTTCCAGCACCTTGCCCGAACGGCTGATAAGCCAGCGCCCCACCGCGCTGTCCACCGCCGCTGCCGCCCCGGTCTCGGTAACGGTGATCAGCAGCGTATCCGGCAGCGCACGGCGGATATTCACGCCCTCCACATAGGGCAGCTGACGGCGGATCTGCGCCGCCATATCAAACTTGTTCAGCGCAAACAGGTTCGCCCCCTGCACCGCGCCGGAGGCATCGATGACCTGCTGGGTACTGTACCGCTGCGCCCCGGTCACCGTGATGTTCTGTACCCGAAAAAAGACCGTGGCGCCCACGATCAGCGCGGCGACCACCGCGATTATGGCCAGCAGCTTATAGATGAAGCCGAAACGGCCGCGTCTGCGGTAGCGGTTGCGTTTTCTTCTGGCAGCTGACACAGCGCCACCCTCTCTCCTTCGTTTATTCGGCAGATCCTCGCGCCCAGTTGGGAGAAGATCCTTTCCACACATTCATAGCCCCGGTCGATGTGGTGCAGAGCTCCCACCCGACTGGTCCCCTCGGCAGCCAACGCCGCCACCACCAGAGCCGCGCCGCCGCGCAGGTCGGTGCTTTCCACCTGCGCCTCATGCAGCGCCCGGCCGCGCACCAGTGCCCTGCGTCCGTCCACTTGGATGTCCGCCCCCATGCGCAGCAATTCCGGCACATGACGGTAGCGGCTTTGAAACATGGTCTCTTCAAAGCGGCTCTCTCCCATTCCCGTGGCCAGCGCCGCCATAACCACCGCCTGGGCATCGGTGGGAAAGCCGGGATAGGGTGCGGTACAGATATCCCCGCCACCACTCAATGGTTTATTTGCACAGACCAACAGAGCGTTTTCGCTTTCGTCAATAACACAGCCGGCGCGTTCCAGCGACCGGATCACCGGTGTCAGCCAGCGCCCCTGCACGCCCCGCAATTCTGCCCGACCGCCCGCCGCGCCCACCGCCGCAAGGCAGGTGGCCGCCACGATGCGGTCACCCATTACCCGGTGCTCTGCCGAGTGCAGGCGTTGTCCGCCGCGCACCATAATCGTATCGCTGCCCGCGCCGCGCACCCATGCGCCGGCAGCGTTGAGAAATGCTTGCAGATCCTCGATCTCCGGTTCCCGCGCCGCTCCGGTAATAACAGTCTCCCCTGTGCAGGCACAGGCGGCCAGCATGGCATTTTCCGTGGCACCCACACTGGGAAAAGGCAGGTGCAGCGCGCACCCCCGCAGAAAACGTCCGCCCCGGCCGTATACTGTCCCATCCTCTTCCCAAATATCCGCGCCCAGCCGGCGCAGCGCGTCCAGGTGCAGGTCGATGGGTCTGGGACCCAGCTCACAGCCGCCGGGGTAGCTTAACGCCGCTTCCCCCACCCGACCGAGAATCGCCCCAAAGAAGATGAAGGAGGAGCGCATCTGCCGCATCCATTCCGCCGGGATAGCCCCGCAGTTCACCCCCGCGGCATCCACCCGCACGGTGTTCCCCTGCCGGCTCACCCGACAGCCAAGTCCTCGCAGAATGGCCAGCGTGGCTCGCACGTCAGACAGGTCGGGACAGTTGTGCAGCACACACTCTCCCGGCACCAAAATGCAGGCGGCAAGGATGGGCAGTACGCTGTTTTTCGCCCCCTGTACCGTCAGACTGCCGGACAGCGGCCGGCGGCCGGTAATCGTCAAAAAACTCATGGGATAGCCTCCAGACCTCTTGTTTTCAGGCTATCCTATGCAACTTTGCTCCGTTTGGTTTATCCCTTGTTCAAAAGCTCCGCTAACACCCGGTAAATGCGTTCGCCCGCATCCGGAGCTCCTGCCGCGCCGGCGGCGCGGGCCATATTTTCCCGGCGGGTCTCGTCGCTCAACAGACAGGACACAGTTTCAAACAGCACCGAGCCGGAGCAATCCGGCTCCAGCAGCACCGTCGCCGCTCCCTGCTGTTCCAGCACCCGGGCATTTTTCTCCTGATGATTGGCCGTCACATTGGGGGACGGCACCAGGACAGAGGGCTTGGCGATGGCCGTCAGTTCGGAAATGGTAGACGCGCCGGCCCGGCACACCACCACATCCGCCGCCGCCATCACCAGCGGCATATCGTAAATGTATTCCCGCACCTGCAGCGCGCCCGACCGGGCATCCACACCCAGTCTGTCCAACGCCGTCATCACCATTTTATAGTCCCGGCCCGCGCTGTGGATATGATGAAAGGGACAGCCCTTTTCCTGCTCCAGCTTTATCAGCTGCACCGTGTGTCCGTTCATCACCTGTGCCCCCAGCGACCCCCAGTAGGACAGCAGCAGCGGCCGCTCGTCCCGCAGCCCCAGCTTCTCCCGGGCCTGCTGGCGGGTATAGCGGAAAAAGTCGGTACGCACCGGAGTACCGGTGACCACCACTTTGTCCGGATGGTCATAACAGCGCCGGCTCTCCTCAAAGCCCACCATCACCCGATCCACCACCTTGGCAAGGGCTCGGGTGGTCAGGCCGGGGAGGGCGTTGGATTCATGCACCGCGGTGGGAATTCCCATGCGCGCGGCCTGCCGCACCACAGGATAGGAGGCATACCCCCCCGTCCCCACCACAAGATCAGGACGAAAGTCACGCAAAATCTTCGCCGCCTGCCGGCGGGAGCGAAGCATATTATACGCCGTACCCACGTTATGGGCAATTCCTTTGGGTGAGAAGGAGCGCCGGAAGCTGGTGATGGTAACTGTTTTGATCTCGTACCCCTCCTTGGGCACCAGCCGTGTCTCCATCCCGCCGTCCGCACCGACGAACAGCACCTTGCAGCCCGGATGCTTCTGCTGAAAAATGCGCGCCAGACCCACCGCAGGATTCACGTGCCCCGCAGTGCCGCCGCAGGTGAACAGAATATTCATCTCTCGTTCCCCTCTCCGTTGCGTTTATCTCCTTATGCGCGTATCCCCGCTCTCGGTGCTGTCGGGCTGCGGATTGGACACGCAGCCAAATCAGTCCTGTTTCGGCGTAGGTATTTGTCTGGATATGCTCAGCATAATACCCGCCTGGGCCAGCTGCATGATCAGCGCCGTGCCGCCATAACTGAAGAACGGCAGAGAGATGCCCGTGTTGGGCAGCAGCGCGGTGACCACGCCCACATTCAGAAACACCTGCACGGCAAACAGCGTGGTGATACCCACCGCCACCATGGCACCGAAGCGATCCCGGGCGTGCAGCGCGATCCAGTAGCCGCGCAGGATGAACAGGGCAAACAAAATCAGAATGAGCATGCCGCCCACGAAGCCCAGTTCCTCCACCACGATGGAGAAGATGAAGTCATTCTCTGCCTCGGGCAGGAACTGGTACTTCTGCCGGCTGTTGCCCAGCCCCAGACCCAGCAGGCCGCCCGAGCCGATGCCCAGCAAGGACTGCTTGATCTGGTAGCCCATGTCCTGTATGTTGGTGTCAAGCACGCCCAGCAGACGGGCGCGCATGTAGGGCTGACTGAGGATAATGAGCAGCAGCCCGCCCACGCCTATGCCAGCCAGCGAGAGCAGCAGCTTCATGGAGATGCCCGACACGAACATCACCGCCGCCGCGCCCACGAACAGCAGCACCGTACCCGACATATGGGGTTCAAACAGCATCAGCAGGGCGAATACGCCCAAAATCGCCACGTAGTAGCTCAGCTCGATCAGCCCCCACCGCTCGGCCAGATTGAGGGTTCTGCCCCAGCGGGTACGCTTGGTAAACCGGCGGGGCTTACGGCTTTCCCGGGTGGAGAGACTGGTGGCGAAAAACAGAATGATGGCCACTTTGGCGATCTCGGAGGGCTGATAGGTGGGTCCCGCAAACAGCAGCATACGCAGCCAGCGCTGGGCACCGTTTCGTTCCACACCGATAGGTGTGAGCACCAGCACCAGCAAAACAAGCGACCCCGCCAGCAGCACAATGGACCAAAACCGCAGCTTCTGATAGTCATAACGGGAGATGGCGTACATGATCACCAGGCCACCCAGGGCATATTTGGCCTGATCCAGCGCCATGGCAAGAGGGTTCTCCCCTCCCACGGCATAGGAGGCCGACATCACCATAAGTACACCCATACCCAGCAACAGCAGCATCAGCATCAGGTAGGGCAGGTCAATGGGGCCGCGGGCAGCAAGCTCGCCTGGGGATAAATCCCGTTTTGCCCGTCTTCTTCCGGCCATGGTACAGCCTCCTCTGTCTTATTTGTTCCGGTCTGCAGCCGGGAGCATCACACAGCTACGCGGTCGATTATGCCCAGAAACACGGCAAAGCACATGGTGGCTGTGACGGCGCTGAACACCCAAAAAAGCTTCACTTCACTCCAACCACCCAGTTCCAGATGGTGGTGCAGAGGAGCCATGCGGAACACGCGCTTTCCGTGAGAAAGTTTATAGTAGGTCACCTGAATCACATCAGACAGCACCTCTGCCACGTAAATCAAACCAATGAAGGGGATAACCAGCGGCAGATCCAGCACAAAGGCCATGCCGCACACCGCTCCACCCAAAAACAGGGAACCGGTATCACCCATGAACACCTTGGCCGGGTGGTAGTTATAAAGCAGGAACGCGGCCAGTCCGCCGGTGAGCGCCGCCGGGAAGATGCCAAGTTTCGTCTGTCCGAACCACACCGCTACCGCCACATAGAACAGCGCCACGGGCAGTGTCACACCGGTGGCCAGGCCGTCTACGCCGTCGGTCAGATTGACCGCGTTGACCGTAGCCACCATGGCAAAGGCGGCAAAGACCATGTACGCCGGCCAGGACAGGATCAGTTCCGTGCCGAGGAAAGGAATATACAGGTTCGGGTTGAGCAGTCCCATATCCCGCAGTATCACAACAAAGGCCACGGAGGCAGCCAGCTGCAGCAGGAACTTCTGAATGGCGCTCAGTCCGGTGTTCTTGCGGCGGCGCACCTTCTGAAAATCATCAATGTAGCCGATGATGCCAAACACAAACGCAAATGCAAATACCACGAGATGGGTATAGTCCCCCGCCATCATCTGCTCCCAACCGGCCAGCAGCACCGCAAGGGCAATGCCGCCGATAAACATCAGCCCGCCCATGGTAGGCGTGCCCTGCTTGGACATATGCCAGTTGGGGCCGATCTCCTTGATGGACTGCCCCGCTTTCAGCGCCCGCAGCGCCGGGATCAGCAGCCGCCCCAGCAGCCAGCTCACAGCAAAAGCGATCACCATACTCATCATCAAAACCATGTTCATTTCCTCCCGTATCGGTGGTTTCTCTCTTTTCAACGGCCGCGGCAGCTGTTTTTCTGCGCGCGCGTGCCGGTAAAATACGCCATAATACGTGCCCGTTCCCGGGCAAATACCGGGGGGCACTCCCCCGCCCGGGTTCCGGCCAGCACGATCACGTCACCCGCACCGGCGGAGTGCAATGCCCGGTCAATGGCCTCATCACGCTCGGGCATCTGCCCGGCCACGCCGGTCATCCCTTGCCGCACTCGTCCCATGGCGGTCAGCACAGTGTCGGTCGCGGCTCCGTCCCCGGTGAGGATCACCTCATCCGCCAACTGTTCGGCCACGCCGCCCAGCCGACCCAGCGTCTGCCCGTCCGCCCGACTGGGACAGCTGAGCAGACAAATCAGCCGCCCGGCGGTGAATTCCCGGGCACAAGTAAGCAGCCGTTCTACCTCAGGCACTGTTTCCGCCCGGTCCAGCACCACGGAGCAGGCCGCTGAAATGGGCAGTATCTCCATGCGGCCAACCGGTCCGTGAGCACTGCGCAGCGCGCGCCCCATTCCTTCCCAGTCCAGCCCCAGGCACAGGCCGCAGGCCAGCACGCACAGCCCATGATAGAAGGTAAATCCACCGGCCACCGGCAAGAAGATGCGCTGGATGCGGCCGGTAGTCACCGCCTCAAATTCCACATGGCTGGGAAATAGCCGCAGGTTCCGGGCGGTGAGGTTTGCGCGCATATCCTGCTGGGCGTAGGTGACCGCACCCGGATGGGGCGGTGTCCACGCCTGCTGCCAGCCCGGCTCATCCGGACTGTATACCACGTACCGGCTGCGTCGAGCCAGTTCCACACTCTCCCCCGGCGTTCCGGTAAGCACACACAGTCCCGGATGGAGATTCTTCCATTCCGGCCGGAGCAAGTGCTTCTGCTCTGCTCGCAGCAGCGCATGGGTGCAGCGCTCCCGCGCCAGTCCGGCCAGCACGCCCTCCGGAGTCTCTCCCTCCCCCGGTTCAACCACCCGCGCGCGGGTGTGGGGTCGGGCGTTGAGCACCTGAGAAAGCAGGTGGGTCACAAGTTCTGCATCCCCGTTCCCGGTCACCACCACACACTGCATGGAAGCACCGGAGGGAACGCCGCGCCCGGAACGGCGCAGCATGTGCGAATCCGTCTTCAAGAGACACACCCCTTAAGGGCGGTTTCATTCTCTTTGTTCCCGTATTACTCCAACGGGGTATAGGAATCGTTTACACTGGTGTCGATAAAGCGCACGGATACCACCGTGCCACGATCCACCATTTCACCCGGACCATTGCTCTGATCCTGTGCCTTGGTCACGGCACTGAAATAGGACACGCCGGAGGCCCGCATGTACAGCCCCCTGGCATTGAGCCGCTCTTTCGCCTGGTCGAAGGTCAAACCCCGCAGGTCAGGCACTGCCACCTGGTCGGTGGGCGCCTGATCCCCCATGTAGAGGATCACGGTGCTGTTGCCCGGAATAACCGCACCCACAGCCGGGATCTGGCCGGTGACCACATCGCCTGTACCCACCGTACGGTAGGTCAGATTTTTCTTTTTCAGTGCCGCCTCCGCGGTGGAAAGGTCATAGCCCTCCACCTTGGGAACGGTCACGTCCGCTGCATTGGCTTCTTCTCTGGTATACTGTCGCTCCACGCCCATGTAGTCCAGCACGTCAGCGATGAGCTGACCGGCCAGCGGCGCGACCATCTGGCCGCCGCTGATGTAATAGCCGGTAGAGCCGTATTTGCTGCCGGGCGAGGCATGACGTGGGGTGTCGAAATACAGCAACACAATGACCTCCGGGTCGTCGGCCGGTGCAAAGCCCACGAAGGAAACGATCTCCTCGTCCGTCACTTCGGTCTCTGCCGTACCGGTCTTGCCGCCAATGCGATAGCCGGCCACGTAGGCATTTCGTCCCGTGCCCTCGGACACGACGCTTTCCAAAATCTGCGCCACTCGCTGGCTGGTCTGTTCACTGACCACCTGCCGCACTGCCACGGGCTCACTCTGCTCCAGCACCGCACCGCTCTGGTCGGTGACCGTCTGCAGCACGTAGGGCTGCATGAGATAGCCGCCGTTGATGGTAGCGGAAAAGGCGGTGAGCAGCTGCAGGGGGCTGACGGTAAAGCGCTGTCCAAAGGAAGCGGTGGCCAGGGACTGGTAGCCCTCAGCACTGGTGAAGTAGTCCCGGCTCCACAGCAGACCCTTTCCCTCGCCGGGCAGGTCGATACCGGTGGGGTCTTTCACGCCAAAGGCTTCCAAATAGTCGTAAAATTTATCCGCGCCCAGCTTCTGACCAATCATCATAAAGGCCGGGTTGCAGGAGTTCTGCACCGCCTCCGCCAGCGTCTGAGAGCCGTGTCCCTTACGGTCGGAGCAGTGGATGGTTCGCCCGTTGACCACGTAGTAGCCCGGGCAATAGAAGGTGTCCCGGTCGGAAATGACCCCCGCCTCCAACGCCGCGGCCAGCACCACGGATTTGAAGGTGG
Organism: Lawsonibacter sp.; assembly: GCA_045604585.1. Classification (GTDB taxonomy): domain Bacteria; phylum Bacillota; class Clostridia; order Oscillospirales; family Oscillospiraceae; genus Lawsonibacter. Next base: position 37,703 of record JAZUOI010000065.1, on the reverse strand, counting down.
AACCCGGCTCGTAGGTGTCGTTGAGCACCTTGCTTCGCCATTGCTGGCTCAGGGCGTCACGCACCGCGGCATTGCCTGCCTGCTTCCACAGCTCCTCGTCGGTGAGCGGTTCTCCCTTGTCGTTCCGGGCGCCCTCCTCTTTCATCTGCTGGTAATAGGTCTGCTTGTCGGCCGCCGCTTTCTCATTGAGAATGGGGTCCTGCACCGTGCCGTAGTCATTGGGGTCGTAAGTGGGCGAATTGGCCATAGCCAGCACCGCGCCGGTCTTGGGCTGCATGACGATGCAGATACCCCCGTTGCGCACATCGTACTTTTCAATGCCGGCAGCCAGAACCTGCTCGGCCATGCGCTGGATATTGGCATCAATGGTCAGGGTGATATTACTGCCGTCCTGAGCCTGTATATAGTCGGAATATCCGTTGTGGATCTCCGCGCCGCCGTTGGCTCGGGAGTGGATGATGCGCCCGGGCGTACCCTCCAGCACATCCTGATAGGCCGCTTCCACGCCGTAGGCACCGCCCATGCTGTTGACAAATCCCACCACGTGGGCCGCCACGCCGTTATAGGGATAATAGCGTTTGCTGTCCGGCTCCAGTTCCAGCGCCATGGTCAGCTTGTTCTCGCTGATGGCCTGCTTGAGCTGCTTATACTGCTCGTTCTCCAGTCCCCGGTACACGACCTCATGCCAGGACTTGGTCTTACCCAGGTGTTTTTCCACCGTCTCCCGATCCAGTTCCAGCAGACCGGTCAACACGTCCATGACCGCATCAACCGTTTCGCCTTTCTCTTTTTCCTGTTTTTCCCGGTCAATGGTCCCGTCCTTTTTCTCGTACCGGGCATCGTTAAAGTGGTTCTCGATTCCCGCCGGGGAAAGGATCACGTTATACACTGTGGCGGACAGTGCCAGTTTGTTTCCGTTGGTGTCATAGATGGCACCCCGGTTGGCCCGCACGGTGATGTCCCGGGTGGACTGACGCAGCTGGTAGTCCCGGTATTCCTCGTGGTGGACGATGGCCACATCCCACAATTTCCACCCCAGCAGCAGGAACGTGAGCACACCAAAGCACACCGCCAGGATCACCGTACGCAGCAGGATGGTCTGTTTGGTCTGCTGTTCCTGAAGCACACGCTGTTCTTTGCTTTGTCTGCGCGCGGCGCGTTCGGCCATGATCCGTTCCTCCCTCCGTTATCGTCAAAAGGGCGCAAGAAACGTTTCTTGCGCCCTTGAGTTGAGCAATATATCCGGTCTTACTATATGTGCCGGCTCAGCGGAAATATTCGACTACGCCGGTAAAAATCTCCCGCACGCCCTGTGCCGCACCGGCAACGCCCTGGGTCCGGGGCATTTTGCTGTACACAACCACGCTGTCGGGCTGGGACATATCGATGTAGGTCACCTGCTCGTTGGTGGGGCGCACCATGGTGTCGCCCACCATCGCCTGCAGGTATTCCACGTCAAACACCTGCTCGTACTTCACGTTCAGCGCCGCGTTGTCCTCCTGCAAAACGCTCAGCTCATTTCGCAGGCTGCCTACGGAACTGGTCACCCGGTACAGCTGCAGGCTGCTGACCAGCAGCAGCGCCGCCATCATCAGCAGACACACCGCACCGGTCACCGCCATGGGTGCCACCGCGCCGGCCTGCCGCACACGGGGGTCAGGACGGGTCTGTTCCAGCTGTTCGGTGCGTCGGCGGGTAACGGTGCGCTGTTCCTCCTGCCGGCGGGTCACGCGCACGGCGTTTCCGTCATAAACGGGGGCATAGGCGGCACTTGCGCCGGCTCGATACATACTTCTGTTTCGTGCAGCCATGGTTGTTCCTCCCGTTTCTCTCTCGTCTGTTACTTCAGCTTCTCCGCCACACGCAGCTTGGCGCTGCGGGAACGGGGATTTTCTTCCAGCTCCTGCGCTCCGGGCAGGATGGGTTTTTTACTGACCAGCCGGATATCCGGCGTTTTTCCACACACACATACAGGAAAGTCCGGCGGGCAGGTGCAGCCTTTGGCAAAGGCGGCCAGCCCGTTTTTCACCAGCCGGTCTTCACCGGAGTGAAAGGAGATCACCGCCAGCCGCCCCCCTTTGTTCAGTCGGGGAACCGCCGCGCAAATCATTTTGTCCACCGCGGTCAGTTCGTCGTTGACGGCGATGCGGATGGCCTGAAAGCTGCGCTTGGCCGGGTGCTGCTTCTCCTTGAGGGCTTTGGCGGGCATGGCGCCTTTGATCACGTCCACCAGTTCCAGCGTTGTTTCAATGGGCTTGTCCGCTCTGCGGCGAACGATGGCCGCGGCGATCAGTCCGGCGTACCGTTCCTCCCCGTATTGCAGCAGGATGCGCCGCAGCTCGTCCTGGCTCCAGCCGTTGACCACATCGGCGGCAGTCAGGCTCTCGCTTTGATCCATACGCATATCCAGCGGGGCGTCCGCCATATAGGAAAAACCCCGTCCGGCATCATCCAGCTGGGGGGAGCTGACCCCAAGGTCAAAGAGCATCCCGTCCACCTTATCCACGCCAAGGCCGTCCAGGATGGCATCGATTTCCGAAAAGTTGCTGTGTACCAGCGTCACCCGGTCCATCCACTGGGCCAACCGCTCCTGAGCGGCGTCCAGAGCGGCCTGATCGCGGTCTACGCAAATCAGCCGTCCGCCGTCGGTCAGCTGCTGAGCAATGCGGCGGGAATGACCCGCCCGACCCAGCGTGCCGTCCAGATAGATACCGTCCGGACGAATGTTCAACGCCTCGATGCACTCCTCAAGAAGCACAGAGTAATGGGTAAAGGTCATGTTCCCCTCCGCCCTTACAGGCGCACCTTACGAGCCACGGACTTCAAACGCTCGGGTGCCAGCTCGGCGCTCATCTTCTTGTTCCAGGTGGCGGCATCCCAGATGCGGGCTACGGTGTTGGCACCGACGATGGCCACATCCTTTTCCAGTCCCGCTTTCTCCCGCAGGAACGGGGGAATGACGATGCGGTTCTGGCTGTCCACGGTGCAGGGGAAGCACTGGGAGAAGAAGGCCTCCATGGTGTCCAGCTCCTCCTCGTCCTCCAGCTCCTGCGCCCGCTGACACACCGTCTCCCACGCAGCGGCGGGATAGATGGTCAGGTAGCGGTCAAAGCCGGGACCGATGTGGAAACAGTCCCCCAGTTCTTCTTTCAGACGGGAGGGAATGATCAGGCGTCCCTTGCCGTCGATGCTGTGTTCGTATGTGCCGATCATGCCCTCACCTCCTCCACTTTCTTCCCTTTTATGGGCGATTTACTCCACTTCGCTCCACCTGACCTAAGTATACGATTGTCCCGTCCAAAAATCAAGTGTTTTTTATACTTTTTTTTAAAGAAAAAACCGTGGATTTCCTTTGAAATCCACGGTTTTTGGTATTAAAACGTATGTTCGATGCCCTCGTTTTCCGGCGTTTTTTCTCGTGTGCACAAGCTATTGTTTTACCTTTTTCGACAGGCACAACATCTTGTGTCATTGTGCCATTTTCTCTCTCAGAAGCCGATTGACCAGTGAAGGGTCTGCCCTACCCCGCAGGGCACGCATGGTCTGTCCCACAAGGAAACCGAAGGCCTTTTCCTTTCCCTCCCGGAACTCCCGCACCACCTGCGGGTGCTGGTGGAGCACCTGGTCCACCGCCGCGCGCACCGCATCCGCGTCCGACACCTGTTCCAGCCCATGGGCGGCGATATACTCATCCGGGTCTCCCCCCTCAAACACGGCATCAAACACCTCTACTGCCGTGTTCCGGTTGACTCTGCCCCGCTCCACCAGTTCAATGATCCGAGCCAGCATTGCCGGCGGCAAGGAGATCTGTTCCGCAGTCACCCCCTGCTGGGACATCCGGCGCAGTACCTGACCCATGATCCACGCCGCCGCCTGTTTGGGCGGCGCTCCCTGGGCCACCGTCTGTTCAAAGTACTCCGCCAGCGGTCGCTGGTGAGTCAGGGTATCCGCCTCATAGGCAGAAAGGCCGAATCGTTCCATATAGCGCTCGCGCTTTTGCGCCGCCAGCTCCGGCTGTTCGCTCCGCAGGCGCTCCACCCATTCCCCGGACAACACCAGTTCGGGCAGGTCGGGTTCGGGGATATAGCGGTAGTCCCGGGCATCCTCCTTGGCTCGCATGGGCAGGCTCTGCTCCCCGTCCTCGTCCCAGCGGCGGGTCTCCTGCACCACCCGCCCGCCGGACTCCAGCAGACGGATCTGCCGTTCCCGCTCGAATGCCACCGCCTTGCGGATGGCACGGAATGAGCCGAGGTTTTTCATTTCCGTGCGTGTGCCCAATTCGGTACTGCCCACTGGGCGCACCGACAAGTTCACATCACAGCGCAGGGAGCCCTCCTGCAGCTTGCAGTCGGACACCCCAAGATAGGTCAGAATGGACTTGAGCTGTTCCAAATAGGCCACCACCTCGTCCCCGGTGGAGAAATCCGGCCGGGTGACGATCTCGATCAGGGGCACGCCGCTGCGGTTGAAGTCAACGCGCGTGCAGCCGCCCTCCCGGTCGTGGAACTGCCTGCCCGCATCGTCCTCCAGATGAAGCTCCGCGATGCGCACGGTACGCTCCTGCCCGTCCTCCGGAGTAAACCGCACCGCGCCATCCCGGGCAAGAGGCCGGTAGAACTGGGTGATTTGATAGCCCCGGGGCAGGTCGGGAGAGGAATAATGCTTTCGGTCAAAGGCACTGACCGTCTCCACCCGGCATCCCAGCGCCAGCGCACCGCGCACCGCCAGCTCCACCGCTTTTTCGTTAAGCACAGGCCGTGCCCCCGGCACCCCCATGCACAACGGACAGCAATTTTGGTTGGGGGGCGCGCCAAAAGCGGCGGAGCAGGAGCAGAACAACTTGCTTTGGGTGGCCAGCTCCACGTGGGTCTCAAGTCCAATGACCGTTTCCCACTTCATCATCCCTCACCTCCCTGTCGTTTTTTCTTATTATACACCATCCTCCCTCATTGTTCAAAGGGCTGTCCTTCGACTTTTTTCTTCCCTCCGTGTCAATTCCGTGGTATACTGTGGGTACATTCATCATTTGGAGGAGAGGGTATGGCTATGCTGAACTGGCAGGAGCTGGAACAGGCGTGTATGTCCTGCCGCAAATGCGCCCTGTGTCAGGAGCGCACCAACGTGGTCTTCGGGGTGGGTCCCCGGGACGCGGAGGTGCTGTTCGTTGGAGAGGGCCCCGGTGAGAACGAGGACCTGCAGGGCGAGCCCTTTGTGGGCCGGGGCGGCAAACTGCTGGACGAGATGCTGGAGATCATCGACCTGAGCCGGGAGAAAAACATCTACATCGCCAACATGGTCAAGTGCCGTCCGCCCAAAAACCGTGACCCACTGAACACGGAGCAGGATGCCTGCATTGATTATTTACGCAATCAGGTTGCTCTCATCCGCCCCAAGATCATCGTGTGTCTTGGTCGCATCGCCGCCATGCGCATCATCAAGCCCGACTTCAAGATCTCCCAGGAGCACGGACAGTGGTTTGAAAAGAACGGCGTTTGGACCACCGCCTTCTTCCACCCCGCCGCCCTGCTCCGCGACCCCCGCCGCAAGCCGGAGGCCTTTGAAGATCTGAAAGCTCTGCAAGCCAAAATCCGCGAGGTTTGCGACCACACCTATTGAGACACAAAAAGCTCCCTTGCCATTGGCAAGGGAGCTTTTTTCGTTTGATTATACCCCGGCAAGGGCGTTTTCAATGTCGGCAATGATGTCCGCGGCATCCTCAATGCCCACGGAGAAGCGCACCAGATCAGGGGAAATGCCCGCGGCGGCCAGCTCCGCGTCGTTCATCTGACGGTGGGTGGCGGAGGCGGGATGGAGCACGCAGGTTTTGGCGTCGGCCACGTGGGTGGCGATGGAGGCCAGCTTCAGTCCGGCCATAAAGGTCTCCGCCGCCTTGCGCCCGCCCTTCACACCGAAGGAGACCACGCCGCAAGTGCCGTTGGGCATATACTTCTTGGCCAACTCGTACTGGCTGTCCCCCTCCAGGCCGGGGAAACGCACCCACGCCACCTTAGGATGGGCCTTCAGGAACTTGGCCACAGCCAGCGCATTGTCGCAGTGTTTGGCCATGCGCAGGGGCAGGGTCTCCAAACCCACGTTGAGCAGGTAGGCGTTCATGGGGGCAGGAATGGAACCAAAGTCACGCATGAGCTGAGCGGTGCACTTGGTGATAAACGCACCCTCCAGTCCAAACCGCTCGGTATAGGTCACGCCGTGATAGCTCTCGTCCGGGGTGCACAGGCCGGCAAACTTGTCGGGATACTTCGTCCAGTCGAACTTGCCGCTGTCCACGATGGCACCGCCCACGGCATTGGCGTGGCCGTCCATGTACTTGGTGGTGGAATGGGTCACGATGTCCGCGCCCCACTCAAAGGGACGGCAGTTCACGGGGGTGGGGAAGGTATTGTCAATGATCAGGGGCACGCCATGGGCGTGGGCGGCATTGGCAAACTTCTCGATATCCAGCACGGACAGAGCGGGGTTGGCAATGGTCTCACCAAAAACCGCCTTGGTATTGGGACGGAAGGCGGCCGCCAATTCCGCATCGGAGCAGTCGGGCTCCACAAAGGTAAACTCGATGCCCATGCGCTTCATGGTAACAGCAAACAGGTTGTAGGTGCCGCCGTAGATGGCAGAGGAGGCCACCACATGGTCGCCGCAGGAGGCGATGTTGAACACGGCGTAGAAGTTGGCCGCCTGACCGGAAGAGGTCAGCATGGCGGCCGTGCCGCCCTCCAGGGCGCAGATCTTGGCCGCCGTATAGTCGTTGGTGGGGTTCTGCAGGCGGGTATAGAAATAGCCGCTGGCCTCCAGATCGAACAGCTTACCCATATCCTCGCTGGTCTCGTAGCGGAAGGTGGTAGACTGCACGATGGGGAAGTTGCGAGGCTCCCCGTTTTCCGGACGATAGCCCGCATGCAGACAGTTGGTAGAGATTTTATACTCGCTCATGTTCCATTACTCCTTTGTTGTAAATGCGCGCCCATCCGCGCGCAGAAAGACACCAATAATAGATAAGATTACAATTGCGGCTGTATTTTGTCAAGATATCCCACTGCGTTTTCTTGTCTGCCGCAAAAGCCCCATCCGGGTCAAAGAAGTGGATTCCGGTTTATCCAATGGGCGTCTCGTTCTTTCCGGGTGACGGGGTACCGCTTCCTCCCGAGCCGCCACTGAGTTTGGGCAGTTCCTCTGTTCTGATCTGACCGCAGGCGGTGCAGGTATAGGTCTTCACCCCCTGCTTTGCGGTGGTCGCCGGGGTGGTCACTTTTCCGGAATCCCACGCATGGGAAAAGGAAATCTCGTTCAGTCCGTACACCTTGGCCGCCAGCGTGTCCGCGTCCACCATACGCTTGACGCCCTGTTCCCTTCCGCCATTGGCGGCAGCCGCCTGTTCCAGGGTGGCATAGGCGGCATCGCTCCCTTGGATTTGATAAAGGGGCTGCTTTTCCGGCGTGCAGCACACGCCCTCGTACACCAGCACGGCCAACTGGTCTCGCACCAACTTGTCGTAGGTGTCCGGGCGGGGCGACAGCGTGCCATACAGTCCCAGCCGCTGGGCTTTGGACATCACGGTATCCGGCCACTGCCCCGCACCTGCATCCACCTTCATTGCATTGATAAGCATGGTCAGAGCTTCCGCCGTGTTCACCGGCTGCCCGGGGCGAAACGTGCCGTCACCATAGCCGGCCACCACGCCCATGGCGTGGCAGGCGGAAATGTAGCCCTCTGCCCATCCGCCTTCAAAACCCGCTGTGTCGGTAAAGGGGTTTTCTCCTCCCTTGTAGCTGTCGGCATTGAAACGGCTGCCTTTGAGCATCTTTACGATGATGGTGGCCATCTGGGCACGAGTGACCTGCCCTTTGGGCGCAAAGTTCCCCGCGGTATCGCCGGCAAACAGTCCCATGCCCGCCGTAACCGCCACGGCGTGGGTGTTGCTGATGGTATTCGCGTCGGCAAACTGCCCCACCGAGCAGGCCGCCAGGGCTTTATTTTGAGCCGCCTGCGCGTACAAACCCAACGTCGCGGCGCAAATGGCTCCGACCAGCAGTGCAGCGATCCTTCGTTTCATATTACCCCAGTCCTTTTCATTCATAATCAGCGGCAAACGGTTCTTCCCCGCACGGGACATATCCGCACTCTATTATACCACCACACAGCAGGCGCTTCAACCCCCGCCACTCGCTGTTACGTAGGGACGCAGACGTTCCAGCGTCGCCGAGCCAATACCCTTGACCGCCTCCAGCTCGTCCACAGTTGGAAAGCCGCCGTGTTTCTGCCGGTAGGCGACGATATCTGCCGCCCGTTCGCTCCCGATGTCGGGCAGGCGCTCCAAATCAGCGGCGGAAGCCGTGTTCAAATCGATCATTTCCCCCGGAAGCAGGCTGTCCGGCCAGCCGGTTTCTTCCATCTCGAAGCCGACCTGGCCGATGTCCTCCCGCTCCGTCTGCACCAACCACTCCCCTCCGCAGCGCAAGCGCACCGCCAGAAACACCCCGGCACACAGTACAAACAGCGCTGTCAGCGCCAGCACCGCCCGGTCAAATTTTGTTCCTTTCTCCATGCATTCTTCCACTCTCTTTCTTCGGTTGACCAAAGCAGAACTCCGGTGCGCGCAGGGCGGCACCGGAGTTGGTTATGGTTCCAGATTGTCTTCATCAAACAAGGGCGAATGAAAGAATTCCGCAATACTTATTTCGAACCCCTGACAGATCTCATGGATGATGCGCAATTTGACCGAAGGATGGCGGCAATTTACAACACTACTGATCGTAGCTTTTGGTACACCCGTTCTCTTAAACAACTGATATTGGGTCATATTCCTGTCTTTTAACAACTCTAATATTCTCTTGCTGACTGCCTCATTCAACCGCAACATCATCACCACTCGTTCACGTAACTTTACGCTTATTTTAGAGTGATTATTGACATTATTGGTCTACCTAAGTACACCGTCGTCGTGCCGCTGCATTTCCCCATTGCACGACAAGTCGACTTCTGTTATAATAAAATAACCGTTTTATTACGACTGCGAGGGATCGGCTATGAAAAAATATCGTTTCACATCGCTTTTTCTCTCCCTGCTGCTGGTGGCAGCGGTGCTCGCGCCCGCGGCTCACGCAGCCCCCGCCCCCAACATCACCGCCGGCGCCGCCCTGCTCATGGACGCCGAGCACGACGAGGTACTTTACGAGAAAAACGCCCACCAGAAGATGTACCCCGCCAGCCTGACCAAGGTGATGACCGCCCTGCTGGTGCTGGAAGCCATTGACGCCGGTCAGTTGACGCTTGACCAAGTGGTCACCGCCAGCACCACCTTCTCCGAAGGGTTGTCCATTTACGGCTCTTCCCAGAACATCAAGGCAGGAGAACAGCTGTCCGTACGCGATCTGCTGTACTGCCTGCTGGTGGCTTCCGCCAACGAGGCGGGCAACATCCTTGCCCAGCAGGTCAGCGGCACCACCGCCGCCTTTGTGGAGCAGATGAACCGGCGCGCCGCGGAACTGGGCTGCGAGGGCACTCATTTCGCCAACGCCCACGGTCTGCATGACAGCGACCATTATACCACAGCTCACGACATGTATCTCATCGCCCGCGCCGCCATGGAAAACGACACCTTCCGCACCATCGTGGCCACCAAGCGGTACGAGATCCCCGCCACCAACCTCAGCGACGAGCGGGTGTTCTACAGCACCAACGCCCTGCTGGTCACCTGGCACTACGTGGAAAGCTACCTCTACGACAAGGCCATCGGCATCAAGACCGGCACCACGGACGAGGGAGGCTACTGCCTGCTGTCCGCCGCCGAAGATGCGGATACGTATCTGATCTGCGTGGTACTCAATGCCGAGATCGTGCGCACCGAGGGCGCGCCCACCGACCGCCGGCAGTTCTCCGAGTCCAAAGCGCTGCTCCAGTGGGGTTTTGACAACTTCAAGCGCGCAGAGGTGGTGGACACCCATACCCCGCTGGCGCAGGTTTCCGTCACCCTGTCCAAGACCGACCACGTGCTGGTGCGTCCGGCCGCTCAGCTGGAATGCACCCTGCCTGTGGACGCGGATCTGAGCGACATCCGGCAGGAGGTCACCCTGACCAGCGAAACGGTGGAGGCCCCGGTGACCGAGGGACAGGTGCTGGGTTCCCTCACCCTGACCTACGAGGACAAAACGCTGGGCACCGTGGATCTGGTGGCAGTCAGCGGGGCGGAGCGCTCCGTGCTCCTGTACCGGCTGACCCAGATCAAGGCATTTTTCAGCAACCCCGTGTTCAAGCTGCTGGGCATTCTCGCCCTTGGGGTGCTCGTCATCGTCGTGGTGCGCCTGATGCTCAAGCGTCCCCGCCGGCGCTATAAATCCCGCCGAAGCGGCTCCTACCGCCGCAATTACACCGGCCGCAGACGCCGATAAGTACATATCCCCTCAAAAGCACGCAGCCAAAGGCTGCGTGCTTTTTTTGCCCGCCGGCGCATAGATATCCTCCGAGGGGGGATCGGCTTGCTCAAAACACTAGTCTGCACAAAGTATCGAGATATGCTGCTGGGAGCCGCACTGCTGTGTGCCGCCGCCGCCCTGCTGCTCTTCCCCCAAAGCGCCCTGCAGGCTGCCCGGGACGGACTTGCCCTGTGCGCCAATGTGATCGTCCCCTCCCTGTTCCCCTTCTTCGTGCTGTCCGCACTGGCGGTAGAACTGGGTATGGCGCAACAGCTGGGACGACTGTTGGAGGGCGTGATGCGCCCCCTGTTCCGAGTGGACGGAGCGGGTGCCTGCGCACTGGTGCTTGGCTTTGTAGGCGGCTACCCCGTGGGTGCGCGTACCGCCATCAGCCTGTACCGCTCCGGACAGCTTTCCCGCGTTCAGACCCAGCGTCTGCTGGCCTTCTGCAACAACTCCGGCCCCGCTTTCATTCTGGGCGTGGTGGGCGCGGGGGTATTTTCCAGCAGCCGGGTGGGATTGCTGCTGTATCTGGTACACATGGCCGCCTCCCTGTGCGTGGGTGTGCTGTTTCGTTTTTACGGTGGGCAGGAGGCGGAGCACCAGCGCCCCTCCGGCCGCACTACCGTTCGCACTGTTCGTTTTTCCGGCGCGTTTACCACCGCTGTGGCACAGGCCGTCAGCTCCGTATTGAGCATCTGCGCCTTCGTGGTGCTCTTTGCCGTGGTGCTGCGGCTGCTTTCCCTGTCCGGCGCGCTGACCCTCCCCGCCCGGCTGCTGACCCTGCTGCTGCACCCCATGGGTGTGGACGAACGACAGGCACGGCTGCTTCTGTCCGGTCTGCTGGAAATGACCTCGGGGGTCACCTCCCTGTCTTCCGGTACTCCGGCTCACGTGTCCATGGCCGCCTTTATGCTGGGCTGGGCGGGCTTGAGCGTGCATTGTCAGGTGCTTTCTTTTTTGTCCGACAGCGATTTGTCCTCCGGCACCTATCTGGCCGGAAAGGCCGTCCATGGGGCGCTGTGTGCCCTGTTCACCGGGATCCTGACCCACCTGTTCCCACTCCCCAAGCCGGTGTCCGGTTATCTGGCGCAGGAGGTGTCCGGGCTGTCCGGACTGGAGTTCCCCCACGTGTTCGTCCTGTGCATGGTGTGTGCGTGGCTGTTATTCCTGCTGTTTTTTTCGCTGACCGTTTACGTTGACCGAAGAAAGAAAAAAAGTGGTGGAAAAGCAGGAAGAAATCAGGTATAATAGGGGCACAAACATCCCAAAACCACAAGGGAGGGACCGTTATGTCCTTGTTTCAACGCAAGATCGAGCCGCGCTGTGCCTACTGTGCCCACAGCCGTCCCCTGTCACAGGAGCAGGTGGCCTGCCCCAAAAAAGGTGTGATGGATGCGGGCTCTCACTGCTCCGCATTCAAATACGATCCCCTCCGCCGTACCCCACCCCGCCCTACCAAAGCGGATTTCTCCAAATTGACAGCGGAGGATTTCGCCCTTTGAGGTGTCAAAAAAAGCGCGTTTTTTCCTCTTTACTTTTCTTCTCGTTCCTGCTATAATGACTTGGCGCTGATGAGCGCCCCATGCGTCCGTAGTTCAATGGATAGAGCGTCAGATTCCGGTTCTGAAAGTTGGGGGTTCGAGTCCCTTCGGGCGTGCCAAAACAGAAAAACCTCGGAAACCTTGATTTATAAGGCTTCCGGGGTTTTTTGTTGCGTCTGCCAGCATGGAAAACAATTCCGTTTTTGCCCTGTTTCGGACGTTTCGGTGGTGGAAATGGTGGTGGAAAAAATCTTGGAAGGAGGTGACACCATGAACTTCAACGAACCTGTGTATACAACCGAAGAAGTGGCCAAGCGCTATCGAGTGGCTACAGGCACCGTGCAGCACTGGGTGCGCCAAGGACGAATGACCGCACTGAATCTCGGTGGCCAACGTAATGGACCGTATGTATTCCGGCTGTCTGACCTGGTGGAGTTTGAAATGAATGCAGAAGTCGGAAGGGCCGCTACAAAAAAGGAAAGGAGATAACCTCATGCCCAGAGTAACTTTAACCGCTGCCCAGAGGCAGGATCGGGCGCTTTTGGCAGCACTACGCTTCGGTCAGACCATGAGAGGCGAAAAGGACATCGACACAGCTCAGATATTCCCTGGCTGCCAGCGAACCTATTACCGCCGCATCAAGGAGCCAAGTACGTTTACAGTTGCGGAGGTGCGTGTCCTGGCACAACGTTATTTCAATGACCGACAGTTGTGTGAAGCCTTTGGCATCGAATACCACGGCGTTACACCGAAGTGAGGAGCGTCACCGGCGCCCAGTTTCTCGACATGGACCGGTCAAAGATGGTATGAAAACAGGCAACGGCCTGAAATCAACAAAAAAGGAGCCAACTATCCGGAAATTCCAGATGGTCAGCTCCACTTAGCTCTTCCCGCCCACCACTTAGGGCGAGGTACATATTAAGTTTTTATCGGCTCCCTCTTGATGCGGACGACCTTGACGCCGTCCCGGGTGGGGATCAGTTCAACCCGGTCGTCCTTGGCAAGGATGGCTTCGATGGCCTTGATGGTGGCCTCTGTCATGGCGCACCCCCATCAACCATCTGTCACAACGGCGGCAATCTCATCGGCATACAGCTCTACGAGCATTCCGCGCTCCTTTTCGAGCGTGATGCTCTCGGGGTCAGGCTCGTTGTCCAATGCGGATGTATAACCAACCAGCTTTCCCATCTGCAGTTCTCCGTCCGTCATTGTTACGCGAACGAGCTTGCACCAATTCAGATTTGCGCTTTCTCTCAAATTCATGCTTCCAACTCCTTCGCAGGTACTATGTGCGATCCGTTCTTGCCATAATGGATGGTAAATCTCCGGGTCACCATTTCGGCCAGAGTGGACGGGTCAACACAGACACCGATTGCACTGTCGTGTGTAACCGTCTCTCTTTTGGCCCATTCGCCCTTTCTGTTGAAAACGAGCTGCCCCGTCCCATGGTATTTATCCACCAGACGCTGGGCTGTTTCCACATCGCCGTAAATATAGCTGCGACCAGGGATATACCCTTTCGAGGTCTTGATGTGTTTGTTCTGATGCCCAGTGTTGATCGTCTTGACTGTTTTGTCCGAGAAGATCAGAACGCGGGTTTCTTCTTGCTTTCTATTATACTCCAAATGTCTCTGCTTTTCAATGGATTTAACTGAAGCGCTTGCTTTTGCTGCTTGTTTTCGCCCAAACCCAGCCACTTGCGCACGCTCGTTTTCCGTCCGCAGTCCAGCAACCTTAGAAAACTGGCTGTATTCCTGCCTGAGAACCTGCAAGCGCGTTTGCGCGACCGAAAGCGTCTCTTTATCCCCAGTTGCCTCGGCGGTCAATATGCGGCGTTTCTGGGTGCGGATGGCACGTTCCAATTTGCGCTGCAGTGGAACAGGTCAAGCGGAGTACCCACATCTCATTAGTTTCTCCCTGTTCGCAGGATGGCGCAGCGTGCGCAAGGCCTGCTGCTCCAACTTTACTGCCTCCTTTTTATCCACGCCAAGCGACTTGGCTGTTTCCTCAAAGGTGAGTTCATACCAATACCTTGCCCGAATTACGCTCCTCTGCGACTCACTAAGGCACGAAAGCAACTCTTGAACTGCCGCCCTGCGATCTTTCTCCTCTATCTCAGCATAGCCCAGTTCCGCCGCAGGGTCAGCCAACAGATCCAGCAAGGGCGTGTCCTCTTCCTCCCCCACCAGCACATCTGCACTGATGTAGTCCTGAAGCGGGTCCAGACGGTCACGTTTCGTCTTATACCCCGTGGCGCGGTTAAATTCCGTCTTCAACGGGAGTTTGAGGTAAGCGAGCAACTTATATCCTTGTGCTGGGTCAAAGCTTTCTACGGCTCGCAGGAGCGCAAAGAAACCGGCCTGCGACAGATCTTCCGCCGTGACGCCACCCTTCCCTTCCAGATGGTAAACCCACCGTCTCGACTGCCGTTCGATAAAGCGGCGGACCTGCTCCCATAGCTGCGGTATCCTGTCCCGTTCCCCAGCTTGGATTAACAGCGCCAATTCCTCGTTAGTCGTTGTCTTCCAGTCCATGTGAGCCTCCCACCATACAATCTGTAATTCCGTCAAGAACCCACCCAAAGCCCCCAAGGGATTTTAGCCCCTTCAGCAATGTGTGCGTGTCTTTTTCACCGCACTGATCCTGGTATTTCCTAAGCCGCGCAAGGTGCTTTACATATGTTTTCCAGTGCATCCCCTTTGGCTTTGCCGGGAACAGGCCCACAAATTCCGTGCGAGAGACAGGCCGGAGAGAAAACCACCCCAAACGCTCCCCTGCTATCTTCATTCCCTTTCGGAGATCACTCTGGCTGTTCTGTGTTTCCTGCTGGCACTTATAGTTCAACTCCGCGCACTTGCGGCAGAGAAAGCGCCGGTTGAAGTACAGATAACGAAACCGCTCCCCACACGCCGGACAAAGCCAATAGGCCCTTGTGCCGCCAAAACCGCTGTCGATCCGGACAAGTCTCAGCTCCTGATTCCATCTGCTGCCGGGATAGTACAGATGCACGATCTCTCTTTTATCCTCTCCCCGCTGGAGAACATAATGATCGCAATCAAGCCACAGATCACCGGCAGAAATCCCTGCGTCACAGCCCTCTGAGCAGCGCATGGCTTCAAAGGAGTCTATGCGCTCGCAGTTCTCCACCGTCCCATGTGTCCGCTGCATATGACTCCCCCTTATATAGAAAAATCACCTAAATATAATGCAAAGTAGGGGCGCGCAGGATATGTCCCACGCGCCCACAAAATCAATCAGCTGTACCCAGCCCCATAGCTGCCAGGAGCTGGGCATTAAAGGCATCAGAAGTGTCGACGATGTCTCTGAATTTCTTTGTTGGCTGAACGCCCAGGGATTCCGCAAGCTTCTCCAGCTGGTCGCCAAAGCTTACAGCCACAGCAATATTATCTCCGGGCTGAACCACGATGCGGTATGCCTGTTCATCCAGGTCGTCCAGGACGCTGGACGCGGAGAAGATCGTCCCTTTGAAATAATGCTCAGCATTGACGCCGGCGGCCTCGTAGGCGGTCTTCAGGATGATGAGTGCCTGACGCTGGCCCTTGAACTGTTCCACCAGCTTCCACAGGATCTCATTGGGGGCATCTTTGCCCAGGGACTTGACCACAGCAAGGGTGTTCTGAAGATCCTCCCCAATGTCCAGCACCCCCTCCATCTCATTGGCCGCTTCCCGGATCATGCCCAGGTCTTTCTTGATTTCTGCATAATGACCGTTCGCGGCATTGCTCAGGGTTTCTGCGGCCTTGTTCACCATGCGCTCCTGTTCCTGCTGGATGTAGGGAGTAGCGGCGATCCTCCGCTTTTCCTCGTTGAACGTCTGGCAGGCTTTGTGGTACTTATCCAACGCATAAAAGCAGAGCTGGCAGGCAGTGTCAATCTTGTGCCGGTTGTCAGCGATGATCTGATTCATAATTTTATTCCTCCTTTATTTACTCCTTCTTTTGTTACGAGATTCCCCGGAGCGGAGGAGAGGAGTAAGCCCCCGCCCCAGGGAAAAGAAAACAGGCATGAGAACAGTGTCAAAACTGTTTCCCATGCCTGTCTGTTGACGGCTAACCCTTGCGGGCGGTACTCATGCCTATATCTTTAGAACAAGTGTACCACATACACAGGTTATAGTCAATGATTTTCCTCTGTATCTGTACATTTTCCGGGTTTCTTGGTCGCTAAGTAGATGTGTTTATATGGTGGGTGGGTGTCGCGTTCTTTGCATCTCACATTGTCGCACAGTTCGCGAATAAAGGCTTTTGCCATTCTGGCCTCTCGCTCCTCCTCGGGCAAATACGTAATCGTGACTTTCATTTTGATACGCCCACTCTGGCAAGGAGATCGTGAAGTTGACCGTGAACGTGATCCAGAGCGGGGCTGTATACATTCTTAGCGTTATTGGCAACGCAAATATGCCTCCAACTATCTTTCGGATACTCCTCGTTGCCGTCAATCTGTGCGCAATCATCGCTCAGACCAACGCTAATCATCTCAAGAACAGCAACCAGACCCCGCAATTCAAACCACACGCCATCCATATTGATAGGCTGAATATTCGGCTCATTCATACTTGACTTTCCTCCTTGTTTTCGTTTACACTGGAGGCGGAATTAGGGGCTGTCAAATCCCGTTCCGCCTTGCCGTCGTCGATGTTCGTAGCATCGGCGGCGGTTTTTTCGTCCCGGCAGTCGCAGGCTTCGCCGGGGTCCAGGTTCGCCCCGCAGATGGGACAGGATCGGTAGTAACTCAAATCTCATTCACCGCCTTTATCAGCTCCGGCATGGCCGCGCCCAACATCTGGCTCGCACAGCGGCCTTCACTGCGGGGACCGAGCGGCGGTATCCACCAAGCACAGCGCCCTTCTTCGCAATAGTGATTGCTTTCTGCGTCACAGGCAGACAGCAGGGGACAGATTTTGTTATTCATTGGGGTACTCCCTCCAGACGATACCGTTAAAGTCATCAGTCCTACCAGCTTCCTCGATATACCCATCCACATCTATGCTCATGGGCAGGATATAGCGAGAGCCAAGCTGATTCTCCATAAGAGCAAGACAGACAACCGGAACATAGCATTCATACTTTTCTCCGTTGTACTCTCCTGCGTGTTTTGCATACATACCTGCAGGTGCAGGGATAATCTGCGTGATTTCATCGTGCCTTATTGTTTTAACTCCTTTCAGCGTTTGCAATGGTTTGCGGGGTTGGTGCGGAGTCTGTGGAGCCTGTACTATAACTTTTCACAAAAGCAAAATAAAAGTGTATTAGGAAAAGTTTAGGTTTTTGCCTCCACAGACTCAACAGTAGAGCAATAACCGAAGGTCGATATAATAATTCGATCCCCGTGATGACAGCTTTTTCACTCCGCTTCGCTCCATCTCGTGTGAAAAATCCTTTTCGCTACGGACATACTCCCCCATCTCCGCCGCCCAATTCTTATAAGCTGTATACAGCTCCCGAGCACCAATGCGTGCGCCCTTTTCGACAATACAGCGGTCATCGATAAAGTTGGTCAGCCAGTTCTCCCGGCTCCGGTAAGCATCCGTGATCTCCGCCACAGCGTCCGGGATGGTCAAATGGAATTTATTTCGAGCAAAGTTCTGCGCCCCCTCTACCGCCCAGGCAAGGATCGCGCCACCAGTTTTCTCAACAAGATAATCGGCGTAATTCTGAATTGCCTCGTTCTTGGGGATCGTAGCGTTAAAGGGTATCACAATGATGCGCCGCCATGTGCCATCATCCGTGGCGCTGACGTGGGGCAAGTGGTTTGTGAACAGGCACAAGGTATGGGACGGGACTACCGTTTCCGGCTGCTTGTACTTTTCCTCCACCTGGAAGGGGTCTGTGCTGGCGATCTTCTTAATGGTGGCGGAAGATAGCCGCCGCCCTTCTTCCAGCTCTCCGGCGATCACCAGCCGCTTGCCGCGCAGGGTGGACAGAGCCGCCTTGTCGTTCGCTCCCTTGGTAGTAATCACATCAATGTTTATGTACCCAGTGTAGTCGCCCAAAACCTTGCCAACGGCATTGAAAAATGTGCTTTTTCCATTTTTTCCGTCACCTACGGCAAAAGTGACTCCTTCGTGGTAAACCTTCCCGAACATCGCCATTCCGATTACCAGTTGGAGGAAACCTTTTAAGCTGTTATCCTCACAGGTAATGGTGTCAAGAAATTGCTCCCACAGCTCCGCACCCTCTGTACTCCGGGCGGCACTGGTAATTTTCGTGCAGTATGCGGCGCGCTCATTCATGCGCCAATCGCCGGTAACAAGGTTGATGATCCCGGCCTGTGTATTTAGATCCCACGGGTCAGCGTCCATCATGCTACCGGGTATGACCATATATGGCCTTGCCAGATCGAGAACGGCGCGGATCCGCGCGGCCCGCCGGGTCAGCATAGCGTGCTGGAGGTATGCCTTAGCACTCTTTTGTTCCCGCTTTGCCTGCTCCAATGCTTCGTTATCCTTTTCTCCCTCCGCCTTATCTGCGGTCAGATCCGCCAGAGTGTGCGCTGCCTCACGGTTTAAGGAGCTTGCCTCCTCCAGCATTTTCAGTGAGAACTCTTCGGCCAGTTCCAGCGCCTTGTGCTCGTTGCGCTCCCACCGCTTTCCGTCCCAGCAGAGCCAGCCCATGGAATCGGTGTAGATAAGATCATCTCGATACTCCCGAACAAATACAGCGGCGTTTCCGGCATCGGAAAAATCGGCGGGTTTCATGGAAACATTCTCGCTCACATGACCGCCTCCCGCTTCCCTGCCATGGCGATACCGTGGAACTTAAACAGTTCCTCCATGTTCAGGCTGATCTCCCGCTTTTCCGGTTTGCCAATCTCCAGCACAGTCAGGCCGGCACGCTCACACAGACGGCCAATCAGCTCCTTGCTGCTCTGGCCGACGATTTGGGCAGCCTGCAGCTGCTCCTTTGTCAGCACGATCTGCTCCTCCCGCTCCTGCCCGGTACTGTGGTCGTGGACAGTAACAGGAAACGCCCTTGCCTGGATGTTCCATTCCGTTTTCATCAGTACATTCCCCTTTCTTGAACGATGTGCTTTGCCACCTGCCGGACCTCGTAGCGGACACGAGCACCGATAGGAATGCCTATCCCCCGCTCCTCCGCCCACTTCTGAGCCACGATCTCACCGGCTCCCAGCTCCCTGGCCAGAGCGGCGCGGGATAGCGTAGCCTTGTTCTTGTTCCGCCGGAAGATCTCCTCTTCCTTCTCGCGGATTTCTGCGTACAGTGCTGCCATTTAGTTTCCTCCTTCCAGAATGTCGGCCGGGTCACAGCCCAGCGCCGGACAGGCTACGCGTGCGAAAGACGCATATTTTTTGTAAAGATAATTATACGAAACGCCAGCAATTCTGGCCCATTCCGCAACCGTGTGTGTTTCGCCATTGATAGTAACAGCCGTGCTGTTATTTTTGTTTCCGGCCTGTTCTGCCCATGTCGCCCATCGGCAATTATCGGGACTATAACCCTTTCTGACGTCAATCCGCTCAATGGTTAAATCGTCCCGGTAGCCGTGAGATACGGCCCAATCATAGAACGCCTTAAAATCTTCCCTCCACTCATTGCACACCTCAACGCCAGATTCGCCGTAATGCCTCCACCTTGGATTGGATTTGTTGATACACCTGTCCTTCATTCCGGTCCAGATATTATAAATTCGTGTGGAGGACAGCCCGTGTGTGGTGTGCTGTCGAATGCATTTGTCGCGGTTGTAGCAGCCGCACGAAACCGTGCGCCCCGACCGTAATGAATACCCCCATACAATCTTTTCGTCCCCACAATCACACTTGCAAAGCCACATAGCTCTCTTTCGATCCCTGTTTTCTGCCCGACCGAGCACGGTTAATCTACCGAACCGCATTCCTGTCAAATCAATTACTTTGCTCAAAGCTCAATCCTCCTTTTCAATGATATTGCGGCCCAAGACTGCCGCCAGCTTGTCCGCTGTCTCTTTGCTGCAGCTCTTGCCATTCTTGACAGCCGTGATGGTGTACCGGGACACACCAGACAACGAAGCCAGTTTTTCGCCGTTCAAATCGTGCCGCACCATGGCAACCGCAAAGCGCTCTCGGTTAATTCTCACTTCTTCACCTCCTCCCGGTGTTACCGCATCGGCAACACAATTGTAACCATATCGGCAACTTTTTGTCAACAGGTTTTTGAAAAAAAGTTGACTTTGTGGTAACATCGGCTATAATAGTCATTGTGAGGTGAGCATTATGACCTTCGGCGAGCAGCTTAAAGCTGCAAGAAAAAGGGCAGGAATGACGCAAGAAGCTCTTGCTGCTGCTGTCTATACAACAAAAACTGCAATTAGTCGATATGAAAGCAACCAGCGAATCCCAAGGGATGAGATTTTCGCTCGCTTGTGCTTAGTGCTGCAAGTGGACATAGACGAACTACAGAGTCTTGCCCGGTTGGCTGGTATGTCGGGAGCCCAAGTAAGCAACGGCATCCAAAGCTTGTTTCCTTGGTTTGATCGTATCCTTGAAGACGAAAACCACGAAGTACACCGAAGCAACGACTCCGCTCAATCTAAACTTCTCGCTTCATTTGACGAGCTCAACCCCAAAGGCCAGCAAGTGGCCGTAGAACGCGTTGAGGAGCTGACGAAGATCCCAGACTACCGGAAGACCGAAGACAAATAAAAAATCCGGCCGGAGCCGGACAAGGAGGAAAATATTATGGGAATTATGGACAAATTAGGCGGAAGCGTCATTCAAGGATTGCTCGGCAACATGAGCGAGGTTGATCCAGCAGCTCTCGAAAAGGAATTCGGAATGTATCTGATGAGTGGCGAATCCATCCAAGTCGGCTTCAAGCTGGTCCGTGACGTGGTCATTATCACCGACAAGCGCATCATGAGTTTTGACAAGCAGGGTGCCACCGGCCAGAAAATGCGCGTAGATTCAATTAACCTTAGGTCGGTCTACCATGTTACCGCCGAAACCGCCGGCTTTGGCCTGGATGATAGCGAATTGACCATTGATTACATCATCACGCCCAATATGAAGGCACACAATCTGCAGCTCGGCAGCAAAAAATATGAGTTCCCGAAAAAATATAACATTCAGGGACTGTACAAGATGCTTCAGGAGCTGGCTTATAACAACTATCTGGCACTGAATAGCTAAATAAAAACGCCCCAGGCGTGAGCCAGGGCAAAGGAGGATACTATTATGTTCAAACGCGCAATCTCTATCACTCTCGCCAGCACCATGTTGCTTCTGTCCCTGTCTGGGTGCGGTGGCGGCAACAACGCCCAAAGTTCCGCTTCCAGTTCCGGTGGCGGAGTTGAGGTGGACGAAAGCCTGCTCTCTGTGGAGATTACGATGCCTGCGTCTTTCTTTGAGGGTACGGATATGTCTACCTTTGACCCTGAAGCCTATGCCGCAGAGCAGGGCTTTAAGAAGGCCGTTGTCAACGAGGATGGCTCCATCAAAGTG
Source organism: Lawsonibacter sp. (assembly GCA_045604585.1). Lineage (GTDB taxonomy): Bacteria > Bacillota > Clostridia > Oscillospirales > Oscillospiraceae > Lawsonibacter. The sequence continues at coordinate 16,276 of JAZUOI010000065.1, read as the reverse complement.
ACCATGTCCAAGGCCAAGCATAAGGAAATCATGGCCGAAACAGCCAAGACGGTCACCGATGCCTTTGACGGTATGGTCAAGGCCGAGGATACCCCCTACATTACCGCAATCGACTATTCGAAGGACTTTACTTCCGTCAAAATCAGTGTTGATAAGGCAGGATATGATGCCGCCGGGTTCGCTGCTGCGTTTGTCCCGTTCGGTGTGTACCTGCAAGCTGCAATCTATCAGATGTTTGCCAACGTGGAGGCTCACTGCGATATTCAGATTATCGACGCCGCATCTAATGATGTCATTGAATCTGTGGTGTATCCCGATGCGCTGAATAACTAAGACCCATCAAAAAACGCCCCAGGCGCAAGCCCAGGGCAGAAAGGAGTGCCGCATATGAGTGCTAAAAAAGTAGAGAGTATCATCCACGCAAGCGGTGTAGAAATTGCCGTTGTCACCACAGTTGGCAGCGAAGACGACTATATTTCGCTGACCGATATTGCCAAGTACCATAATCCCGAACTACCGGGATATGTCATTCAGAACTGGATGCGTAACCGGGGAACCATAGAATTCTTAGGGCTATGGGAGCAGCTCAACAACCCGAATTTTAATTGCATCGAATTCGAGGCAATTAGAGATGCCTCCGGTGCAAACAGTTTTGCCATGACCCCCAAGAAATGGATTCACGATACGCAGGCCATTGGCATTACCTCAAAGCAAGGCCGATACGCCGCCACTCTGGCACACAAGGATATTGCCTTTGAATTCGCCTCCTGGATCTCCCCGGAGTTCAAGCTGTATATCATCAAGGACTACCAGCGCTTAAAGGGTGATGAGAGCCACCGGCTCGCACTGGATTGGAACGTCAAGCGCATTCTGGCCAGCACGAACTATCGAATTCACACTGATGCCATCAAGGACAACCTGATCCTGCCGGAGCTGCCCAAGCCACAGCAGGGTTATGTCTATGCCGATGAGGCCGATGTGCTGAATGTAGCGCTGTTCGGAAAAACCGCCAAGCAATGGCGCGCAGAAAATCCCGGCGTGAAGGGCAATATGCGGGACTATGCCACCATTGAGCAGCTGCTTGTGCTGACCAACCTGGAAAACCTCAATGCCTTCCTCATTGAGCAAGGTGTTCCTCAGCAAGCACGCCTTCAAAAGTTGCGCGAAACCGTGGTCTATCAGATGAAAACGCTCTCAGAGAGCAAGGGCGCTCGGGAGCTGAATTACATGCACAATCAGCTCAAGCTCCCTGTGGACGAATAAATCAAAAACCGCCTCTGGCATCGGAGGCGGAAATATAGAGAGGAGAAATGCATTTATGGAAATCAAAGTAGAAACCCAAAAATCATACTTCGACGGAGGCCTGCTGCAGTTAATCGGTTGGGGAATCTTAGGCGCACTCGTTACCGTCTGTACGCTCGGAATCTGCTACCCTTGGGCATGCTGCATGATTTACAATTGGGAAATCAAGCATACCGTGATCAACGGCCAGAGACTGAAGTTCACCGGCACCGCCCTGCAGCTGTTCGGAAACTGGATCAAGTGGTTTGTTCTGACAATCATCACTTTTGGAATCTACGGTTTTTGGCTGAGCATCAAACTGAAAAAGTGGAAGACCCTGCATACCGAATTTGCCTAAAATAAGAAAACCGCCCCCGGTGCTACCAACACCGAAGGCGGCGATGCACAAATACCACAGACGATCAAATCATACGGCACCAGTGCGCCCATTATTATATCCTTTCCGGGCCACGGTGTCAAATACGAAAGGAGACAAACGTGGCAAACTATATCCGAAAGACTGCCCGGTACAACGGCAAGAAGTACGAGGCCACCGGCAAGACCGAGTTGGAGGCTATGACCAAGCTGGCAGAGAAGCTGGCCGCTGCCAAGCGTGGCGAGGAAACGATCTCTGGCTCCATGAGCGTGGACACCTGGTACAAACAGTGGAAAACCCTCTACAAAGAGCCAAAAGGCCTGACCGCCAAATCTCTGGGGATGTATGACGAGAAGTACACCAAGTACATCAAGCCCAGGGTGGGCCACATGAAGCTGAGAGACGTAAGGGATGCCCACCTTCAGAAGATCCTCAACCAACAGGCCGGCCGCTCTGTCTCCCATGTGAAGAAGATCCGCATGGTACTGCAGGAGATGTTCAAGCGTGCCAGACAGTCCCGGCTTATCATCTACGATCCGGCAGAGACACTGGAACTACCCACCGTCACAGAGGGACGCCGGAGATCTATCACAGAGGAGGAACGCAAGGCAATCCTGGCCGTGGCAGAGCATCACCGCTCCGGTCTCTGGATCTTGACTTTACTCTACACCGGCATGAGACCGGGTGAGACGGCGGCTTTGACCTGGGCTGATGTTGACTTCGCCCACAACGAGATCCACATACACGCCGCCAAAGAAAGCGGCTCCACGGCCATTAAAGGCCCCAAGACGGCCGCAGGGGTTCGGGACATCCCCATACACTCTGACCTTGCCTGGAGGCTCAGAGAGGCCCAGGGACGGCCCTTCTCCCCTGTCTTTCCCACGCAGGCTGGAAACCGTCAGAACGAAAACAGCATGCGCCGCCTGTGGACAGGCTTTAAGCGCGATCTGGACATTTACCTTGGGGCTAAGCTGGAGCGGAACAAGATCACTGAGAGCAAGGTCGCCCCGGATCTAACTCCCTACTGCCTGCGGCACACCTTCTGCACCGACCTGCAGCGCGCCGGCGTTCCCCTCAATGTGGCCAAGGAGCTGATGGGCCACTCCGACATCCAGACCACTGCCAACATCTATACCCACCGGGACAGCGGTACACTCCATGCCGGCATTGCCCTTTTGGACGGGACTGGTGGAAAGTCCGGTGGAAACGAGAAAGAAAAAAGCGGCTGATAACTACAGCCGCAATGGATACGCCGTTTCATTCTGCCCTGCTTCCGGTTCTGAAAGTTGGGGGTTCGAGTCCCTTCGGGCGTGCCAAAAGACCTGTCACCCACTCGGGTGGCGGGTCTTTTGTTCTTCTCGCACGAAGGGGCCCGAACCCTGAGAGGGTGAGCGGCGGTCACATGGCATGCCGGGGGCATGCCATGCGCCGCGAAGTCCGCAGCGGCTATGCCGCAAGGACGGCAGACGCGCAAGCGGCTGCGTCCCTTCGGGCGTGCCGCGTCCTCGCGGGCGGCATATCGTTCACATCCGCATAAATGCGGACGTTCATTCATTCTGCCGCTCGTCCTTTCCCCACACGACCCACTTCGTTGGGCTCGTGCGGGGTCCCCATCCTGTCACCCACTCGGGTGGCGGGTCTTTTTTTCGTTCTGCGTCACGATACGCCAATCAGGCTTCGCGTTTCCCTCCCCTTCCCGGGCACGAAACCCGCAGAATTATATTTGCTTTCTGTATTCCGTGGGAGACATATTTCGTTTTCCGGAAAAGAATCTGGAAAAGGACAGCACATCGCTGTAGCCCACCGCGGCGGCAACGTCCGATATAGAAAGATCCGTTTCCAGCAGCAGCTTTTGTGCCTGCAGCAGGCGGCATTGGGACAGATACTGTTTTGGGGAACAGTGAAGATTTTTTTGAAAAATGCGGCACAGATAAGTCTGCGAGATCCCCAGCTTCTGACACAGAGCATCTACCGTGATGGGCAGATGCAGACTGGTTTGAATGAAGTTCATGCAATAGTCCACATAGAATTTTTCATTGGTTTTGGTGTTGTTTGGGGTCGGGCACACGCAGCGGTTGAAAATCCGCAGGAACAGTTCCGTCAGCTGGACAGAAGAGAAAAAGCCACGGTCCCGGGCAGAACGCATCCGCTGCACCGCATCCTCGACAACGTTGACGTTGCAATAGGAGAACACGCCAGTGTTCGGATCCGCGTTGTGCAGAGGGTAATAGGGCGCTGCCGCCGGATCGTCGAAGATGACCCAGAGATAGTGCCATGGATCCTCTTTGTCCGAATAATAATGCTCAAAAATGCCGGGGGTAGTCAAAAAGCCCTGTCCACGCGTTACGGGGGTGTCGTTAAAGTAGCCCTTTCCCGAAAAAACATAGTGGATCAAGTATCGATTGCGTCGGGCCGGGCCGTATTTCGTTTCGGCGGGATCCGTGGCAAACCCCATGGAAGAGATACGGGGAAGGGGCAGCTCATCACACGGAAAAAAGTGATAGGTCAACGGCACAAACATCGCCTCCTCAGTTATGATTTTGCCATACATGGTTGCTATTTGTCAATGGACGATTTGCTGCGGAATTGATATCTTTTTTATAGAGAATGCACACGTGCTGAACGTGTGTGTGCGTACACCAAAAAGCAAAAAAAGAATAGGAGGCCATAACATGAAATTTGCGTTGCTTGTTGCCAATCGTGGGTTTTTCCCCAGTACAGTGATTCAGTCTGCCCGCGAGGAGATGAAAGCGGCTTTTACCAAGGCCGGTGTGGAGTGTCTGGACATGGAAGTGGAGCGCACCAAATACGGTGCGGTGGAGACCATGCAGGAAGGGCGTATTTACGCGCAGTTCCTGAAGGAGCACGACGGTGAATACGATGGTGTGGTCATCTGTCTGCCCAACTTCGGTGATGAAAACGGAATCAAGGAAGCCATCCGGGATGTGCAGGTTCCCATCCTGCTGCAGGCCTATCCGGACGAGATCGGCAAAATGGACTTTGCAAACCGGCGCGACGCGTTCTGCGGTAAAATGGCATTGTGTAGCGTGTTTAAGCAGATGGGTGTGCGTTACACGACCTTTACGCCCTTTACTATCCATCCTTCCGATCCCAGATTCCACCAGCAGCTGCTGGACTTCGCCGGCATCTGCCGCATCGTGCGTACCATGAAGCATGCGCGAATCGGCGCATTGGGCGCGCGTACCACGGCCTTCAAGAGCGTGCGTTATGATGAAATGGCTCTGGAACGTCACGGCATTGACGTGGAGAGCTATGATATGTCCTCGCTGTTTGCGGCGGTGCGCAAGCGCAACGGCACCGAGGCAGAGGTCAAGCTGTGGCAGGATCGGCTGCTGGAGACATCCGATTTCCGCGACGTGCCCAAGGAGCAGTTTGTCCGCATCGGCTGCCTTGCCGCGGCGATGGATGATCTGATCAAAGAGAACAGCCTGGACGCTCTTGCCATTCGTTGCTGGAGTGAACTGCAGGCGGAGTTTTCCATTACCCCCTGCGCGGTCATGGGTCTGTTCAACCAGGCGCTGATTCCTATCGCCTGCGAGACCGACGTATCCAATGTTATCCCCATGCTGGGTCTGACCCTGGCGGGCAACCGTCCGTCCGGCTGTCTGGATCTGAACAACAACTACGGCGACGCGGAGGATAAGTGCATCGTGTTCCACTGCGGTCCCCTGCCCATGGATCTCATGGTCAAGCCCGGTGTCATCGAGGAGCACAAGATGTTTGTGAAGACCTCGGGTCCGAACTGCAGCTGGGGCGTGAATATCGCCCAGGTCAAGCCGGGCGAGATCACTTATGCCGGTGGAAGAACGGAAGCGGGCGAGATCCAGTTCTACGTGGATCAGGGTCGAATCACCGATGATCCCATCGAAGAGGCATTCTTCGGTACGGGCGGCGTTCTGCAGGCGGAGAACCTGCAGCAGAAAATGCACAATATCGCCATGGCCGGTTTCCGTCACCACGCGCTGATCACCCCCAACCATGTGGCCAACGTGGTGCGCGAGGCCTTTGTGAAGTATCTGGGCTATCGCGAGATTCCCATGCTCTAATCAGGAAACAGAAAACAGGAGTGAATAACTATGTCCATTATTGTCGATCGGAAAGAATCCAGAAAAATATTTGACCGCGCAGCGGAAAACAATGTGGGAATCGCGATTTTCGGAACCGCCAGCCACTGGAACACCGAGGCGACCCTGATCGCCGCCGAGACCTTTGCCCAGCGTTACGGCATCGACCAGATCCCGGTGGTGGTGTCCAACACCTTTACTTACGAACACATGCCTCAGGCTCAGCGCATGCTCTACTGCGGCAACCCGAAAACCGCTCTGCTGTCCCATATGTCCCACCTGAACGCCCTGTGCGGCAGCAAGTATGCCATGTATCCCCACGTGGCAGTGCTGCCCCATCTGGATCACGCCGATCCGGAGCGGGACTACTGGGCGCTGACCGCGGGTTCTCAGTATTATTCCAGCGTGATGTTTGACGCCCAGCGCTTCCCCTACGAGAAAAACGTGGAAATGACCAAGGACTATGTGAAGGCCTACGGCGACGATGTGCTGGTGGAAGGCATCATGGAGATGCCGAATGTGGAGGGCGGTCTGTCCGATGCCGCCAGCCTGCGTTCCGAGAACTACTGCGAACTGGCCAAGGACTTTATCGGCAAGACCAACATTGACTTCCTGGTTGCGGATCTTGGCACCGAGCAGCAGGCATCCAGTGTGGGCAACTCTTTCTACGATCAGGAGCGCGCCCAGATGCTCACCGAGCAGCTTGGCAAGAAGATGTTGGTGCTGCACGGCACTTCTTGCCTGACCCCGGAGCAGATGAACACCCTGCCTAACGACGGTGTCATCCGTGTGAATATGTGGACCAGAATTTCCCGCGAGGCCGGTCAGTACGCCGCCCAGAAGGTCGTGGAGCGCATGGAGCAGATCAACAAGGGTTCCTTTGACGCGGCGGATTCCCGCGCGTACATGAGAGACTGCACCGACAAGGCTGTTGAGATCATGCTGGAAATGATGGAGCTGTTTGGCTACGCCAGATGGAGGTAACCAACCGATGAGCACCGAGATGCTGGATCGTTATATCAATTATTTTCGCTACTCCGCTATTTTGAGTGACGATCTGTGTTCCTTCTGCACCAAGTATGACGGAAAGGGCGTTGTTCTGCACAACTGTCAATACTACTGGCAGAATGCCGGAGGGGAGCGGATCTATCCCTCGGATTTCAAGACCCGTGTCGTGGAGTGGCAGTCGTACAGCTCTCAACCCTACAAAGGGCTGTCCATTCGCATGAGCGACGGCCCTGCCCTCGTACCGGAGCTTGCCATGATCTTCAAGGTCAGACGGGATCACTTTGTTTTTGAGAGCGATGAGATCCCGGGTTATACTCTTGTGGTCTGCGGTGATATCCGTTGGGGTGATGATCCCGAGCACAGCACCTTTGCGGTGAGTCTGGATCGTCCGGGGTATGGGCTGCGTGGCGGTCTTGGCCCTGCGGTGTCCAAATGGGACGATGCTCTGCTGGATCGGGCGGACGGCAGCGTGGTGCGCCTGGATGCCGCCATCGGTCTGAAGCTGGACTGGTCTTGGGAAAAGGGCTGCTACACCTTTGAAGCCAAAGGAAACATGGGCATGCAGGCCTATCCCCACTACTACGAGGACCGTTTCCTGATCAACTACCGTCCTGTGTGCAAAACCAACGGCTATGCCGTGCCGCCTTCCGGCTGGATGACCTGGTATGCCGTCAAGTTTGACGCCTGTGAAGAGGCGGTTCTGGAGAACACCCGGCTGCAACAAGAGTTGCTGGCCGACTACGGTGCGGACACGATCTGGGTAGATTGGGAATGGTATCACAACGGTTTTAAAGAGGACATGACCCCGGAGGTCAGCTATTTCCAGCCCGATCCCAACCGCTATCCCAACGGATTGGAGTATGTCGCCAAGGAAATCGAGAAGGCGGGCTTTGTGCCGGCCCTTTGGATCGCACCCACCCACGAGCCCATCGAGACGGAATACATCCGTCAGAACCCGGATATGGTGCTGGTGGATCGTGTGATCTGGTGCGGACGGTTCTTCTTTGACATCACCCATCCCAAGTTCTTGGAGGACTATCTGCCCAGAGCCATCCGACAGGTGCCCGCTTGGGGTTACAAGGCGTTGAAATGGGACTGTCTGCCCTTTACCATGATCTACGCCGACCGCATGCACGCAAGGATGTACGATTCGGAAAGCTCCACCGAGCAGTCCTTCCGCAAGGTCATGCAGATCGGCAGAGACATTCTGGGCGAGGACTTCTATATGCTGTCCTGCTCCGGCTCCAACGACAGCCATCTGCTCAGCGCCTGCGATATTTTTGACGGGGCGCGCATCGGCGGCGATATCTTTGAATGGGATGAGTTCAAGGCATCGCTGGTCGCCCGTGTGCTGCGGTTGTATCCCTATCACAACACCGTGATGTACTGCGATCCGGATAACGTGGTTTTGCGCCCGGAGTTCAACGATCTGCATCAGGCGCGCACCCGTATTTCCATCGTGGCTTTGCTGGGTCTGCCCACCACCTTCGGCGACGACCTGCGCCAGCTGCCCATGGAGCGTATGGAGCTGCTGCGCAGAGGCCTTCCTGTGCTTGATATCCACCCCATGGAGATCCGCGAGCTGGATATGAACTCGGATTCCCTGATCGTAAACCTGCTGGTCAATCGTCCCTTTGAGCGCTGGAATGTGGCCGGTGTATTCAATTTCGCCAACGAGGAGCGGGTGATCACGGTGGACTTTGCCAAAGATCTTGGTCTGGAGGACGGAGAGTATCTGGTGCATGAGTACTGGAGCGATACCTTCCACGGCGTAGTCTCCGGCTCCCTTACCGTCACGCTCCCTGCCTGTGCGACCGCTGTTTTGTCCATTCGGAAAAAGACAGATCAGCTGCAGTTGGTATCCACCTCGCGGCATATTACTCAGGGCGCTGCGGATCTGGTACAGGTGAGCTGCCGCGACGATGTTCTGTCCGGCGTGTCCAAGGTGGTGAAGGGAGATCCCTATACCATCAAGGCGTATGATCCCCACAGCGGACAGCTGCTGCAAAAAACCCTGCTTCCGGAATACACCGGAGAGTTCGAGTGGAGCATCAAAGGGTAAGTCAGAAACGGGGCGGACCCGCTTTTTGTGGCTGAAGGTACCCGGAAGTATGATTGGGACAAGGCGCTTTGTCCCGTTCCAACCATCCGCTGGTTGCTCCCGCGTCTGCCTTTGCCCGACAAAACGATTGAAGGCGCAACCAAAGATTCGGCTGATTATTTCCTTGAAACCATTCAAAAAAAGGGGTACACTGTCAAACAGAAGAAACCCATCCGAAAGGAAGCCGTTCTATGCTTTTATCTGCCGACCATACCCTGATTCGCTACACCGGTCGCTGGTATACCACCCCGGAGGAGGTCTCCTCCACGGCCAACGGCAATTATTTGGAGTATTGTTTTGTTGGTGATACCTCGGTGATCCATTTCAATACCCAGCATTGCCAGCGGCCGTTCCCCCACGTGTATATCTGCGTGGATGCGGGTGCCTATATAGAAGCGCCCATTGATGAACGTCTGCGCATCAGCGCCGAGCCCGGCACCCACACCGTACAGCTTGTTTTGAAAAGCTCGCTGGAGTTTCAAAACCGCTGGGTCGAACCGCTTGTGGCAAAGGTGGGCATTACAGGGATCGAAGCCGACGGGTTTCTCCCCCTCCCTCCCGATGACCGCCCCATCATTGAGTTCATCGGCGACTCCATTACCGAGGGCACTTTGGTGGACGGTGAGGACGGCTGGACGCCTGAACAGCTGATCTACATGAACGATTCCCTGTCCGGATATGCGTGGCGCACGGCAAAACTGCTGAATATGCGCCCGGTTACCATGGGCTACGGTCGCTTGGGAACAACCGTTGAGGGGAATGGCGGAGTCCCTCCCGCGGAGCAATCCTATCCGTTTTATTTTCAAGATCATCCCATGCCCTGTGCGAATGCCGACGTGATCGTGATCAACCACGGAACAAATGACAACCGAAGCGGCGGCGAAGCGTTCAAACCGGCCTATGCCAGTTTTCTGGCCAGCGTCCGCGCGCGAAACAAGGATGCGGTGATCTTCTGTATTGCCCCGTTCTGCGGCTTCCTCAATCAGGAAACGCGGGACGTGGTTCTGGAACACAACCGCAAATATAACGACAGCATACACCACATCAACACCACCGGATGGACGACCCCTGACCCTACCCATCCTCTGCGTGACACCTGCAAAGACCTGAGCAAGCGGCTGGCCGCGGAAATCAAAACCGTTCTGCAACCGTAAAAAGGGCACCATACAGACAAATCGAAGGGTTCTGTAAGGAGCGAGAAAAATGAAACGCGAAGTGAACTTTTTGGGCAAGCTGCCGGATCCGTTTTTGCGCAAAGACGGCACCCGGGTATCCCCGGAGGAATGGCCGGAGCACAAAAAGCAGCTGCGGGACTTTGTGGTGGACTTTGAGTACGGCGGAATGCCCCCTCGACCGGAAGTAGTGAAGGTTGAGCCGCTGTGCGACGGAAACGGTCGGGGAACGGCAGCTCTGTGGTATCGCGTCACGGCCGGCTCCAAGCAGCGGCAACTGTCCTTCCTGCTGGAATTTATGCTTCCCGCGCCCGGCTCCCCCGGCGCGCCTTTGCGGGAGGATGAGAAGTATCCCGTGTTGCTGACGGGGGACGGCTGCTTTCGCAACATGGAACTGGATGTGGTGCAGGCGGCCCGGGCAAGAGGCTATGTGACCGCCCGGTTCAACCGGCTTGAACTGGCCAACGACGTGAAGGGCAGCCGTGAGGGCGGTTTGTATGACGTGTATCCCGGCATGACCTTTACGGACATTTCCGCCTGGGCCTGGGGCTATCAGGTGTGCATGGACGCGTTGGAGCAAATCTCCTTCGCCGACGAAACCGAAGTAGGCATCACCGGCCACTCCCGTGGCGGCAAAACAGTGCTGCTGGCCGGGGCGGTGGATGAACGCATCAAGTACGTCTGTCCCAACAACAGCGGCTGCCACGGTGCGGCCTCCCACCGCTGCGTCGTCACCGGACAGGGGGACAGCGAGAAGCAGTGGGGTTCCAAAAATGAGCGGATCCGCTCCATGTTTGAGATGTTCCCCACCTGGATGGGTCCCAAGCTGGCCGATTATATCGACCGGGAGCAGGATCTGCCTTACGACATGCACTATTTCGGCGCGCTGATCGCGCCCCGGTATTACCTTCAGAACGAGGGAATGCAGGATTACTGGATCAACCCCATCGGCGCCTGGCAGAATTTTGCGGCGGTGAAGCAGTGCTATCGATACCTGGGCTGCGAGGATCATGCAGGCGCATGGTTCCGGCCCGGTGTGCATCGGCACGCTTTGCCCGATTTCGAGGCCTTTTTAGACTTTATGGATCGGGCCCGGGCGGGACTGGCTCTGGCCGAGCATCTGCAGATCAATCCCTATCCCGACATTGAACTGAATTTTGACTGGTAATTCACAAAGAAACCCCTGCGACCACAATGGCCGCAGGGGTTTTTTCGTTCCTTTTTCCGGGTTGTTTCTCCTTTGCAGGCAGATAACGCAAGGAAGAAACCATTTACTTCCGCGCCACAATGTCCTCCGCGCGGGTGAGGTCGGGCATATACGCCGCAACACGCTCGATCCCGACGGCCGCCAGTGCCTTCTCCCAGCGTTCCCGGGCGTCATCACTCCAAAGAACCGGGACGTATCCAAGGGTCAGATAGCTCTTGATGGCGGGGATGCGCTCATCGTCGGTGGTCAGGAAGCATCCATTGCGTCCTTCGGCGATGTGGCAGCGCAGCACACGCTCCATGAGCGGCTTTGCAAGCTTGAACCCGCGGTATTCCGGGTTTACGGCAATGTAGTGCAGGAAGGGCTGGTTTTCGTCAGCGACCCGAGCCGACGCCGTGCCAACAGGCTTGTCATCCTTGCAGGCGAAAAACACGTGGTCGATGGGAAAATCCTTGTAACGCTTGATAAATTGATCCGCAGTGGCCGTATCGACACCGAATTCACCCAGACAGCAGTACGCCCAGTCCGCTTCCTCTCCCTCGCGCATGGTGCGGATAGTAAAGCCTTCGTACAGCGGATATTCCGGAATCGGCGCATCGCCCGGACGCCACATTTTCAGTTGCATAACATTGCCTCTTTTTTCAGGCTTTTTTGTTTGCCTTGATTATATCACAACGCCGCTCCTGTGTCAATTTTCGCAGGCTGCGGCCAAAGAAAAAATCACCGCCAATTTGGCGGTGATTTCTCTTGAAGTGGTGGACCTAATCGGGATCGAACCGACGACCTTACGGATGCGAACCGTACGCTCTCCCAGCTGAGCTATAGGCCCAAATGCACGCTACATTATAAAGCAAATCCCCCGATTTGTAAAGAGTGTTTTTGGGATATTTTTTGAATAAGCCGTTGATAATTTTTCAAATGTATAGTAAAATACGGTGTAATGGCTTTCCCCGGTATGGGGCAAGGCCGCACTAGTCGGGGAGTTAGCGGTGCCCTGTACCTGCAACCCGCTGCAGCAGGGATGAATCCCGGCCCCCGGACGCATACTGTACCGTCTGACCGTCTTAAGCAGCGATGATGGACCGGTCCCGCGCAACGGGATGCCGTGAACCGTGTCAGGTGGGGAACCAAGCAGCACTAAGCGGATCTTCCCGTGTGCCGTGGGGATGCCGTTTCTGAGCCGGCTGAGCCGGTAACGGGTATAGTTTGCGCTTCAAAGGCCGGTGTGCGGTCTTGCCCCGGATCGGGCAACAAAAACGGAGGTTGCCAACGCATCCTCCGCTTTTTCTTATGGATCTTATGGAGTTATGGAGGTTTGCCATGTATCAGGCTCTGTATCGCAAATGGCGCCCCCGCACCTTTGAGGATGTGGTGGGACAGGCCCATATCACCGATACCCTGCGCCGGCAGGTGGCGGGCGGACGGCTGTCCCACGCCTATCTGTTCACCGGCACCCGGGGCACGGGCAAGACCACCTGCGCCAAAATCCTTTCCCGAGCGGTCAACTGCCAGCAGCCGGTGGACGGCAGTCCCTGCAACCGATGCCCCTCCTGTCTGGGCATCGAGAGCGGCGCTATTCTGGACGTGCTGGAGCTGGACGCCGCCTCCAACAACGGCGTGGATCAGGTGCGCGCCCTGCGGGACGAGGCGGTGTACACCCCCGCCGCTGTGCGCAAGCGCGTGTACATTGTGGACGAGGTGCATATGCTGTCCACCTCCGCCTTCAATGCCCTGCTGAAAATTCTGGAGGAGCCGCCGGAACATCTGATGTTCATTCTGGCTACCACCGAACTGCATAAAGTACCCGCCACCATCAAATCCCGCTGCCAGCAATTCTCTTTCAAGCGCATCCTGCCCGGTGACATCGCCAACCGACTGAGCTATGTGGCTCAGCAGGAAGGCATTGATTTGACAGGGGAAGCCGCTGCCCTGCTGGCCCGGTTGGCCGACGGCGGTCTGCGGGACGCTATGTCCCTGCTGGATCAATGCGCCGCCGCCCGGGTACGGGTGGACGAGCAGCAGGTACTCAACACCCTGGGGCTTGCCGGCAATCTGGAAAGCGCCGCTCTTATGGAGCAGATCGCCGCCGGGGACACCGCCGCGGCGCTGGAGACGCTGGGTCGTTTGTACGCAGCGGGCAAGGATGTGGGTGCCGTACTGGGTGAGCTGTCCGGTCTGACCCGCGACCTGCTGCTGCGCCGCACCGCCCCTCAGGGCGGAGCCGCCCTTTTGACCGGCGGATTTGACGAAGCCACCATGCGCGCGCTGGGCGAGCGCTTCACCGCTCCCCGGCTGACCCACATACTCACCCTGCTGCAGCAGACCTTGACCGAACTGAAGCAGAGCGCCGACCAGCGCACCGCCGCCGAGCTGTGCCTGATTCGTCTGTGCGATGTGACCTTGGACGATTCCCTCACCGGGCTTTCCGCCCGACTGACCCGGCTGGAGCAGCTGATGGGCAGCGGCGTACCCGCGCCCGCTCCCTCCGCACCCAAAGCGGTCACTCCCCCCACACCAAAGGCACCTGCCCCGGCAGACGACCTGCCCCCCTGGGAGCAGGAACCACCTCCCCCGCCTGTCCAGCCGGAGGCAGCCCCCGCACCGGAGCCTTCTGCTCCGCCCGTTCAACCGGTCGCACCCTCGGCTTCCTCCGCCCCCACGGGCAGCTTCTGGGCGGAATTCTCCGCCGGTCTGCGGGGCATCGTCCCCCCCTCCGCCCTGCCCTACCTGATGAACAAAACTGCCGTGTCCGGCACATGGCGCAGCGGCGTGCTCACCATCTGGGTGACGGACGAGTTTACCAAGGCCATGCTCAACAAGCCCGCTGTCATCCAGGGGCTTGCCAAGGCGGCCTCCGCCCGCTTTGGGGAGAGCGCCCGGGTGGTCTTTTCCATCGGCACGCCCCCGGCGGAAGCGTCCGCTCCCGTCTCCGCCCCTGCACCCGAGCCACAGGAGGACGCACTGGATGCCCTGATGGATTTCGGCAAGTTTGACAACATCACCATCGAATAAAAGGAGAGATGCGATATGGCAAAAGGATACGGTAACCGCGGCATGTCCATGGGCGGCATGGGCGGCGGCATGAATATGAACATGATCAAGCAGGCTCAGAAGATGCAGCAGGAGATGCTGCGCATGCAGCAGGAGCTGGAAACCAAAGAGTTTCAGGGTACGGCAGGCGGCGGTGTGGTCACCGCCACCGTGACCGGAAAGAAGGAGCTCAAGGCCGTGGTCATCGCCCCCGACGCCGTGGATCCCGACGACGTGGAGATGCTCCAGGACATGATCGTTGTTGCCGTCAACTCCGCCCTCAAGTCCGCGGAGGACGACGCCAGCAGTTCCATGCAGAAGCTGACCGGCGGCATGGGTCTGCCTTTCTGACCTCAAACGCGGGAATGACAAGTCATTCCCGCGTTTTTGCAACTGCGTACCAAAGGGAGGAACGTTCATGGATATGAAGCTATTCTTTTCTGCCCTTTCCAAGTTTGCCCTGGGACTGGTATGTACCGCGGCACTGCTCTTTGTTCCGGCCGGCACGGTGGACTTTCCCGGCGGACAACGGCTCCTGCTGCTTTTGTTCGTCCCCATGTTCCTGGCCGGGCTGGTTCTTCTGGTGGTCAACCCCGACCTGCTCCGCCGCCGCCTGAACGCAAGGGAAGAACAAGGCGAGCAGCGGCGGGTGGTGGCTTTAAGCGGGCTGATGTTCCTGTGCGGCTTTGTGGGTGCGGGTCTTGACTTCCGCTTTGGCTGGTCTGCCGTGCCCCACTGGCTGAATATGTGCGCCGTGGTCATCTTTCTGGTGGCTTACACTCTGTATGCCGAGGTGCTGCGGGAAAACACATGGCTGTCCCGCACCGTTGGGGTGCAGCAGGGGCAGCAGGTGGTGGACACCGGGCTGTACGCCCTCGTGCGCCACCCCATGTACGCCGCCACCGTGCCGCTGTTTTTGTCCATGCCGCTGGTTCTTGGCTCGTGGGTGTCCTTTGCAGCATTCTTGCCCTACCCCATCCTCATTGCCGCGCGCATCCGAAACGAAGAACAGGTGCTGGAACAGCAGTTGGACGGCTACGTCCAATATAAACTCCGGGTGAAGCACCGCATGATCCCATACATCTGGTAACAAGGAGTGCCCCGCCATGACCGAACTGTCTCAATTAAAGATCATCGCCCGCATTCGAAGCGAGTTTCCGGAAAAATTCGGCATCCCACGCCAGAGCGGTCTGGTGGAGGAGTTAAATGCCACCATCGTGTTTGAGCCTGATTTTCGTAATCCGGACGCTCTGCGGGGGCTGGAGGACTTTTCCCACCTGTGGCTTATCTGGCAGTTTTCCCGAGCTGTCCGGGAGGACTGGTCACCTACCGTGCGCCCGCCTCGGTTGGGAGGAAACGAGCGCATGGGCGTGTTTGCCACCCGCTCCCCTTTCCGCCCCAACCCCATCGGTCTGTCCTGCGTGAAGCTGCGGGGGGTGGAACTCGACCCGGAGCTTGGGCCGGTCATCCATGTCTCGGGGGCTGACCTGATGGACGGCACGCCCATCTACGACATCAAGCCCTATCTCCCCTACGCCGATTGCAAGCCGGAAGCTCTGGGCGGTTTTGCAAGCACACCCAAGCAGGCCACCCTTACTGTCTGCTGTCCGGAAGAATTACTCACTCCCCTGCCCGACCACCGCCGGGCGGCGCTGTTGGCCGTGCTGGCACAGGATCCCCGCCCCTCCTATCACAGCGACCCCAATCGGGTGTACGGTATGACCTTTGCCGGCGTCAACGTCCAATTCACCGTGGGGGAGGATACCCTCACCGTACACAGCATCCAGCCTCAATAACACCCGTGCCCGTCCCCATGGACGGGCGCGTTTTTTAAGCGGAAACCGGTTGACAAATTGTGATTTGTCTTTCTGTTTCGCCCTGCGGGGCGGGGAGGGTTGTTCCGCCGCTCCGGCGGCGGGTTTCTTTTGTCGCTGAACAAAAGAAACCAAAAGTCAGCTTGGAAACCAAGGTTTCCAAGGCCTTCCTTCGGTGCAGGACAAGAAGTTGCTTGCCACT
>JAZUOI010000064.1:0-11233 GCA_045604585.1 Lawsonibacter sp. | reverse complement strand
TTATCGCAGTTGACCCCCGCTGTCAAATCATTCCTGCTCCGAAAGGGGATCAGTTCTCCCTTTTTTGCCCGCTCCACAAAGTCCCGCTCGTCACGAATGGGACGTTCGGCCTGCATTCCGCCCAGTGCAGTGATTTGTCCGGCGGTATGATTGTCGCTTCCGGCAAAGGGGATCAGATCGTAGGCCTGAGCAAATTCTTCTGCCATCCGATTTTCAAAATCCCCATCGTCGGCATTGTATATCTCCACCCCGTGTATCTGTTTCGGAAACAGGGAGAAGAAGCCAAGATCCCGGTAGGGGTGCGCTTGTATGATCAGCGCTCCGTGCTCCCGCATCAGACTTAGCCGTTTCGTAATCCCCAGAGTATCCATTTCAGGATGGGCCAGAAACCATGCCTTATCAAGCCCGTACACAAGAAAGTGGGCGCCCGGACAGGCACACTCCACCCCCGAAAAAACAGAAAGCCCCAATTCCTCACCAATGCGGACGCCTGCCTCGTAATCGGAAAAATAAAACTCGATTTTTTCTTCATAGGGAAGGGTTTTCTCGCAATTGATGTTGCCATCAATAAAGTGGTTGGTGATGAAAACACCCGCATAGCCCTGTTCCTTATAGAATGTAAGGGTCTCTCGCACCCCCGCTTTGGCGCATCTGCTCACCGGATATGTATGCAAATGAGTCTCATATAAGTATGCCTTCATGAAATCATCTTCTTTCTCTTCCGGGCAGACACACACCCAGCTTCCTGTCAATTATATCCCAATCTCCCCCGGCCGTCAACTTCGCGGTCGGTCTGAGTTCTTATCCAATGAACATCTGAGTCCAGTAATGACCCTTGGACACATAACCCACACCGATCTGGGTATAGGATGCGTTGAGAATGTTGGCACGATGACCGCTGGAATTCATCCACCCATTGACCACCGCCTGGGGCGTTCTCTGCCCATAGGCAATGTTCTCCCCCGCCGTCCGGTAAGACAGGCCAAAGGCGCGTATCATCTGAAAGGGCGTTCCGTAGGTGGGGCTGGTGTGGGAAAAATAGCGGTTATCCACCATGTCCTGAGATTTGTAGCGGGCAACCCGGGAAAGCTCCCAGTTTTCAGTCAATGGCTTCAGCCCGTTTTTCTCCCTGTGTGCATTGACCAGACGGACAACTTCCTGTTCAAAAGCCCGCACCGAAGCATCCTCCTGGGGAATGGTCAGCACCTGACCCGGATAGATCAAATCGGGGTTGGATATCTGGGGATTTGCTCCAATGAGCTCCCTCGTCCCCACTTGATATCTGGACGCGATTTTCCACATGGTATCCCTCGATACCACCCGATGAGACAGCGCGGCGGAAGCCGGCGCAGACAGGGCAGCAGAGATCAAAAGCGCCGCCGCGCAGAGTGAAACAATCTTTTTCATATGTAACCTCCTTGAAATAAAAAAGGCGATCCCGCTTTCGCAGGACCGCCCAGCAGCATATCAGCAGCCGAAGCCGCACAACTGACTGAGGATCTGCCAAATGGAGCATCCATTGGATCCGCAGTTGCTATTGCACTGGAAGAAAAACATTTCGGTAACCTCCTGTAAGTATTCGTCTCGCGAAGACAATATGTATTGTAACTATTTTGTAACCATTTTGCAAATGTAAATCCTGCCAGTATCCCCCTTGACAGAACGCAGGTGGACACTTATAATAAATGGGCTAAGTTCATATCGGGGCGTGGCGAAGCTTGGTATCGCGCTTGGTTCGGGTCCAAGAGGCCCCGGGTTCGAATCCCGGCGCTCCGGCCAAAAAAGCACTTGCGTAAAACGCAGGTGCTTTTTCTCTATAGTTCTCGGTAACGAACCCGGGGCCTCATATTAAAATCCCGGCCCCTGCGGAGAATGGAACCGCGAAGCGGTTTTCATGCTCCGCAGTTCGAATCCCGGCGCTCCGACCATAAAAGCACCTGCGAAAAACGCAAGTGCTTTTTTCTTTTGCTCACCTGGATGACGAACCCGGGGCCTCATATTAAAATCCGGCCCCAACGGAGAATGTTGCCGCAAAGCGGCACACATGCTCCGCGGTTCGAATCCCGGCGCTCCGACCATCAAGGCATCTGCAAGAAACGCAGGTGCCTTTTCTTTTGCAATACGTTCCTTTTGAATTGCATCCTGCATGCAGATATGCTATGCTGAGCAAAAAGGAACCAGCAACCGCAAATGCGGCTCTGGTTTTTAAAGTTATGGAGGTGTGATCATGAACATAGAATCGACGGCAAAGGATGTTTCCCTTATTACTCTTGGCACTGCCATTATTGCCGCGGCTGTCTTTTTCTTCGCCACCCCGTTCCACCTGACGTTGGGCAGTGTGTCCGGCCTTGCCATCATTCTGGAACAATTTCTTCCCTTACGCATGTCCACCATCGCGCTGATTCTCAATGCGGCGCTGCTGTTGTTCGGTTTTCTTCTCATCGGTCGGGAGTTTGGTGCCAAGACCATCTATACCTCCCTGCTTCTTCCCGTGCTGATCGGCGTGTTTGAGCGGCTGTTCCCCAACAACACCTCCCTTTCCGGGGACGCATTTATCGATGTGATCTGCTATCTGTTCGTGGTCAGCTTCGGTCAATCCATCCTGTTTGCCCGCAACGCCTCCTCCGGCGGATTGGACATTGTGGGCAAGATCATGAACAAATTCCTGCGCATGGACATTGGAAAGTCCATCTCTCTGGTAGGCATGTGCATTGCCCTGTCTTCTGTCTTTGTCTTTGACAAAAAGATCGCAGTTATCAGCGTACTGGGCACCTATCTCAACGGCATGGTGCTGGATCACTTCATTTTCGGAAGCAACATCAAACGCCGCGTGTGCATTATCTCCGCGCATCAGGACGAAATCGTGGATTATGTTTTGAATACCCTGCACAGCGGCGCCACCCTGTATGAAGCAAAAGGCGCCTACACCAACACCCCCGTTTCCGAGGTCATCGTTATCGTGAACAAGCAGGAGTATCGCCTGCTCATGGACTTTGTATCCAAGACCGACCCCAAGGCTTTCGTCACCATCTATAATGTAAACGAGGTCGTTTACCAGCCGAAAAAGCTTGATAAATAACCCAAACGGGCTGTCCGCCACAGCGGACAGCCCGTTTTTCATCCAAACACAATTCTCTTATAGTTTTCCCGGTCGGTATCTCCCTCGGTGCTGATGAGCAGAACACGGGAGTGCTCGTCCAGTCCAAGGGCACGCCGCTCGTTCTCATAATCTCCACTCATCAGTCCGACCAGAACACCGGCACCAACCGCACCCGATTCACCGGACACCACAACGGGGTCGTCCCCCTCCGGGCGTCCCAGCAGGCGCATGCCCTGTGCCGCCACCTCATCGGCGCAGGAAACAAAACCATCGGCATAGGCATTGATTAGCGGCCAGGTGACCGTACATGGCTCACCGCAGGCAAGTCCGGCCATGATGGTGTCCATGTCTCCGGTGACGATGCGGCGCTCTCCGTCATCCGCCACAGCGCTGCGATACAGACAATCCGCCCGATCCGGCTCCATAATCACGGTGACCGGGCAGCGCTCCCGATACTTCTCCCGCAGATAGCCCAGCACCGCCCCGGCAAAGCTGCCCACGCCCGCCTGCAGGAACACGTGAGTAGGAATCTCCTCCCCCATCTGCTCCAGCTGTGCGTCCAGCTCCAGCGCCAGGGTGCTGTACCCCTGCACAATGGCCGTGGGGATGGTCTCATAGCCCGGCCAGGCAGTATCCTGCACCAGCACCCAACCATATTTCTCCCCGTCGGCAGCGGCGATGCGCACAGTGTCATCGTAATTATACTCTGTAATCTCCGCCTGCGCCCCCTGAGCGCGGATGTTTTCCAGTCGTTCCGCTGCCGACCCCTTAGGCATATAGACCACCGCCTTCTGCCCCAGCACCCGAGCCGTCCAGGCCACACCCCGGCCGTGGTTTCCGTCGGTAGCGGTGATGAAGGTGATGGGCTCGCGGTGGGCAAGGGCGGCATGCAGGCTGTCCAACGTCACATCCTCCGTCAGCCCCAATGCTTGTTTCAAGTAGCCGGCAATGGCCCAGCTGCCTCCCAGCGCCTTAAAAGCATTCAGTCCAAATCGCTTGGACTCGTCCTTCAGATACACCGCTTCCACGCCCAGCCGCTGGGCGAGGTTGTCCAGCTTCACCAGCGGGGTCACGTCATATCCGGGCAGCGTCCGGTGGAAAGCCGCAGCCTTCTCCGCCTGTGTCACACTTAAAAAGGACGTATCCGCCTGTCCATGTATTCCCCGCTCACGCAGGCAAAAACGCATTTCCATCCTTCGTTCCTCCTTTGCAAAAGCGGCCCCGTAAACTACGGGGCCGCTCAATTCACAGGGTATCCTCCTGGGACGTTTCCATAGCGTCCTCCAAATCAAAGGGAGGGATCTGTTCCTCTACCGTGGGCTCAGCAGGTGCGGGCGCGGCACCGCCGTCAAAACTCTGGCGATACTGCATCTCCTGCCACTGCTCTTTGGTGATGAGCAGCTGGCGGGGCTTGGAGCCCTCAAAGGGACCTACCACGCCCTTTTCCTCCATCTGATCCACCAGACGGGCAGCCCGGGCGTAGCCCAGCTTCAGCCGACGCTGAAGCATGGACACGGAGGCCTGTCCGGTCTCCACCACCACCTCGATGGCGGCGTTGATCAGCTCGTCATATTCATCCTCGGCAGCGTCACCGGGTGCAGAACCGCCCACACCCTTGGCACTCTGCTCTTTCTGGGCGGCGTGCTGCTCGATTTCATGCATGACCTCGTCAGAATAGTTGGCGGTACCGCTCTTCTTCACAAACTCCACCACACGAGCCACTTCCTCATCGGAGATGAAGCAGCCCTGCACGCGGGTAGGCTTGCCGCTGCCCAGCGGGGCAAAGAGCATATCGCCCTTACCCACCAGCTTCTCCGCGCCCATGGTGTCCAGAATGATGCGAGACTCCATGGCGGAGGCCACGGCGAAGGCGATGCGGCTGGGGATATTGGCCTTCATAAGGCCGGTGATCACGTCAGCGGAGGGGCGCTGGGTGGCAATGACCAGGTGCATACCAGCCGCACGACCCATCTGTGCCACAGGGCAGATGGATTCTTCCACTTCCTTGGCCGCCACCAGCATCAGGTCAGCCAGCTCGTCAATGAGCACCACGATGGAGGGCATTTTTTCCATCCCCTCCGTCTTGGCAGCCAGGGAGTTATACTCCTCCAGCTTACGCACACCCACTTCGGAGAATGTGCGGTAGCGCTTCATCATCTCCGTCACCGCCCACTGCAGGGCACCGGCGGCTTTTTTGGGGTCGGTGACCACAGGGATAAGCAGGTGAGGAATGCCGTTGTAAATACCCAGCTCCACCATCTTGGGGTCCACCATGATCAGCCGCACCTCTTCCGGCGTGGCCTTATACAGCAGCGAAGTGATGATGGAGTTGGTACACACCGACTTACCCGAGCCGGTGGTACCGGCGATGAGCAGATGGGGCAGCTTGGCAATGTCACCGATGACACACTGGCCGCTGATGTCCTTGCCCACGGCAAAGGACACCTTGGAGCGGCTTCCGGTAAAGTTACTGGAACCGATCACCGCATGGGCACTGACAGGAGACACCACTTTGTTGGGCACCTCAATGCCCACCACGGAGATTTTGTCCGGGATGGGAGCAATGCGCACACCGGTGGCACCCAGGGCAAGGGCAATGTCGTCAGCCAGATTGGTCAGTTTATTCAGCCGCACGCCCTGGTCAAGTTCCAGTTCATAGCGGGTGACAGAAGGCCCCCGAACCGTGTTGATGATATTGGCCTCGATACCAAAAGAATGGATGGTGTCATTGAGGCGCTGGCGGTTGGCGCTCAGCTCACCCGCCGCGTCCATCCCATTTTCGCCGCCGCTCTCGTTGAGCAGGGACAAGGGCGGATACTGGTAGGGCTGCTTATTCTCCTGCTCCATGGTCTCCTGGATGTCACGGGCAACCTCCTTGGCCGCCTGTGCTGCTTCGGACTTTGTGATCTTGGCAGGAGCTTCCTCCTCCCCCTCCTCACCAGCCGCCGCCTGCACCTCCAAAGGCATGGGCACAGCGGGGGCAGGCTGGGCAAAGGGATCCGCCGGCGCATTGTCAACTGCACCGGCACCGGTCAGCACCTCGTCGGGCGTTGGCACACTGGGCTTGCTGTTGAAGAAGCTCTTCTTCTTTGGCGGCTCGGAAACAGGTTCGGGAGCGGGCGTCCGCTTGGGTACGTCGTCGTCCAGCGGGATATCCTGCACCCGGCGCTCCCGCCGGGTGGCCTCCACCGCCGGGTCAATGGCTCGGCTGCGAACAGGATGAGTCGGCATGGGAGGCTCGTCCTCCGGCTCGTACTCATACGCCTGCCGGGGATGGTTCTGAATGTACTCCACAATATCCTCGATGCTCACATGGAACATGCCCAACAGCACCGGGATAAAAGCAAGAATCAGCAGGCAGGTGCCCAGCGGCCCCATTTTCTGGTCACTGAATGCACCCAGCAGTCCACACAACACACCGCCGGAAGCCAGCTCCCGACCGGAGTTCCACAGCGCGCCGAACATCTGACCGTCCAGAGCGTAGTCCCCGGCCAAAAACACATGCACCAGCGTACCGAACAGCACAGGAACAAGCAGCGTACACACCGTACGCAGACGCACCGGACGTCCCCGGTGCAGGGCAAGAATGTAGGTACAAAACAGCAGCGCAGGGGGAATCAGCCAGAAGCCGTACCCCACCACACCTTTGACCAGACCGCAGACAATAACCACAGCAGGCGAATGATCAAAGTATCCAAAGCCAAGCCAAAGCGCCAGCACAAAGCACACCAGCGCCCCCACCTCCCGGCGGATGGGCTTGGCCGCGGGAGCCGCCTTTTTTCCGGTTTTGCCCGCACTGGGTTTGGCAGAGCGGCCGGACGCTGCCCTGCTCCCGCTCTTGGACGCGGGTTTCGCGGCGCGGCTGCCGCCTCTCTTTTGTGTAGTAGCCATATTGTTCCAATCCCTTTCCGGAAAACTTAAACCAGCGTCCAGCCCGTCAAGCTGAGCACAAGAAACAGCGCACCGGCCGCCCAGCAGTAGTAGGCAAAGCGACCAAAGCGTCCTTTTTTCACCAACAAATTAACCAGTCCGATGGCAAAGTAACCCACGACACCGGCCACCGCCATACCAACCAGATACTTGGGCAGCAGCGCCGGATCAAAAACTCCGGGCGTGCTGAGAGCATCCACCACTTCCAGCAGCGTAGCCCCAAGAACGGCGGGCAGGGACATCAAAAACGAGTACCGCACGGCGAACTTACGCTCAAAGCCCATGGCCAGCCCCGCCGTGATGGTGGTACCGGAACGGGACAGACCGGGTACGGTGGCAAGCCCCTGAGCAAGACCCACAACCAGCACATCCTTCACCCCGGCGGTGCGCGCATTCTTTTTTCCCTTGACCATGCGGTCGGACAGGAACAGGATGGTGCCGGTAAGCAGCAGAGCACAGCTGACCAGCGCGGGCGAGTTGTTGATCCGCTCCACAGCATCCTTAAAGGGAAGGATGACAAACAGCGGCAGCGTGCCCATCACGATCAGCAGCACCATCCGCCGAGCCTCCGGCACTTCCCCGCCTTTGGTTCCGGGGCGCGCCAAATCACCCAGCCACCGGAAGAATTCGCAGACCATCTCCCGGATATCCCGGAAGTAGTAAATGCACACCGCGATCAGCGTGGCAAAATGCAGCAGAATATTAAACATCATATCTGCCTGTTCCATACCAAAGAAGTGCTGGAACAGCGTCAAATGGCCGGAGCTGGAAATGGGCAGAAACTCTGCCACTCCCTGCACAAAGCCAAGAACCGCCGACATCAAGTAACTCACAGGTAGATACCTCCCCAGATGTTATAAGCTATCTACAATATATTATCACAATCCACGGAACATTTCCAGTCTTTTTCCCAAAAATTATGTAAACGGGAGCGAGCCATCATCTGGCCTGCTCCCGCTGCTGCTTTTTTCGTTCACTGATCATGCCGTGCAGACATTCCAGAGCATCGGATAGACCACCGATCCGGTCGATCAGCCCCAACCGCACTGCCTCCTCCCCGTAGATGACGCTGCCCACGTCGGCTGACAGTTCTCCCGTCTGGAGCATCAGCTCGGTAAAGGCCTCCCGGGACACATGGCTGTTGGCGGTAACAAACTGGATGATGCGCTGCTGGATGCGTTCAAAGTAATAAAAGGTCTGGGGCACGGCAATAACTAAACCATTCATCCGCACCGGGTGAATGGTCATTGCCGCGGAGTTTGCGATGAAGGACTGCTTGGCTGACACCGCCAGCGGCACGCCGATGGAATGACCGCCGCCCAGCACCAAAGAAACCGTGGGCTTGCTCATTCCCGCAATCAGCTCGGCGATGCCAAGTCCCGCCTCAATGTCGCCACCCACAGTATTGAGCAAAACCAGCAGGCCATCCACCTCATCGCTTTCCTCCACCATGGCAAGCAGAGGCATCACGTGCTCGTATTTGGTGCTTTTGCTGCTGGGGGGCAGCAGCTGATGTCCCTCGATCTGCCCCACAATGGTCAGCACGTGGATCGTCCCCTTTTCTGTGCGGATCACGGATGATCCAAAATCAATGATAGGCTGTATGGTCTGCTCCGGAGAAAGCAGCTCCTGCTCTTTGTCGGACGTTTCTTCCTTGTCCACACCATCACCTCCCGCATTTTCTCATAGGATGTGCAAGCAGCGGTTTTTCATACAAAAAAACAGGAGCCGAAAATCGGCTCCTGTTTTCGCATTTATTCTTCTTTCAGATCGTCCGGATGATACAGCTCACAGAGCATATAACCGTATTCTCTGGCCATCTTCTCACCCGTTCCGGGGAGGAAGGCGCAGGAATCCACCGTGTATCCGCCGTGGTCAAAGCCGATCTGGGAGGGAATGTACATATAGCCATGATCCTCATCCAGATTGCAGCTGGTGCACACGAAGGTCATCTTAAAGGGAGAGTAGTTGCGGATCTCATTGGCGTTGGTGTCGAACATCTCATAGTTGGCAAAGGCAAAGGCCACGTCGCCGATGGTGATGGTGTTCAACTCGATGTCCTGCTCCGCGCCCATGGCGGCCTTTTCCAGCAGCAGTTCGGGGTGATACACGCTGTTGAAGCCCATCTGCTGGGCCAGCTCCGTACACCGCTCAAAGTCCTCCGGAGATTTATACTCCGCCAGCAACTTTCTGGCATCGTCCGCACGGTGATCCTGGGAGTGATCCACGGGGAACACCTTGGTGCGGGACAGATTCTGCAGCTTGCCCAGCTTCACCGGCTCATAGGTGCTCTCCGCTTTGATGGCATAGTCAGCCAGCGCCTCGCCGTGCTCAATGTAATCGGAGGTGATGTTGTCCTCCTCAATGTAGCTGAACGGGTTGATGTTACCGCCGCCGCCGTTGAAGTAAATCACCTGGCAGTCCAGCTCCCGCTCCAGCTTGGCGCGCATGGAGCCAACGATGTCCGAGCTGATGTTGGGCGCGGTCAAACCGCCGGTACGGTGGGGATGCACCTGGAAGTTGACCACCATGATGTCCTTTTTCCCTTCCCGACGGAACTTCAGCAGGCGCAGCATGGGATCCGCCTTAGTCTCATAGCACTTGATCTGACCGCGATCCCGGCGACCGTAGTTGTCTCCGGCATAGGTCATATCCTCCATGATAAGCCGGCGGACAAAGTTCAGCTTATGGGTCTTGGCCTCGGTGCAGCAGGCGGTAGCGGGGGCACAATCGGCCAAAGCCGCCTGCGCCGCCTCCACAAACTGCACCTCCAACCGATCCTTCAGGCGGGCGATGCTGGGCTCTTCATAATTATGGAGATCGGGGCTGGAATGATTGTGGCTGCCGGACACCATAATCCGCTCCATGGGAATTCCGGTGGCGCGGCTGACCGCAGGACGCCAGCGCTCCGTACATACGTTGCCGGGAGAGCACACATCCATGGCAAAAACCAATGCGGTCGTTCCCTCTTCATCCCGGAAGGCCAGGCAAGTCACATACAGGGGGTCCAGCACGTTTTTGGACATGCGCTCCGAGCTTTTTCCGTAGCCACGCAGGGGCACAGACTCATCGGGCGTATAATCCACGCGGGAATAACCAACGTAAAGCTTACTCATAATTGCATTGCTCCTTTACCCTTTCCCAAAATCGGGAAGCAATTTTCGTTATTATATCACACCAAAAAAACACAAGCAAGCCCTCTTCCCTGCTATTTCGCAGGCCTGGTGCCGCTTCAAACAAAAAAGCGGAGCCGTCATCAAGACGGCTCCGCCCAACAGAACATCAGTATCGCCCGCACTCGTCGCGGTCAAACAACTCATAAAGCATATGCACATATTCACTGGCCAGTTTTTCTCCGGCTCCGGGGGCAAAGGTGCAGGAATCGGCGCTGTATCCGCCGTGGTCGTAACCCATTTGGGAAGGGATATACATATAACCGTGATCCTCTTCCACGTTGCAGCTGGTGCACACGCAGGTAAAGGCGAAGGGCGAGCCATCCCGGATCTGGTTGGCGTTGGTGTCAAACATCTCATAATTGGCAAAGGCAAAGGCCACATCACCGATGGAGATTGCGTTGAGTTCAATGTCCTGCTCCGCACCCATGGCCGCCTTTTCAATAACAAACTGAGCGTGATACACGCTGTTGAACCCCAGCTCCTGGGCAAGCTCCTTGCAGCGCGCGTTTTCACGGGGATCTTTCCACAGCTCCAGCATCCGTTTCGCATCTTCTACCTTGTGGTCTTCGGAGTGGTTGGTGGGGAAATACTTCACCCGGGACAGGTTACGCACCTTGCCCAAATTGATCGGCTCATAAGTACCCTCGGCCTTGATGGCGTAGTCGGCCAGCGCCTGCCCGTGAGACACATGGTCTTCATATGTGCGCAGGGCTTTGATGACACTGGTAGCGTTGAGATTGCCGGAACCGCCCTGGAAGTAAACCGCATGACAATCCAGTTCCTGTTCCAGCTTGTCACGCATGGGTCCCACAAAATCCGAACTCATGTCATGTCGGGTCGCCCCTCCGGTAATCAGCGGGTGCGCCTGGAAGTTTGCAATCACGATGTCCTTTCCGCCCTCGCGCCGGAATTTGAGCAGCCGCAGCATAGAGTCAGCCTTGGACTCGGGGCACTTGATGCGACCCGTTGCGACGCTGCCGTAATTGGCCCCGGCAAAGCTCCCGTCCTCCTTCACAAAGCGGCGAAC
>JAZUOI010000063.1:0-9799 GCA_045604585.1 Lawsonibacter sp. | reverse complement strand
AGAACGGGAGAATGTTCTGCACGTAGGGCAGCACGTTCATAAAGCCGGTGATGATCAGGCCGTTGAAGAAGTCGATGAACAGGGAGCCAACCAGCGGCACCACAAAATAGGCCTGGGGAGCGGGCCCGTAATGGGCGGTAAGCACCTGCATGTTGGCCATGGCGTTGGGGGTGGCACCCATGCCGAAGCCGCAGAAGGCGGAGGTCATGACTGCGGCCTCGTAGTCCCGACCCATGACGTTGAATACCACGAAACGGGCGAAGAGGAACATCAGCACGGTCTGAGCCACCAGCATAACGACCATGGGAACGGCCAGCTCGGCCAGCTGCCACAGCTTCAGAGTCATCAGAGCCACGGCCAGGAAGATGGACAGGGACACGTTGCCCCAGATGTCAATGGAGCGGGAGGGGAGAACGATGTGCTTGGCGTCACAGAAATTACGGATGATGGCAGCGATGACCATGGAACCGATATAGGTGGGGAAGGTCAGCTTGGCACCGAAAATGGTGATGCCGTTGAAGAAGCTGGTCAGGATGGTGCCCAGACCGGCGGCCACGATGAGCAGGATGGCGGCATTGGTGAAGGAGTTCACATCCACGCGCTCGGCGCGCTCCTTCTGCTCGGGGGTCTCGTCGCTCATCTCCAGAATTTCGTCCTGGCTTTCATCGGAGGACAGGTTGTATTTGCCGATGATGGAGCGGGCGGTAGGACCACCCATAAGAGAGCCGGCCACCAGCCCGTAGGTGGCGGCGGCGATGGCCAGCACGTTGGCGCCGGTCAGTCCCATGTCAGCCTCCATCATGGGGCCGTAGGAGCCGGCAGTGCCGTGGCCGCCAACCATGGGGATAGAGCCGGTGCACAGACCCAAGCGCAGATCCCAGTGGAACACGGCGGCCAGCACGGAGCTGAGTACATTTTGCAGGCACACCATGACAATGGCAATGATCAGGAAGGTGAATACCTTTTTTCCGCCCCGCTTGAGCAGGCGGAAGCAGGCGGTATAGCCCACGCTGGTGAAGAACAGAGTCATAAAGAAGTTCTTTACGCTCTCATCAAAGGTGAGCTGCAGGATGCCGGTCTGATAGAGCACCAGATGGGCCAGGGCGAAAATCAAGCCGCCTACCACAGGGGCGGGGATGCAACACCGGCGCAGAAAGTCGATACGGGTGGTCAGGAAGCGGCCCAGAACGAACAGAAGCATGGCAAGCCCTGTGGTCTGGAACATGTCAAGGGTGAGTTCAGGCATGATGGTCGTCTCCTTTTCTGTTTTTGAATGTAACGTGTGGTTATTTTGCCCGGGATAGGGAAAGACAAACCGATCCGTTCCGGAGAGAGCTTATTGTGGTAAATGCACAGAAAACAGGGGGAACAGCACGGGAAAAGAACGGAAGTGTCAAAACAACCTAGGAAAGAATAGCGGATTTTCCTTTCTCTGTCAAGCGGGAAAAACATGGGCAAGCAATAATCGCAAGTTTGGGAGCAAGATATGCAAAAAGCGCAGCTCATACGAGCTGCGCTTTTGTATCAATTTGAATTGAACCAATCAGGCCAGAGCCTTCTTGGCGGTCTCCACCAGCTGGGCGAACGCGGCCTTGTCGTTGACGGCCAGCTCGGCCAGCATCTTGCGGTTGATCACGATGCCGGACTTCTTCAGACCGTTCATGAAGGTGGAATAATTCATGCCGTTCATCTTGGCGCCGGCATTGATGCGGGTGATCCACAGCTGACGGAAGTCACGCTTCTTCAGCTTGCGGCCGGTGTAGGCGTAGGTCAGAGACTTCATGACCGCCTGGTTGGCCATCTTGTAATGACGGGACTTGGAGCCCCAGTAGCCCTTGGCCAGCTTCAGGATCTTATTTCTTCTCTTGCGCGTCATCATCGCGCCCTTAACTCTTGCCATTGTTGTCTACCTCCCTTTCCTTACTTGTACAGGATCATGCGCTTGACCGCCGCCACGTTGGTCTTGTCGGCGTAGGCAGTGCCACGCAGATGACGCTTGAGCTTGGTGGTCTTGCCGTGGCCGTTGAGCAGGTGACGCTTCTTGGTCATGGCACGCTTGACTTTGCCGGACTTGGTGAGGGAGAAGCGCTTCTTGGCGCCGCTGTGAGTTTTGATCTTCGGCATAACAGAAAACTCCTTTTCTTATTTTTTTGCTTCTTTTGCACTCTTGGGGGACAGGAAGATGGACATATGCCGACCTTCCAGCTTGGGCTCCTTGTCCAGGACAGCGCACTCCTTGCACTCCTCGGCGAACTTGACCAGCAGACCCTGACCGATGTCAGTGTGAGCCATCTCGCGGCCGCGGAAGCGGACGGTGACCTTGACGCGGTTGCCCTCGCCCAAAAACTTCTGGGCGTTGCGCAGTTTGACATTGAAGTCATTCACGTCGATGCTGGGGGACATGCGCACCTCTTTGATCTCTACCACGCGCTGATTTTTGCGGGCTTCCTTCTCGCGCTTGGTCTGCTCAAACCGGAACTTGCCGTAATCCATGACTTTGCACACGGGGGGCACGGCGTTGGGAGAGATCTTGACCAGGTCCAAACCCTGCTCCTCGGCCAGGTTGAGGGCGTCCTGCGCGGACATGATGCCCAGCTGTTCGCCGTTTTCGGAAATCAGGCGAACCTCTTTGTCACGAATTTCTTCATTGATCTGATGACCTGTGTTAGCGATGGGAAAGCACCTCCAAACAAAATAAATGTGCGGCAAGCCGAAATGGCACCCGCACACACAAAAACCCACCGGTGACCCGGTGAAGCGTTTTCCATGTTGACCCTTGAGCCTGAGGCCTGGGGTGAGGACGGGAACCGTTCCTGCTTTGTTTTGCTCTGACAGTATACCAGTATGAACCATGGATGTCAATAGAAATTTAAAAAAATTTACGATAAAAATTGTGATTTG
Organism: Lawsonibacter sp.; assembly: GCA_045604585.1. GTDB lineage: Bacteria > Bacillota > Clostridia > Oscillospirales > Oscillospiraceae > Lawsonibacter. Next base: position 6,898 of record JAZUOI010000063.1, on the reverse strand, counting down.
TAGGTGTTTTCTTATCATGCGGTAGGGCGGGGGCTTGCCCCCGCCGCAAAACATCGCGCATGGTCGGATGGCGGGGCCAAGCCGCCGGCCTACCCGAAACCTTAGCCCTTTGCGTAGGGGCGTATATCATGCGCCCGCTTTCCCCGCCAAATCATAATTTGCACAACGCAAGGGCGGAGCACTGCGCTCCGCCCCTGCTGTGTGCATTTAGTTGGCGCTGCCGAACTCGTTGAAGAAACGGTCGTGAATGGCCTGGACGGCACGATCGGCATCCCGCTCGTCCACCAGCACAGACACCTTGATCTCACTGGTGGAGATCATGTTGATGTTGATGCCGGCGGAGAACAGAGCCTCAAACATCTTGCAGGCCACGCCGGAGTTGTTGGCCATGCCCGCGCCCACGATGGAGATCTTGGCAACCTTATCGGTAGCCTCCATGGACTTGAAGCCGATCAGCTCCTGATTGGCGGCCATGACCTGCTGGGCACGATCCAGATCGTCCTGAGAGACGGTGAAGCTGATGTCCTTGGACGCGTCGCGGCCAATGGACTGGAGAATGATATCCACATTGACCTTTTCCTTGGCCAGCAGGGAGAAGATCTTAAAGGCAATGCCGGGACGATCCTCCAGACCGACCAGCGCCACACGGGCAACGTTCTTATCCTTGGCAACACCGCTGACATGAGTTTTTTCCATGGTTTTGACAACCTCCTTGACTTTGGTACCGGGCTTTCCGCTCAGGCTGGAAAGCACCTCCATATTGACGTTATAACGCTTGGCCATCTCGACCGAGCGGTTGTGGAGCACCTGGGCGCCGAGGCTGGCAAGCTCCAGCATCTCGTCGAAGGTGATCTCATCCAGCTTCTTTGCGCCGGTGACCTTGCGGGGATCGGCGGTGTATACGCCATCCACGTCGGTGTAGATCTGGCACAGGTCGGCGTGCAGTGCCGCGGCCAGCGCCACGGCCGAAGTATCCGAGCCGCCGCGGCCCAGAGTGGTGACATCGTCGTACTTGTTGATGCCCTGGAAGCCGGTGACCAGCACGATCTTTTTCTTGTCCAGCTCCTTCTGGATGCGCTCGGCGCGCACGCGCTTGATGCGGGCGGCGCTGTAGTTGGAGTCGGTGAGCATGCCTGCCTGCCAGCCGGTGAGGGACACGGCCTGGAAGCCCATGGACTCAAGAGCCATGGCACACAGGGAGACGGAGATCTGCTCGCCGGTGGACAGGAGCATATCCATCTCACGCTTGGAGCCGTTGGGGTTGATTTCCTTGGCCTTGGCGATCAGGTCATCGGTGGTGTCACCCTGAGCGGAGAGAACCACTACCACGTCGTTGCCTTTCTGATAGGTCTCGGAGATGATGCGAGCCACGTTGAACATGCGCTCGGCATTGGCGACGGAGGAGCCGCCGAATTTTTGCACGATAAGAGCCATATGTGTTGTTACCTCCTAAAATGAAGTGGGGTGGTCAGCCCAGTACCCGGATCAGGGACTGGACGTCCAGACCGGACAGCATTTGCTGCAGCTGTGCCTGGGTCATGGCCTCGGTGAGGAAAGCGATCTCCTGCGTCGGAGCGCCGCCCCGGGCCAGGGGAGTGATCTCGCCGCAGGCGGCCCGGGCCGCGTCCAGCGAACCGTTGGCGCGCACGTACCAGCGGAAAGTCAGACCATCGGGGGACTGCACCAGCGCCTTGTCACCGGCGGCCCATTCGTTGCATTTGCGCTTGGAAACATCCTTGGCGATGTCCACCACATCACCCACCACGGCGCTGGCGGTGGGCAGCTTGCCCGCGCCCCGGCCGTAGAACATCACATCGCCCACGGCGTTGCCGGTGGCGGCAATGGCATTAAATACATCTTCCACGCCGGACAGGGGATTTTCTCCGCTGACCAGATGGGGCGCCACGTAGGCGCAGATCTTGCCTGCCTCCATGCGCAGCGCGCGACCCAGCAGCTTGATCTTGTAGCCGCAGGAGTTGGCGTAATCCACGTCGGACAGGGTGATGGCGGTGATACCCTGGGTGGGCACCTGCTCGGGATAGACGTGCCGGCCAAAGGCCAGGGCGGCAAGAATACAGATCTTGCGGCAGGCGTCGTGACCCTCGATATCGGCAGAGGGATCTCGCTCGGCGTAGCCGTTGTCCTGCGCCTCCTTCAGCGCCTGATCAAAGGACAGCCCCGCCCGGATCATCCGGGTAAGGATATAGTTGGTGGTGCCGTTGAGGATGCCGCGCACCTCGCTGATCTCATTGCCGGCCAGACAGTTAGTCAGAGGACGCAGTACCGGGATACCGCCGCCCACGCTGGCTTCAAACAGATAGCTGACCCCGTTGGCTTTGGCCAGCTGCAGCAGATCATAGCCGTGGGTGGCCACCAGCTCCTTGTTGGAGGACACTACGCTCTTGCCCGCGCTCAGGGCGCGGCGGGTGAAGTCCAGGGCAACGGTGGCACCGCCGATGGTTTCCACCACGATGTCCACTTCGGGGTCGTTCTCGATGACGGAGAAGTCCTGGACGAAGCAGTCCTTATAGGGACTGTCGGGGAACTGGCGTACATCCAGAATGTACTTCAAACGCACGGGATTGCCGCTGCGCTGCTCGATCAGCGCACGGTTCATGGTCAGCACATCGGCCACGCCGGAGCCGACCGTACCAAAGCCAAGGATCGCAACATTTACCATTGTTTTCTCACCTCATATGTTTACATACAAAAGAATACCGGATCAACCGGCCAGGATCTCGCATTTGAGCACGCCGGATCGGGCACGGACCGCATCCAGAAGCGCATCCAGAGCCACGGCCAATGCGGAGGTCTCCGCTGTGACGGTAACCACGGCGCAGCCGTTGGAGGGGATGGTCTGATTGATGGTCAGGATGTTGCCGCCGCTGCCGCCGAAGATATTCAGCACACCGGACAGCACTCCCGGCTCATCCTTGAGCAGGATCTGGAAGGTGACGATGCGCCCGTGGAGCATATCCTGGAAAGGGCGTACCGTGTCCTTATACTTATAATATGCACTGCGGCTGATGCCAACGGCATGGGCCGCGCCATTGACCGTGGTTTCTTCACCGGTCTCCAGCAGGCGCTTGGCTTGGGCCACCTTGCGGAAAATTTCCGGCATGGCATCAGCCTCTACGATAAAATATTTGGGCGTATGGCTCACGGTGTTCTCCTCCAGTTTACGCAGTGTGGATGTCCACGTTGCAAGGGCATTTGTTTCTGTGCTGTGGCCTATTGTAGCACATCACAGCCCGGGACGCAACCGGGTGGGGAGGAGAAAGACGACGATTTTCGCGGTTTCGAGGCGGCGTTTGTGTGCGAAATACACAAGGAATCGGGGAGAACAAAAGGCACCCGGGCGGGCGCCTTTTGTTTGGGCTGAATGGGTGTACGCCAAAATCATGGCGTGGTCTGCCCCGGAGGCGTGTTGGTTTGCGAGCTGTCCTGTTCGTCAAAGACAGGCAGGTCGACGATCACGGAGTCCTCGTTCTCGCTGGGAACAGACACGACGGGAATATTGGGTTCCAGGGAACCGCCGGGGGTGTGGACTGTGCACAGGGGACGGGTCTGTACGGCGGCCAACGTAACCGCATCGTCTTCGCTCTGCACACCGGTCAGCGGTGTGCGCTCATAGAGCAGGGGATGGACGGTCATCCGGCACTCAGAGGGGCAGTAGTCACCGGCCAGTCCTCCGCTGACGCTGCACAGCAATGCGCTGTGTTGGGAGGAGTGGCAATCACAGAATTGGGCAGGTGCATCCTCCTTGAGGACATACATACCGGCAGTGCGGTTGCCACGGGGGTCACTTTTGCAGGCGGCGGCGGCTTTCAGTCCGCTGTCCTTGCAGTAGGAGACATAAACCAGGTCGTTGGGCTGGAAAAACTCCTTGTCGGCCAGACCCTCATGCACCCGGGTCATCACCTTGCTGAAGGTGAGCGCGGCCGGGTTGCGGCCGCTGCTGCGCACTCGCTCGGGGGAACCGTAGCCGGTCCAGACTACGGCGGTGTAGTAGGGGGAATAGCCGGCAAACCACCGGTCATGGTCGCTGGTAGTGGAACCGGTCTTACCGGCGATGGTCATGCCGCTGACCCGGGCTTCATAGCCGGTACCGGAGGTGACCACGTTGCGCAGCATGGTGTTCATATAATAGGCGGTGGAGGCCTTGACGGACACCTTGCTCTCCTGACGGTTTTCCAGAATGACCTCGCCGTCGGAGTTGACCACGTGGGTGTAGGTGCGCGAGGGGGTGTAGATCCCCTGGTTGGGGAACACACGGAAGGCCTCAGCCATATCCCGGGTGTTCACACCGCCCGTCAGACCGCCCATGGACATGGCGGCGGGGGCGGAGGCATCCGCATCCTTCAGGTCGATGTGGAAGCGATCCTCTACGAAACGGAAACTCTCCACCGGGGTGAGGATATCGTTGATGATGCGGTAGGCCACCGTATTGGTGGACTTGGTCACCGCGGTGAACACGGAAGTAAGGCCGGCGTACTTGGCGTTGCCGGAGTTGACCGGATAGGGTTTGTTATTCAGCAGCTGGTAGGGATAGTCGTCCACGGCGGTCAGGGGGGTGATCAGTCCAAGTTCGATGGCCGGAGCGTACACCGCCAGCGGCTTGAAGGAGGAACCGGGCTGACGGGCGGCGGCAGTGGCGTTGTTGCGCCAGCGGTTGCCCGTCTTTTCTCCCACCTGTCCCACCATGGCCACCACATCGCCCGTCTCGTTGTCGATCAGGGTGATGGCCGACTGCAGCTGCTGACCATTGGCAGAGGGCCAGGGGAAGTTGTCGGTATTTTCGTAAATACCCTCCACCATGGACTGCAGCTTGGGATTGACGCAGGTGTAGATGGACAGGTCACCGGACAAAACCATGTTATAGGCCACGCCCGTGTCCACACCCAGCTGGACGGCCAGGTCGTTGGTCACGTCGGTGATGACCTGTTCTTCGTACCAGGAGTACACATCCGAGCTGTCCGTGCCGGCGGGGGAGTCCACCGCCTTGCTGGAGAAGACCAGCTCCTGCGCCTTGGCCTGCTCGTACTCCTCTTGGGTCAGGTATTCCTGCTCATACATGGCCCGCAGCACCAGATTTTTGCGCCGCTCGTTGTTTTCGGGATTGGTGTAGGGGTCGTAGAGGGAGGGGTTGTTGGTGATGGAGATGAGGCTGGCGCATTCGGCCACCGTCAACTCGTTCAGGGGTTTGCCGAAGTATTTGTAGGAGGCGGTGTAAACACCGTCGCAATTACGGCCCAGATAGATATAGTTAAGATACCATTCCAAAATGGTCTCTTTACTGTATTTTTTTGTACACTCCAGCGCGGTGAAGATTTCCACCACCTTGCGCTTGACGGTGGTGTCGTCATAGGTGGTGACGTTTTTGATCAGCTGCTGGGTGATGGTGGAGCCGCCCTGAATATCCTGCCCGGTAAACATGAGCAGGATGGCCTTGGCAGTGCGCCGCCAGTCCACGCCGGGGTGCTTCCAGTAGCGCTGGTCCTCGATGGCCACGGTGGCGTTGATCAGGTATTCCGGGATGTCCTTATACTCCACCCATACACGGTTTTCGTCTCCGTGCAGCGTGCGCAGTTCCCGGTATTCTCCCCGGCTGTCCTTATAGTAGAGGGTGGAGTTGATACCCACGCGGAAGCTGTCCAAATCCAGGTCGGTCATGGGCATGATGACGGACTGGACATACACCGCGGCAAAGCAGGCCAGCAGTACCGAGGTGGTCAGCATGACCAGAAGTACAGTGCCCACCGCCTTCAGCGCAAGACGCATGGGGGAGCGGCGCCGCCTTCTGCGGCGGGAACGGCCGCTGTGGGCGCGGTCGGTATTCGGTTCGTTGGACATCAGGGTCACCTCCGGATGTGTGAAACACAGGTGGCGGGGGGAGGGCATACTCCCACTAAACTCTGATTATTATACCACGAATTCCATATTTGTCCACCCCCGATGCCCTACCGTGTGAAATTTTGCCGGGGAGAAATTTACCCCTCATTTCTATTGATTTTTCCTCTGTTACAGGGTAAAATCAAGGTACAAAGCAAACAGAAAGGAGGGCGCGCGATGAGCGAGGAATTCGGCCCGGATTTCATCACCGTCACCGACGAGGACGGCAATGAATTTGAACTGGAGCATCTGGACACACTGGAGTATGAGGGTACGATCTATATGGCGTTCTTCCCCGCCGTACAGGGCGAACAGGGTGAGGACGGCGAAATCGTGGACGTTGACGTGGATGACGAGGAATACGGCATGGTCATCATGAAGGTCATCGAGGAAAACGGTGAGGAGCTGTTTTCTACCCTGGACAGCGAGGAAGAGGAGCTGACCGTCTACGAGCTGTTCATGGAGCGGCTGTTCCAGGACGAGGAATAAGCATCGGTTTCCTGCTCGGTGCGTGATGGGTCCTATTAAAACCCACATTTACGAAACGGGATGCCCCCTCACAGCGCGGTTTGCAGGCCTCCCGACCCCCTTTGCGGTCAGTCGGACGTTGGAAGCAGTGAAGCGCGGTGGAGGCGACCCACCTGCCATACGTGCAGGTTTTTAATCGGACTCACACGGCCAGAGCGGGGCTTTTTTGCTCCCACCGCGCCGCGGCAAAAGGCGGCTGGTCATAGGGATTTATCCGCTTCAAAAAGGACCTTTTCCGGCAATACTTCGTCAAAAAGCCGCAGCAGGCGACAGCCTTGCCGCGGCTTTTCTTCTCGTCTTGCACAGAAAATCTTTCTTTTTGAAGTGCTTTGCAGTTTTGCAGCCAAGATTTTTTCTTGCAACGAACTCTGCGGACGAAGCAATACTTGATGTATTGCAAGGACAAAGAGGATGTTGCGGGGAAAAAGATGGATGCAAAACCGAATCAATCCCTACGACCAACCGCCTAGACCGCGGC
>JAZUOI010000062.1:0-7748 GCA_045604585.1 Lawsonibacter sp. | reverse complement strand
TAGGGCAGCGGAAGGCGCAGGGGTAGGCGCAGCCGCAGCCGTAGCCGTAGGCGTAGCGCAGCCGTAGCCGTAGGCGTAGCGCAGCCCGTAGGCGCAGGCGTAGGCGCAGCCGCAGCCGTAGCCGTAGGCGTAGCGCAGCCGTAGGCGCAGCCGTAGGCGCAGCCGTAGGCGCAGCCGTAGGCGCAGCCGGAGGCGCAGCCGCAGCCGCAGCCGTAGGCGTAGGCGTAGCGCAGCCGTAGGCGTAGCGCAGCCGCCCAAGTGCCCCCGGGGCCCCATGCGGCAACGTGCCGACAGGCACCCAATTGAGTAGGCACCGATTATGGCGGTGCCTGTCTAGCGTAGGGGTTGCGGTACGGGTTCCAGATGTGCCCCTGTTCTGCGTAGTAGTCCGACAAGTACTCCACGATGCATTGTTCGATGTGCTCCACGGTCACGTCCCGCCAGTCGTTGAGCACCATACCGTGGGCCGCTGCGTGGCAATCTGCGCACAGCGTAATGAGGTTGTGCGGGTGGTTGGTGCCGCCCGATCCACGATGGATGTAGTGGTGAATTTGGATGTACTTGGTCGAGTCGCACAGGGCGCAGCGGAACCCGTCCCGCCGATAGATGTTCTTCCGTTCTGTGTTGGTCAGCTTAGCTCCTATCATGTGAAGCACTTCCTTTCTGCCCGGTCTGTTCGCCGGGCACCGCCCAAGGAACGCCGCCAGTCAAGGGCCCTACGGGGCGTTGGGGGGCCACCCCCGGAACGGGGGCCCCCTACGGCCCGTTGGGTGTATTTACCCTTGACCAGGTGTTACAATGGGCGAGCGGCGGACGGACGGGCGGAAACCAGCCCGGCGACGCCAAGTGGGCCGGGCACGGTAGAACAACTTTCGTCCCCCGTCCCCGCTCCGCAGAGCAAGCTCCTGCGTATCCAGGCACCCAAGGAGACAGCCGGGACAATGGCCATTCACGTACTATCGGTGGTAGGCTGCGCGTAAGCGCATACATTTGGTCATAATGCTCCATCTGCGGACATATAGTGGTGTCAGTAACGCAGATTGGAGCGTGTTGTCTTTGAAAGGAAACATCGAGGAACGGGCCTGCCAGCTGGCCCTGTACATCATAGAAAATAAGACAACAGTCCGGGGCGCGGCCCGGAAATTCGGCATCAGCAAATCCACCGTACACAAGGACATCCGGGAGCGCCTGCCCGTCTTCAACCGCCCCCTCTACCTCCAGGTCAGGCAGGTTCTGGACGAAAACAAGGCCGAGCGCCACATCCGGGGCGGCATCGCCACCCGAAAAAAGTACAAAGGGGCATGAAAAAGCCGCCGCATCACTGCGGCGGCTTTTCTTCTTGGAAAAGTGTTTGCGTTTGTGGGACAATAATGCTATGATAGAGAATATGATAAATCATACGTCGTACCATGCGTACAAAGGAGCTGTTGACCGTGAGCTACGCCGATCAGGTTTTTATTCAGAACTGCAAGGACATCCTGTCCAAGGGCGTTTGGGACACCGACCGACCCGTGCGCCCCAAGTGGGAGGACGGAACCCCCGCCCACACCGTCAAGCGCTTCGGCGTGATCAACCGCTATGACCTGCGGGAGGAGTTTCCCATCATCACCGTGCGCAAGCAGTTTCTCAAGTCCGCGGTGGACGAGCTGCTGTGGATCTGGCAGAAAAAGTCCAACGATGTCAGCCAGCTGAGCAGCCACGTGTGGGATGCCTGGGCAGATGAAAAAGGCACCATCGGCAAGGCCTACGGCTATCAGCTGGGTGTCAAGCACCACTACCCTGAGGGAGAAATGGATCAGGTGGATCGGGTGCTCTTTGACCTGAAGCACAACCCCACCTCCCGGCGTATCCTCACCAACCTTTACAACCACCACGACCTGAGCGAGATGGCGCTGTATCCCTGTGCCTATTCCATGACCTTCAATGTCAGCGGCAACACCCTCAACGCCATTCTTAACCAGCGCTCTCAGGATATGCTCACCGCCAACGGCTGGAACGTGATGCAGTACGCGGTGCTCACCCACATGCTGGCACAGGTGTCCGGTCTGGAGGTGGGCGAGTTTGTCCACGTGATCGCCGACGCCCACATCTACGACCGCCATGTACCCGTGGTGGAGGAGCTCATCGCCCGCACCCCCTATGACGCACCCAAATTCACCCTTGATCCCTCTGTCACCGATTTCTATGACTTCACCCCCGCCAGCGTCAAGCTGGAGGGCTATCAGGCACACCCTCTGGATCAGAAGATCCCGGTAGCGGTTTAACGGAGGTTGGGCATGAATTTGATCGTTGCCGTAGACGAAAACTGGGCTATCGGCAAGGGCGGAGACCAGCTGGTCTACCTGTCCGCCGACCTCAAGCGCTTTAAGGATCTGACCACCGGTCACCCGGTCATTCTGGGTCGAAAGACGCTGGCCACCTTCCCCGGCGGAAAGCCGCTGAAGAACCGTCCCAACCTGATCCTCTCCGCCACCCCCGGCTATGCCGTGGAGGGCGCGCAGGTCTTTCCCGATGTGGACAGCCTGCTGGCCGCTGCCCCGAAAGACGCCTTCGTTATCGGGGGTGAGAGCGTGTACCGCGCCCTGCTGGACCGATGTGACACCGCCTATGTGACCAAACTCCACGCCGCCTACCCCGCCGACCGCTACTTCCCCGACCTGGATTCCCACCCGGACTGGACCGTATGGGAAGAAAGCGAACCTGTGGAAGAAAAAGGCGTCGTATTCCACTATGTGACCTACAAACGCAAATGAGTGCTCAGCCAGTCGCCTCTAAGGGCGGCTGGCTGTTTTTTTCGGCACGTGGGCGGATATAATAGAGTGGACATTTCTCCCGAAAGTGTCCGCCCCTCACCGACATTTTTCTGCTCTGCCCGACACTTCGTTCCTTTTTTTCGTTTTCTCTGTGTAATTTGGGCACTTTGTCAGAATATTTTGCTCTTTTTTCGACTATTTCACAGTTGAATTTTACCGTATGTTGGAATACAATGTTTAATTGACTGGAAAGGTGGCGATGGCATGCTGAATATCGTTTTGGTAGAGCCTGAAATCCCGCAGAACTGCGGCAATATCGCCCGCACCTGTGCCGCCACCCGAAGCCGCCTGCACCTGATTCGTCCGCTGGGCTTTGACATCAGTGAAAAAGCCGTCAAGCGGGCAGGGCTGGACTACTGGCCCATGGTGGACCTGCACGTGTATGACAGTCTGGACGACTTCTTTGCCCAACACCCCGCCCCCGACCTGTGGCTGGCCACCACCAAAGCGCCGCAGGATTATACGAAAGCCACCTTTCGTGACGGGTGCTGGCTGTTTTTCGGCAAGGAGACCGCCGGCCTGCCCGAGGACTTTCGTCTGGCCCACTACGACCGGTGCATCCGCATCCCCATGCGGGAGGACGCCCGCAGTTTGAACCTGGCAAATTCGGTGGCAGTGCTCACCTACGAGGCACTGCGCCAAACCGGCTTTCCCGACCTGTCGGGTGCCGGCGAAATGTCTCTGGTAAACCCATGACCCTACCGTTACAAAACGAAAGGAGCCTGTAATATGAACTACAACAAGAAAACCGTCAAGGACATGGACGTTAAGGGCAAGAAGGTGCTGCTGCGCTGCGACTTCAACGTACCCATGGCCAAGGATGGCAGCGGCGTCATCACCGACGACAAGCGCATCCGCGCTGCCCTGCCCACCATTCAGTATCTGCTGGAGCAGGGCGCGGCTGTGATCGCCTGCTCTCACATGGGCAAGCCCCAGCCCAGCTTTGATAAGTGGGTTCAGAAGCAGACCGAGAAGGGCAAGGATCCCGCCACCCTCACCCAGGCCAAGTGGCAGAAGTCTCTGGCTGAGCTGTCTCTGAAGCCGGTGGCCGCCCGTCTGGGCGAGCTGCTGGGCATGGACATCATCATGGCCGCCGACGTGGTGGGTGAGGATGCCAAAGCCAAGGCCGCCGCGCTGCAGCCCGGTCAGGTCCTGCTGCTGGAGAACACCCGCTTTGAAAAGGGCGAGACCAAGAACGATCCCAAGCTGGCCAAGGCCATGGCCGACATGGCGGAGCTGTACGTGTCCGACGCTTTCGGCGCCGTCCACCGCGCTCACGCCTCCACCGCCGGTGTGGCCGACTACCTGCCCGCCGTGTCCGGCTTCCTGATTCAGAAGGAGCTGGACTTCATCGGCGGCGCCCTGGCCAACCCCAAGCGTCCTCTGGTGGCCATCCTGGGTGGCTCCAAGGTTTCCTCCAAGATCGGCGTGATCAACAACCTGCTGGAGATTGCCGACACCGTCATCATCGGCGGCGGCATGGCCTATACCTTCTCCGCCGCTCAGGGCGGCAAGATCGGCAACTCCCTGTTCGAGGCCGACTGGCAGGAGTACGCTCTGGAAATGGTCAAGAAGGCCGCTGCCAAGGGTGTGAAGCTGCTGCTCCCTGTGGACACCGTATGCGGTGACAAGTTCTCCCCCGACGCCAACACCCTCACCGTGGAAGCCGGCAACATCCCCGACGGCTGGGAGGGCATGGACATCGGCCCCAAGACCATTCAGCTTTACTGCGACGCGGTCAAGGACGCCGGCACCGTCATCTGGAACGGCCCCATGGGCGTGTTTGAGTTTGCCGCCTTTGCCGAGGGCACCGAGGCAGTGGCCGAGGCTCTGTCCAAGACCTCTGCCATCACCATCATCGGCGGCGGCGACAGCGCGGCGGCCGTGCAGCAGCTGGGCTACGCCGACAAGATGACCCACATCTCCACCGGCGGCGGCGCTTCTCTGGAGTTTATGGAGGGCAAAGAGCTGCCCGGCGTAGCTTGCCTGCTGGATGCCTGATTGCTCCTAAATCCATTTATTATAAGCTTGTGATCCGGTCCAAAGACCGGTTGTATATATAGAAAGGAAGTCCTGCCCCATGAATCGTAAATATCGTAAGACCATCATCGCCGGCAACTGGAAGATGAACAAGACCCTGTCCGAGACCCGCGCCTTCGCCGAAGAGCTCAAGCCCATGCTGGGCAAGCATAAGTGGTGCGACGTGGTGCTGTGTGTTCCCTTTGTGAACATTCCCGCCGCCGTCCGCCTGTTCAAGGACACCCGTGTGTCCATCGGCGCGGAGAACGTCCACTTTGAGAACAGCGGCGCATTCACCGGCGAGGTGACCGCCGCCATGCTCAAGGAGGTGGGCGTGAAGTACGTCATCATCGGCCACTCCGAGCGCCGGGAGTATTACAACGAGACTGACTTCACCGTGAACAAAAAGGTCAAGGCCGTTCTGGCCGCCGGCCTGCATCCCATCGTCTGTGTGGGCGAGAGCCTGGAGCAGCGTGAACTGGGCGTGACCACGGAGCTGATCACCTATCAGGTCAAGTGCGCCCTGGCCGGTCTGGATGCCGCTCAGGTACGCAAAGTGGTCATCGCTTACGAGCCCCTGTGGGCCATCGGCACCGGCAAGACCGCTACCGCCGAGCAGGCCGGTGAGGTCTGCCAGACCATCCGCGCCGTCATCCGCAAGGAGTTCGGTGCCCGGGTGGCCCGCGCCGTCACCATTCAGTACGGCGGCTCCATGAATGCCAAGAACGCTGCCGAGCTGCTGGCTCAGCCCGACGTGGATGGCGGTCTGATCGGCGGCGCTTCCCTGAAGGCTCCCGACTTCATGCAGATCATCGACGCGGCTAACCAGGATTAATCAAGGGTGTGAGATCCGGGTATGAGGTATCTCTTATCTCATATCTCCCATCTCATATCTGTTCAAGAAAGGTACTTGTTATGAAAACACCTACCACCCTTATCATCATGGACGGCTTCGGTCTGTCCGATTCTACCGTTGGCAACGCCGTGCGTGCGGCCAACACCCCCAATCTGGACGCCATTTTTGCTCAGTCCTCCGGCTGCCGCCTGTCCGCCTCCGGGCTGGACGTGGGTCTGCCCGAGGGTCAGATGGGCAACAGCGAAGTGGGTCACACCAACATCGGCGCCGGCCGCGTGGTCTTCCAGGATCTGCCCCGCATCTCCCGTGACGTGCAGACGGGCGCCCTGTTCTCCAACAGCGCCTTTGTGGAGGCCATGGACAACTGCCGGGAGTGGGGCTCGTCCCTGCACCTGATGGGCCTGCTGTCCGACGGCGGTGTGCACAGCCACATCACCCATCTCTTCGCTCTGGTGCAGATGGCCAAGGAACAGGGTCTGGACAAGGTCTATATCCACTGCTTCCTGGACGGCCGTGATGTGCCCCCCTCCTCCGGCAAAGGCTTTGTGGAGCAGCTGCAGGAAAAGCTGAACGAGATCGGCGTGGGCAAGATCGCCACGGTCATGGGTCGTTTCTACGCCATGGACCGCGACAAGCGCTGGGATCGCGTGCAGCGCGCCTATAACGCCATCGCTCTGGGCGAGGGCACGTTCGCTTCCGATGCCGGCGCTGCGGTGCAGGCCTCCTACGATGGCGGTGTCACCGACGAGTTTGTGGAGCCTGTGGTGTGCACCAAGGACGCCGGTGTAAAGGAGAAGGACTCCATCATCTTCTTCAACTTCCGTCCCGACCGTGCCCGTGAGATCACCCGGTGCTTTGTGGACGAGGACTTCATCGATGTGGAGCGCAAGAGCGGTTTCCAGCCCGTTACCTTCGTGTGCACCACCGAGTACGATGCCACCATGCCCAATGTCACTGTGGCCTACCCCCGGCAGAAGCTGGACAACATCTTTGGCGAGTATATCAGCCGTCTGGGTCTGACCCAGCTGCGCATTGCCGAGACAGAGAAGTACGCCCATGTGACCTTCTTCTTCAACGGCGGCGTGGAGCAGACCTTCCCCGGGGAGGATCGCTGCCTGATCGCTTCCCCCAAGGTGGCTACCTACGACCTGCAGCCCGAAATGTCCGCCTATGAGGTGACCGAGGAGGCCGTCAAGCGCATCGAAAGCGGCGCTTATGACGTGATCATTCTCAACTTCGCCAACTGCGACATGGTGGGTCATACCGGCGTGATGGAAGCCGCGGTCAAGGCGGTGGAAGCGGTGGACACGTGCGTAGCCAAGGTGGTGGAAGCCACCTCCAAGATGGGCGGCATCTCCCTGATCACCGCCGACCATGGCAACAGCGAGCACATGGTGGATACCGACGGTTCTCCCTTCACCGCCCACACCACCAACCTGGTTCCCCTGCACATCGTGGGTGCCAACGTGAAGCTGCGTGACGGCCGTCTGGCCGACATCGCCCCCACCATGCTGGATCTGATGGGTCTTGCCAAACCCGAGGAAATGGACGGCGAGACACTCATTTGCCAGTAATTTCCCCCGTTTTTTCTGTTCCCCCTTGTGGGAAAGGCTCCCACATGCTATACTTTTAACCGCATAAATGAGCGGAGCATGCTCCGCCCCAATTTGAAAGGAGTTTGATTCCAATGAAGCAGATGATCGAGATCGTTGACGTCCTGGGTCGCGAGATCCTGGACAGCCGCGGTAACCCCACCGTTGAAGTTGAGGTTTATCTGGAAGACGGCTGCATGGGTCGTGCCGCCGTTCCCTCCGGCGCTTCCACCGGTATCTATGAGGCCTGCGAGCTGCGTGACGGCGACAAGAGCCGTTACCTGGGCAAGGGCTGCGAGACCGCGGTGAAGAACGTGAACACCGAGATTGCCGAGTGCCTGATCGGCATGAACGTGCTGGATCAGGTGGCCATCGACAAGGCCATGATCGAGCTGGACGGCACCCCCAACAAGTCCCGTCTGGGCGCCAACGCCATTCTGGGCGCTTCCATGGCCTGCGCCAAGGCCG
>JAZUOI010000061.1:0-4382 GCA_045604585.1 Lawsonibacter sp. | reverse complement strand
GTCACTCGGCGCAGGGCTTCTTCCGACGCGTCGATCACGGTCACGTCGTGCTGTTCCCGGGACAGCTGGTCGGCAAGGGCAAAACCTACCTTGCCCGCGCCCACAATGATGATCTTCAAAACGCTCACCCTTTCCGGAATTTAACCAAAGCAAATACAATCTTAACCTACATTGTACTGCCAAAGAGGGAAAAATGCAACTAAGGCTTTGGGAAGAAACTGCACCGCCGGGATCACCCCCGGCGGTGCAGTCGTTGTGGTTATTCTTTTACGATGAGATAGTAGCAGGCGGGGTTGTTCTCGTCGCCGATGCGGAAGGACAGCCAGCCGTCCTCGTAGGTGGTGGGCAGCATACCGGAATAGAAGCCCTCGGCGTTCACGCCCCAGACCTTCATAGTCGTGCCGTGGACGTTCTTCACGCGTACGATGCTGTCGATGACCTCGGCCATGATGGGAGGCTTGCCAAAGTCCAGCAGCTTGTCTCCGTCGAAGACCATATCCGTGTTCCGGGCCCGGCCGATGGCGGACAGCAGGATGTTGTCAGAGGTCTCAATGGGCTCGTTGGTCAGGGAGGACAGGGCGATCACACCGAAGTCGGTGGCGCACTCAATCTCCAAACCGTCCATCTTGTGGACGGGTCGTTTGTAGGGCTTGATGGAGCCGTCGGTAAAGCCCTTACCCAGCATACCGTAGAAGCACTTGGTGCGTTCGGTGTCCACCGCGCCGATCTCCTTGGCCGGGTCACGCCACATCTGGCCGTGGTCGGACATAATGACCTTGGGATCGGGATGAGGAATGTGCTCGTTGTCGAGCACCAGCTCGTCGTAACCCTCGGGTAGCTCATCGCCAAAGTGCATGCGCACCCGGTGCTGCTCCAATGCATCCATAAAGGGAGTGACGGGAGCCTTGACCAGCGTGGGGTCGCTGGGCTTGACGGCGATGCGCTTGGTAGCGGGGGAAACATCACCCCGGCGGGTGATGAGGGCGGAATGATAGAACAGGCCGAACTTGGCCGGGTCGTTCCACACGGTGTAGATGCCCTCGCGGTAGGTTTTGCCGGCCACGGGAGAACTGAGCTCCTTGCCCAGAATGTTCATGTACTGCAGCTGGGAGGTGTAGGCATAGGTGTGGATACATGCGCCGCCCCAGCCCTGCAGAGCACCGATGGCGGCGTAGTAGATAGGACTTTCGGCGCGGTAGTTGTTGGGCCAGGTCATGTCCCACTCGGACACAAACAGGGGCTTGCCGGCCACAGCCGTCTTGGTGTGCCAGCCCAGCATGGCCTTGGTAGAGGTAATGCTCTTGTGCTTGACGATGCGCTCGTTGGCGGACCACTTGGCACTCCAGCCATCGATGTTGTAATAGGGGTGGATGTCCATATAGTCCACAGGCTTATGAGCCTTGGTCAGGGCATGGGTGGGCGCGCTCCAGTTGGTGCCGGCGATGGGGCACTTGACGCCGATGGCGCGCATGTGGCTGTACATTTCAGCCAGGAAGTTCTCTGTGACCTCGGACTTGAAGGCGATGAGAGTCTCGTCGTTGGTGAACATGTCGCAGTTCTCCCAATCGTACTCCAGACCGTTCTTGTCCAGCCAGGCCTTGAACATCTGACGGTATTCCTTGTCATAGTACTCGGGCAGGGTGTACCACCAGGTGCCCTCCACATCCCGGTTGAACAGGTCGCACTCGGCGATCATCTCGCTCATGACGATGACGGGATCGTCCTTGTAGGCCAGCTTGGTGTAGGGATTGTAGTGGGTCCACAGATTGGTCATGTATTCCTTCTGCAGATCAATCAGGCGGCGGTTGGTCATATTATAGGGCTTGGCCACGTCAGACAGCTGATCGTGATCCACTACGTCGTCCCCTTCCTTGTACTTGCGGTAGTTGAGCACGTCAAGGTAGACGTAGATGCCCTCCTGCTTCAGGCTGTAAATCAGATAGTCCAGCCGCTCCAGAGAGACGGGATCCAGCTTGCGGGTGGTGGTCACGCGCTTGCCCTTGGTAAAGGCGAAGATGTTGGGGGTGTCCCACTCGGCGTCCAGTTGATGCAGGCGCACCAGATTACAGCCGGTCTGAGCCAGACGCCGGGCAAAGCGCTCGGCATAGTCGTGCTCGGGGAAGTTGGCTCCGCCGTTGATATTGACGCCCCAGAACTTAGCCAGAGTGCCGTCCTCAAAGCGGAAATCCTCCCCGTCTACGGTGAGAAATCCGTGCTTGCCGGCAGGCTTTTCATCCTCGAACACAAAGGAAATATCAACGGGCATTCGGTCGTAATACGCGGGCATGGGAATATAGCGGGACATAGGGTTCTCCTCCTTGGCAATTTTTCAACATTCTTCTTTTCCGGATGTTTGCCTTAACTGTAAGTTAGAACTGCGGAGGGATGCAACTGTTTTCTTGTTTTCTTTTGTGATCCATTACAGATATTTTGTGTTTTTTATTGCCGCGGTAAAAAACCACGTTCTGCCTTGCAGTTACCCGCAGGCACAAATGAAATTATGCAGTTGCAAAGGGTCTGCTTTTTCAGGCTCCTCCCTTGCATTGTACTGAAAAGTGGGATACAATGCAATGTAGAAATGTAGATATGAGCAAATAAAGCGATGAATTCCAGCACACTTGGAGGGTATGTTATGAACGCCACATTTGAACGGCACAACTTTTTTCCCCTTTCCTGCCAGAACGTTCAAGGGCTTCTGGGTTATGTGCCCAGGTTCCATATTCACGTGGAGCTGCTGTACGTGCTGGAGGGCTGTGTGTCCCTTACCGTGGATGGCGTGGCGCATACACTCAAGGCAGGGGAGATCGCCATTCTGTTTCCTTATCTGACCCATTCTTATGAAAGCGCGCCGGAGGCCAAGGCGATCCTCATAATGTTTGATCCGTCCATCACGCCCTTTGAAAGCACGCTGATGAAGTACAAGCCCACTTGCTTTTATCGGGAGGACAGCAGCCTGCGACCGCTGCTGGAGCGGGCGGTGATCGTGTACCAGCAGGGGCAGTACAAAACGGCTTCGGGCTATCTCAACGCGGCACTGGGAGAGCTTTTGGAACTGCTGGAGCTGGAAGAGCGGGACAGTGCCGACCGGAATGTTGTTGTGCGGCTGCTTTCCTATTGCGAGGAGAACTTCACCCAGCCCATCACGGTGGCAAGTGTTGCTCAGGCGCTGTATATCAGCCCAAGCTATGTTTCCAAAATTTTCTCCCAAAAGCTGCGATACAGCTTCCGGGAGTACATCAATGCCCTTCGCATCCAGAAGGCCAAGTTTCTTTTGCGGGAGACGGACAAACAAATGCTGCAGATCATGGCCGAATGCGGCTTTCGCAATCAAAGCAGCTTTAACCGGGTGTTTCGGGAGAACGGAGGAATTTCACCCAAGGCATACCGGGCAGCCATGGGAAACAAGAGGAACGCCGCGGAAAAGAACAAACGGCGTAAGGGTTCAAAAAAGGAAGAAGCGTAGTATAATTATCCTATCCGAAGATAAGTGAGGTGCCTGTTATGTAGCAACGAGACGTGCAATATCACATCCAATGCGCCCCCGGGGACGTGGGGCGCTACTGCATCCTGCCCGGCGACCCGGGCCGGTGCGAGAAGATCGCCGCCCACTTTGACAACGCCGTCCACGTGACCACCAACCGGGAGTATGTCACCTACACCGGCACCCTGCTGGGGGAGAAGGTCAGCGTGGTGTCCACCGGCACCGGCGGACCCTCCGCCGCCATTGCCATGGAAGAACTGGCCGCCATCGGCGCGGATACCTTCATCCGGGTGGGCACCTGCGGCGGCATCAAGCTGGATGTGCAGGCGGGTGACGTGGTGATCGCCACCGGCGCGGTGCGCATGGAGGGCACCAGCCGGGAGTACGCCCCCATCGAGTTCCCTGCCGTGTCCGATTTTCGGGTACTGCAGGCGCTGACTCAGGCGGCACAGTCTCTGGGACAAAGCTGGCACGCCGGGGTGGTGCAGTGCAAGGATTCCTTCTACGGGCAGCATTCCCCCGGCCGCATGCCCGTATCCTATGAGTTGGAGCAGAAATGGCAGGCATGGAAGCGTCTGGGGGTGCTGGCTTCCGAAATGGAGTCGGCCGCCCTGTTCACCGTGGCGGCGGCGCTGGGTGTGCGCTGCGGCGCGGCCTTCCACGTGGTGTGGAATCAGGAACGGGAGCTGGCCGGTCTTGACCAGAAGGAACTCCACGACACCTCCGCCGCCATCCGTACCGCCATCGAAGCGCTCAAGCTGCTCATTCAGCAAGACAGGAAATAAACAGAAACGGTGATACCAAAGCAGGGAGGAAACAGCCATGAAACTCATGGTACTGGACGGAAATTCCATCGTCAACCGCGCCTTCTACGGGGTCAGCCAGAACCTGACTACCCGGG
>JAZUOI010000060.1:0-7737 GCA_045604585.1 Lawsonibacter sp. | reverse complement strand
AGGACGACGGCTCTATCCCTATCAACGAATTTTAAACACGAAAAAGGGCACGCCCCATCGGGGCGTGCCCTTTTGGTTGTGATGGGAATTAGTCGTGCATCCGCTTCAGACCGGCGATCAGTTCGTCGGCAAACCGTTCGCCCGCGCCGGGGAGGAACCAGCAGCTGTCCACGCTGTAACCGCCGTTGGCAAAGCCCAGGGCGGAGGGGACATAGCCACGGTTGGCGCCGTTGGCGCAGGAGAGGATCATGGTCATGGCAAAGGGAGAACCCTCCTTGACCTGCATGCCGTTGGTGTCAAACATCTCGTAGGGCGCGCAGGCAAAGGCCACGTCGCCGATGGACAGGGAGCGCAGGGTGACCGGAACGGTCTGGGGACGCTTGCTTTTAGCGACCACGAACCCGGCGTGGTACACGCTGTTGAAGCCCAGCTTTTTGCCCTCTGCCTCCCAGGTGGGGCGGTCGCCGGTAGTGCGGAAGTTGTTGTGGATGTAAAGGGCATCCTCCAAACGGTGGTCCTGAGAGTGGTCGGCGGGGCAGTCCAGAGTGACCAGATCGGTTTTGATGGCGCCCAGGGTCAGGGGGCGGAAGTCGGACAGGACGGAATAGGCCGCCGCGGCCATAGCCTTTCCTTGGTCCAGATGGTTGGAAAAGAACCGCTCTACCCGGACACGGCTGAAGAGGTTGACGTTGCCCGAGCCGCCGGTGAAGTAAAGGAAGCGGCAGCCGGTGCGCTCCTCCATCTCCGCGCGCATGACACCCACGCTGTCGGCGCTGACTTCGTAGTACAGCTCCTTGTTGATGCCCACGCGCTGGGGGTGACCCTGGAAGTTGGCGATGAGCACGTCCTCGCCCCCTTCCCGCACGAACTTCAGCAGCTGCATGCAGTGGTCGGCTTCGGTTTCGTGGTGGGAGATGGGAGAGGTGCCCCAGGGGCCGTAGTTGTCACCGGCGGGGGAGCCGTCCTGCAGAATGAAGCGGCGCACAAAGTTCAGCATCTGGGTCTGGACGGAGGTGCCGAACAGCTGGGCGGGCTTGCGGTCAGCAAGGGCCAGCTTGGCGGCCTCCACCGCCTGGGCCTTGAAGTGCTCCACATAGCGGGGGATGCTGGGCTCGTCCGGGTTTTCCATGTCCGGCCCGGAGTGAGTGTGGGTGCCGGAGGCGAAAATATGATCCTCGGGGATACCGGTGGCGGCGCTGATGGCACCGACGATGGTGGTCTCCCAGGGGGTGCTGGGGGCGATGAGATCCAGACCGTAGAGCAGAACCGTTTTACCGGCGGCATCGGTCATGGCCAGACAGGTGGCATACAGGGGATCCAGCACATGGGTGGACATGCGGTTGGAGGTGCTGCCGTAGCCCCGCAGGGGGACGGACTCCAAAGGCGAGATGTCGGTGCGGGCATAGCCGACCTGAAAGCGGGAATTGTTACACATAGAGCAGCAATCCTTTCTGTTCTCGGCACACAGGTGTTGTTTTTCAATTGAATTTATAAATCTTCCGAGTCAGCCGATACAGCGCCAGGGACAGCTTGCGGCCGGGGGCGGTGGGCAGATTGGTGAGGGCGGGGATAGAAAAGTAGCGCATGCGGGTATACAGCCGCTTGTCTACGGTGCGGATGTTCTCCCACAGCTGGGTACGCTTGTCCAGTGCCTCGGGGCTGCCGTCCATGGTCAGGAAAATGGAGGAGATGGCCACCATAATGGCCAGATAGTTGAACATATAGCGCCCCAGCTGTTTGCTCTTGGCGGACACGGCGTTCAGGTCATGGGCGTCGATCATGTGGTAGTTGACCC
This sequence comes from Lawsonibacter sp., assembly GCA_045604585.1. Classification (GTDB taxonomy): domain Bacteria; phylum Bacillota; class Clostridia; order Oscillospirales; family Oscillospiraceae; genus Lawsonibacter. The sequence continues at coordinate 5,942 of JAZUOI010000060.1, read as the reverse complement.
GCAGCTGCTGGTCCACCCGGCCCAGCATGACCTTCTCGTTCACCGACTGGTCAGCCCGGCCGATGAAGTAGCGGTACAGATCCACGTCCAGATAGTACATATTGCGCACATAGGGCAGGGGATGGTAGACGAAGATGTTGTCCACGTAGAAGGTGTGCTTGGGCAGCTCCAGTCCGCAGTCCCGCAGCAGCTGGGTGCGGTAGATGACGCTGTGCATGAGCAGGTACTGGCCGGGCTTGAAGGGTTTGATGGCCTCCCAGCCGAACATGCGGCCAACGGGGAACACGTTGCGGTAGTGAGCCACCCGCTGGGTGTTGTCCTCCACGTGCTCGTAGACGTAGTTGCAGATGAACATATCCACCGGCTTTTCGTCCCGGGCGAACTGGCGCAGCTTGTCCAATGCCTTGTGCAGGGCGTCTACATCCACCCAGTCGTCCGAGTCCACCACTTTGTAGTAGAAGCCCCGGGCGTTGCGGATGCCCTGATTGACCCCTTCGCCGTGGCCACCGTTCTCCTGATGGATGGCGCGCACGATGTGGGGGTACTGCTTGGCGTACCGGTCGCAGATGGCGGGGGTGTCGTCCTTGGTGGAGCCGTCGTCCACCAGAATGATCTCAATGTCGTCGCCCCCCTGAAGCAGGGTGTCTACGCAGTGCTCCATATAGGCGGCGGAGTTGTAACAGGGGACGGCGAAGGTGATAAGCTTGTCCATGGTGGGCTCCCTTCTTAAAGCAGCTTGTCGGCAAGCGTCAGAGCTTGTGCAACAATAGCGTCCATGTTGTAGTACTTGTACTCCGCCAGACGACCCAACAGGTGCAGGTTGTCATAGCGGTCGGAAAGGGTCTTGTACTGCTGGTACAGGCTGTTGTTTTCTGGGTTGATGATGGCGTAATAGGGGGTCTCACCCACCGCGCCGGTATAGGCGTAGGAATACTCCTTGACGGTGGTGGTGCAGTCGGGCTTGACCTGGCCGGTCATGTGCTTGAACTCGGTGATGCGGGTATAGTCCTCGTCCACGGTGTAGTTGACTGTGCCGTGGGACTGGAAGAAGTCGGTGTTGTGGGTCTCAAAGACGAACCGCAGACCACGGTAGGGCAGGCGGCCGAATTGGAAAGCGAACAGCTCGTCCACCGCGCCGGTGTAGACCACCGGGCCGGCAAAGTCCGCACCGTCCAGCGTGGTGCCGCGGTCAGTCAGCTCCAGCCGATTTCGGGCATCCACCCCGGTGACCACCGTGATATTGGAGTGGGAGAGCAGCTGCTCGAAAATGTGAGTATAGCCGTCCAGGGGCATGCCCTGCCAGGTGTCCTGAAAGTACCGGTCGTCCCGGGACAGGAATACGGGCACCCGGGCGGTGGTGTTGGGGTCGATCTGTTCAGGGGTCTGACCCCACTGTTTCATAGTATAGTGGACAAACACGTGTTCATACACATAGTCGGCTACTTGCCGGATCTCCGGGTCGTCGCTCTGGCGCAGTTCCAGAATGGTGACCTTCTTCTCCGCACCGTAGACGGCCATGAGCTTTTCGCCCAGCGCTTTGCCCTTTTCCGGGCCGTAGGCCGTTTCCAGACTGGTCAGATTGAAGGGGACAGGCATCTGCACCCGACCCGCTTGAGCGGGGATGTTGGCTACCACCCGGTGCTCATAGTCCCGCCAACGGGTGAACCGGGACAGGTAGTCAAACACCCGCTGGTCGTTGGTATGGAAAATATGGGGGCCGTACTGGTGGATGAGGATACCGGACGCATCCAAGCAGTCGTAGGCATTGCCGCCGATGTGATTCCGGCGCTCCAGTACCAGCACACGCTTTCCACCCCGTTCGGCCAGCTCCCGGGCGCACACCGCCCCCGCAAAGCCCGCGCCGATGACGAGGACATCATAATTCTGCGTCAAAACAGAACACACCTTTTCTTTGGTTTATGTAAGCCGCAGGCAAACTGCGGGCAAACTATTTTACCACAGCTTTCCGGGGAAAGAAATAGCGGTCACAGGAAAAATATTTTATGCTTTTTTGTAATATTCTGATAAAATAATGAAAAGAGGACTTGACCTTCCCCTTGGTGGAAGGGATACCATAGGGGCGAAAGGAGGTTCTGTTGTGAAGATCAACGAAGTGGAGGCTCGGGTGGGTATCACCAAAAAGAACATTCGCTTCTATGAACAGGAAGGGCTGCTCACGCCCCGGCGCAATCATGAAAATGGATATCGGGACTATTCCCAACAGGAGGTGGATGCGCTCATGCGTATCAAGCTGCTGCGAAAGCTGGGGCTGCCGCTGGAGGAGATCCGCCGCATGCAAGCCGGGCATATTACCGTGGCGGATGCCATGCGCAGGCATCTGGTGGATCTGGAGCGGGAGCAGCAAAATCTGGAGCAGGCCACCCGCCTGTGCAGGCAGCTGAGCGAACAGGACGTACTGCTGGACGCGCTGGATGCGGAGAGTTTGCTGACCCGGATGGAATACATGGAACGGGAAGGCACCACGTTCCATGACAAGCACACCCGTGACGTGCGGCGGCGCTATGTGGCCCCCGCGGCCGTCACCGCCATGATGGTGACCCTGATGCTGACCCTGACGGCGCTGGGGGTGTGGGCATTTTTGAGCGAAGGAGAGAATGCGCCCCCGGCGATCCTGATGGCGGTGTTTCTGCTGATCCCCGCCGCCATTATTGTGGGGGTGCTTATGGCGCTGAAGCAGCGTTGGAAGGAACTAAAAGGAGGAGAAGAAGATGAAGCAAAGCAATATTGACCGCCGCGGCAGGGACAAAAAAGCGGCGGTAGTGGGCGTGGCCTTTTTTGCGGGGCTGCAGTTTGTGTGCGCGGCCAGCTTTGCGTCCCTGTGCTTTATTCCGGACGCGCCCATATGGCTGGATATCCTGTTTGGGGGACTGGCAGCGGCCTGTCTGCTGTTTATTGTCCCGGCTCTTGTGGTGATGAAGCAACGCTTCAAAGAAATTGAAAGGGGAGAACTGTATGAAGCTTCTGAATATTGATCATATTCCCGGGCAGCAGATCGAGGCGCTGGGTATTGTGAAAGGCACGGTGGTCCAGTCCAAAAATCTGGGTCGGGACTTTATGGCCGGCATGAAGACGTTGGTGGGCGGCGAGATCGTGGGCTACACCGAGATGCTGACCGAGGCTCGGCAGATCGCCACCAAGCGCATGGTGGACGAGGCCAAGGAACTGGGAGCGGACGCGGTGATCAACATCCGGTATGGATCCTCCTCCGTTATGCAGGGGGCGGCAGAGATCGTGGTCTACGGTACGGCGGTGAAGATCCTGTGACATTGATATTCCGGACGGGCAATGCCTGTCCGGAATATTTTTTTGCCCCCGGCATAAGATGGAGCATGGACAAGGGGGTGCGGGAATGAAACAAGCGGCGGTGACGGCGCTGTTGGTGCTGGGCGCGCAGTTTTTGCTTTGTATCCTGCTGGTGCGCGGCGGTGTGCCGGCGGACAAGCCGGGGGATGACCCTGATGTACGACCTGTCGGCGACGGTGCCCGGCAGGTGCGGCTGCTGTTGGAAGACGGCAGTGTGCAGACGGTGAGCCTTGCCGACTACCTGTGGAGCGTGGTGGCGGCGGAGATGCCTGCCTCCTTTGAACAGCAGGCGCTGTGCGCTCAGGCGGTGGCGGCGCGTACCTATTGGGCACGGCTGTGTAAGGGAGAAAAGCATGAGGGGGCGGATATCTGCACCCAATCCTCCTGCTGTCAGGCATACATTCCAAGAGAGCAGGCGCTGGAAAACTGGGGGGATAAGGCCAAAGAATATGCCGCACGCATCACCACCGCTGTGGAGCAGACGGACGCTCTGGTGGTCACCAGCGAGGGTCAGCCCATTCAGGCGCTGTTCTTCTCCAGCGCTCCGGGCAGTACGGTGGACGCTCAGGCTGTGTGGGGGCGGGCGGTGCCCTATCTGGTCAGCGTGGACAGCCCGGAGGGGGAGGAAGTGCCCAACTACCGCTCTCAGGTAAGTTTGCCTGTGGAGCAGTTTCGCACGCTGGCTCAAAAGACGTGGCCGGAAGCCGACCTGTCCGGGCCGGTGTCCGGCTGGCTGAGCGATTTTGTGTGGGAGCCGTCGGGGACGGTAAACACCGTGAAAGTGGGCGGTGTGACGGTGAAGGGGGGCGAGGTGCGCAAGCTGCTGGGGCTGCGCTCGGCCTGCTTCACTGTGACGGAGGCGGACGGGGTGCTCACCTTCCACGTGACCGGTTACGGTCACGGCGTGGGTATGAGCCAGTACGGAGCCAATGCGCTGGCTCGGCAGGGGAAGGGGTTTCGGGACATTCTGAGCTGGTACTACACCGGAACGCAAATCACACCCCTGGAGGAGGTGCTGTGAGGGAAACGCCTGTGCTTCCGGTTGCCTTGCACCGGGGATGTGTGCTATACTGAGCAAAAAGACACGAAGGCGGTGAATACGATGGCGAGACTGGCGGTGGCGATGAGCGGCGGCGTAGACAGCTCGGTGGCGGCTTATCTGCTGCGGGAGCAGGGGCATGAGCTGCTGGGGCTGACCCTGCGGCTGCATCCCTGGGGCGACCCGGCGGACGAGGGGGATGCCGCGGCGGTGGCGGCTCGGTTGGGGTTTTCCCACCGGACGCTGGACGAAGCTCAGGCGTTCTGCCGGTGTGTCATGGATCCCTTTGTGGCCGACTACGAGAATGGCCGCACTCCAAATCCCTGTGTTGCGTGCAATCGGAGCATCAAGTTCGGTGTGCTGCTGGAACGGGCGGAGGAGCTGGGCTGTGACGGGGTGGCCACGGGGCACTATGTGCGCCGGGAGTATGACCCGGGCTCGGGTCGCTGGCTGCTCAAAACCGCTCTTCATCCGCAGAAGGATCAGAGCTATGTGCTCTACTGCCTGACCCAGCGCCAGCTGGCGGGCAGCGAATTTCCGCTGGGAGGTCTGTCAAAGGATGAAATTCGCGCCATCGCCATGGAGCAGGGGCTGGTGAGTGCCCGGAGGCGGGACAGCCAGGATATCTGTTTTGTTCCCGACGGCGACCACGCCGCCTTTATCGCCCGCCACACCGGACGGGACTATCCCGCGGGGGACTTTGTGGCTCCGGACGGACGGGTTCTGGGACAGCACGAGGGTATCGTGCGTTATACCATTGGGCAGCGCCGGGGTCTGGGTGTGTCCAGCGCCCAGGGGCGGCTGTATGTTTCCCGCATTGATCCGGCGACGAACACCGTCACGCTGGCGGATAACGCATCCCTCTTTTCCCGGGTGCTGGAAGCGGACGGAGTGAACCTGATCCCTGTTGCACGTCTGGATGCCCCTATGCGGGTACAGGCCAAGGTGCGCTACCGCCAGCAGGGGCAGCCGGCCACGGTGGAGCAAATCGCTCCCGACCGCATCCGGGTCACCTTTGACCAGCCCCAGCGGGCGGTCACCCCCGGGCAGGCGGTGGTGCTCTACGATGGCGACGTAGTCATCGGCGGCGGCACCATTGGGCAGGTTTGGGAGGATTGAGTATGGCACAGAAAAAGAGAAAACAAGCTCCCGCCGTGGGCGGCGATCCCAAGCGGCTGCAGGGGGAACAAACGGAGAAAAAGCTGGTTCCTCTGGCAAAAAAGCTGATTATCGCGGCGGTGCTGTTTGTGGCGGCGGCGCAGATGCTGGTGGAGCACATTCCCCAACCGGTGAGCGATGCCATGACCCTGTTGGGTGGGCTTCTCGCCGTGGGCGCGCTGGTGTTCCAGCTGCGCGGGCAAAATCAGAAGTTATAAGAAAACGCCTCCGCCTATGGCGGGGGCGTTTTTGCATCTGCCTGCGTAGGATGGAACGGGAGGGGATGGTATGACACGGGAGGAAGCCATTCGTATGCTGCGGGCCGTGCGCGTGTACTGCCAGCCGGAGCACCTTCCGGCGGTGGATCTTGCCATTGCGGCACTGCAGAAAAAACGACCCGGATGCTGACGCATCCGGATCG
>JAZUOI010000059.1:0-2405 GCA_045604585.1 Lawsonibacter sp. | reverse complement strand
GGGCCGATGCCGATGGCGGGGCCGCCGCCCATCTTCAACGTTTTTTCTTTGGGGGCGTCCGGAGTAGCGCCATGGGTCACATCTACCGCTACGCACCAGTCGGGGTCAATGGCGTAAACACCTGCTCGCGCTCCGGCACTGCCGGACACTTCCTCAAATACGCTGCCCAGCACGTACACGTCCACGTCCAGCGGTTTATCTCCCAACAGTTCCAATGCGCGCAGCAGGCTGAGAAAGCATGCCCGGTCGTCCATGGACTTGCCACACACTTGTCCACGACCCAGTTCAAAACAGCTCTCACGATATACGATGGGTGTGCCAAGGGGGATACGCGCCTCGGCCTGCTCCTGGGAAAGCCCCACGTCCACAAGAAGTTCCGAAATGGGCAGACTTTTTTTGCTGTCCTCCCCTTTAAGCACGTGGGGCGGCAGGGTGATCACCACGCCGGGCAGTGGCTCATCGGCCAGCACAAGCAGTTCCCGTCCGGGCAGGATACGGGGATCTACCCCGCCGATGGAGCGAATGTGCAAAAAACCCTGTTCAATGGCGGTAACCACAAGTCCTATCTCATCCAAATGGGCGTCCAAAACCAAACGCCCGGCGTCCGGTTTTCCGCAACGCTTCACACCGATGACGCTGCCCAGACGGTCGGTATATACCTCATCCACGAGGGGGCGAAGCAGCTGTGCGGCGATGGCGGCCACCGGCTGTTCAAAGCCGGAGGGGCCGGGTGCGGCGCAGAGCTGTTTTAATGCGGCTTGAATATCCATACGGATCAGTTTCCTTTCAGTTGTGCAACACAGTGCTTGAAGTATTCCCCTCGTTCCACAAAGTTCTTGAACCGGTCGAAAGCGGCACAGGCGGGAGACAGGATCACCGCGTCCCCTTCCCCGGCCAATCTGTGTGCCAGCAGTACAGCGCCACCCAGATCCTCGGTAAAGTGGATATTGGGTGTGCCGGGGCAGTATCCCTGTGCCTGTTCCACTGCGGCGGCGATTTTCTTTGCGGTGTCGCCGGTGAGGATCAGCTCCTTTACACTGTCAGTAATGGCATCACCGAGCTCATCAAAGGGAATTTGTTTGTCGTAGCCACCTGCGATGAGGATCACTTTTTGATCAAAGCAGCTCAAACCGGCCATGGTGCGGGTGGGGCTGGAGCCGATGGAGTCGTTATACCAGCGCACGCCGTCCAGTTCCCGTACCAGCTCCATGCGGTGGGGTACACCACGGAATCGCTGTGCCGCAGCGCGCACGCACTTATCCGGCACAAGGCCGTCCACCGCGGCAATGGCGGCCATGAAGTTTTCCACATTGTGCTGACCGGGCAGTTGGATCATGGACAGGGGGAGCACTTCCCGTGAGCCCATGTCATTGGTCAGCCAGATGGTATCGTCCCTCAGATAGACCCCCTCTTCCAGACGATTTCTGCGACTGAAGAGCATGACGGTTCCGGGAGCATTTTTGGACATGGAACGGGTAATGTCGTTGTCGTAGTTGAAAATGACCCGGTCTTCCGGCCGCTGATGATAATAGATGTTCATCTTGGCCTTGGTGTATTCTTCCATGGTGTGATGATAGTCCAGATGATTGGGAGAAAAATTGGTAAACACCGCTACATGGGGGCTTTGCTTCATGGTCATCAGCTGGAAGGAGGAAAGCTCCAGCACCGCAATGTCCTGTTCGGTCATCCCGCCCACATCGGGCAGCAGGGGCTTACCGATGTTGCCGCCTACATAGACATTGTATCCGGCTTCTTTGAGAAATTCCGAAATAATCGTGGTGGTGGTGGTTTTTCCGTCGCTGCCGGTAACGGCAATGATTTTGCACGGACAAAGCTGCAGGAATGCCTCCATCTCCGAGGTGAGCGTTGCTCCTTTTTCCACCGCATTAACAAGCGCGGGGGTGTTGGGGCTGATGCCGGGGGTGCGGAAAATCACATCAAAGCGGTGCAGTTTTTCCAGATACCCCTCCCCAAGGCGCAGTTTCGCCCCAAGGCTCTCTAACAGGGCGGCCTGCTCGGCTACCTTTTCTCTGGAAGACCGGTCGCAGACCGTGACTTTGATCCCTTCCCGCAGCAACATATGGATCAGCGGCATATTGCTCACACCCATACCGAGCACGGCAACCGAGCTGCCGCGCAAGCGGTCAAAATATTCCTGAATGGCGGACATGACGTCCCCTCCTTGTACGGTTTCATTCAATCTATTATACTACCATATCTCACCAAATAATTCAATTCAAACCAGCCAAAAATGCCGGGGACAGGTGTAGGTATACAATACATCTTGGACAGTTGAATAAAAAAGGATGAAGGATAGGTCCTCATGAGTTATAGTTGAGTTACCACACACCAACATAACGAGAGGGGGCCATATCCTTCATGAGCAATAGTATAACACAGGACAT
>JAZUOI010000058.1:0-2954 GCA_045604585.1 Lawsonibacter sp. | reverse complement strand
GCCCTGCCCCAGTCCCCTCAGCAGTACAAGCAGCTGCTGATGCTGTCCGGCTTCGACCGCTACTTCCAGATCGCCCGCTGCTTCCGTGACGAGGACCTGCGCGCCGACCGCCAGCCCGAGTTTACCCAGATCGACCTGGAGATGTCCTTCATCAACGAAGATGACATCATGGGCATCCAGGAAGGCTTCATGAAGCGGGTGTTCAAGGAAGTTCTGGACGTGGACGTGCAGACTCCCTTCCTGCGTATGCCCTATCGGGAGGCCATGGATCGCTTCGGCTCGGACAAGCCCGACCTGCGCTTCGGCTTTGAACTGAAGGACATTTCCGACATCGTGAAGGACTGCGGCTTCGGCGTGTTCTCCGGCCCGGTGGCCGAGGGTGGCAGTGTGCGCCTGATTAACATCGAGGGGGGCGCCGCCGCCTTCCCCCGTAAGAAGATCGACAAACTGGTGGACTTCGTCAAGACCTACCGTGCCAAGGGTCTGGCCTGGGCACGCCTGATCGACGGCGGCGTGACCAGCTCCTACTCCAAGTTCCTCACCGACGAGGAGAACACCGCCATTTTGGAGCGCGCCGGCGCCAAGGACGGCGATCTGGTGCTCATCGTGGGCGACGCGAAGAACGACGTGGTCTTTGCCTCTTTGGGCGCACTGCGCTGTGAGATCGCAAAGCAGATGGACATCATCGATCCCATGGACTTCAAGTTCCTGTGGGTAACTGAGTTCCCCATGTTCGAGTACTCCGAGGAAGAGGGGCGCTATCAGGCCATGCACCACCCCTTCACCGCCCCCATGGTGGAGGATCAGGACAAGATCCTGACCGACAAGGCCAATTGCCGTGCCCGCGCCTACGACATCGTGCTCAACGGCACCGAGCTGGGCGGCGGCTCCATCCGCATCAATACCCCCGAGATGCAGGAAAAGGCCTTCCAGGCTCTGGGCATCTCGGACGAGGATATTCAGGAGCGCGTTGGCCATCTGGTCAACGCCTTCAAGTACGGTGCGCCTCCCCACGGCGGTCTGGCCTACGGTCTGGATCGTCTGTGCATGCTCATGGCCGGCGCCACCTCCATCCGTGACGTGATCGCCTTCCCCAAGGTGCAGAACGCCTCCGACCTGATGATGGCCTGCCCCGATGTGGTGGACGCCAAGCAGCTGGACGACCTGTCCATTGCCTGCACCCGGCAGGAATCCGCCGCAGAAGCGGAATAATGTTCCGTTCAACCACGGCGCACCCAACGGTGCGCCGTGGTTTTCTTTGGCAGCGGGAGGGGAGAGAAGGCACTTTTTCGCTTTATTCCGTCAAAGTGCCGAAAATGCGTCCCTGTCGCTTCGTTTCTTTTTTGGACTTTATAATTGACAAAGCAGGGTTACATAAGGTACAATCATTGAAAATCCCTTTTTCAAGGGGCATGACACAAAGGCAATGACCGGGTCAGTAGACCGGCTGGAACGCGCAGAGAGGGAGCGGTTGGTGTAAGCTCCCGGGGAAAGCCGCCGTCGAAGGTCGCCCGCGAGCCGCCTTGTCCAACGGGAGTGCGCTCCTCAGTAGGCTTGGCCGGTTCCCGCCGTTACCGGGCAACGAGTGCGCGGCCTGTCCGCGAATTTAGGTGGTACCACGGAGTATTCGGCTTCGTCCTATGTTATAGGACGAAGCCGTTTTGTTTATTTCGACCGACGGAGGTGTTTCCCATGACCGGAGCACAGGCCCTTGTAGAAAGCCTGAAACTGCAAAAGGTAGACCATATTTTCGGCTACGCCGGCGCGACCATCTGCCCCATCATGGATGTGCTTGCCGCCACGCCGGAAATCGGCTATACCCTGGTGCGTACCGAGCAGAACGCCGGCCACATGGCCTCGGGCTACGCCCGGGTCAGCGGCAAGGTGGGTGTGTGCATGGTCACCTCCGGCCCGGGGGCGACCAACCTCATCACCGGCATCGCCACCGCTTACATGGACTCCATCCCCATGGTGGCCATCACCGGGCAGGTGCCCAGCCACCTTCTGGGTCGGGACATTTTTCAGGAGGTGGATATCACCGGCGCGGTGGCTCCCTTCATTAAGCACAGCTATCTGGTCAAGGACGCCAACGACCTGCCCCGGGTGGTGGCGGAGGCCTTCCACATCGCCTCCACCGGCCGACCCGGCCCGGTGCTCATCGACATTCCCATTGACATTCAGAACCAGCCGCTGAAAAAGTTCGCTCCTGTGGAGGAAGTGACCATTCGCGGCTATAAACCCAGCGTGCGGGGCAACGATCTGCAGATCAAGCGGGTGGTGGACACCATCGCCAAGTCCCGCCAGCCTCTGATCCTGGCCGGCGGCGGCGTGTGGCTGGCCGACGCCCGGGACGAGCTGGTGGCGCTGGCCGAGCGGTGCCATATCCCCGTGGTCAAGACCATGATGGGCATTTCCGTCCTGCCCACCGACCACCCCCTCAATCTGGGCATGGTGGGTGCTCACGGCAACCACTGCGCCAACAAGGCGCTGGCCAAAAGCGACCTGCTCATTATGGTGGGCACCCGGGCGGCCGATCGTGCCATGGTCAACCCCACCGATATTCAAAACCGCATGGCCACCATCCACATCGACGTGGATCCGGCCGAAATCGGCAAGAATATGACCGCCGCCGTCCCTCTGGTGGGCGACGTGAAGGTGATTTTGCAGCAGCTGCTGGACAAGGACGTACCGGTCACCGATTCCGAAGCGTGGCTGGCCCAGCTGCGGGACTACCGCAAGGCCGAGCTTGGGCGCACCTTCCCCCGACGGGAGGGCTACGTGTTCCCGGGCACGGTGCTGCGCAAGCTGGGTCAGAAGCTGACCGACGACGCCGTGGTGTGCGCCGACGTGGGGCAGAATCAGCTCTTTGCCTGCAAGTATCTGCCCCAGAAGCACGGCCGCTTGCTCACCAGCGGCGGTCTTGGCACCATGGGCTACGCCCTGCCCGCCGCCAT
>JAZUOI010000057.1:0-2306 GCA_045604585.1 Lawsonibacter sp. | reverse complement strand
AACGGTCGGGTCTCAGGTACCGGGCAAATCCAGCATCACCGTTCAAGTCGACAGGTACAGCGCAGGCATCACCCATACTGACGGCACCATCACCACTGTTCTCAGCGGAATGCCCATCCGGAACGCCTATTTCTGCGACCTAAACGGCGACGGCGTATCGGAGCTGTGCGCCGGTACTTCCTTCGGCTCCGGCATAGTGGATAACCGCATCTGCGTCTACGATTTCATTGCCGAAAAACACTATGCGCTGCAGGCCCGTGGAGAATACGACTACACACTGTCCGAGGAAAACGGCGTTCTGATGGTCGCGATGTCCCCCTATATGACGGAAAACATTGTTGCCAAGGGTGCGCTGGTGTTGGAAAAGGTTAGCGGTGAATCCCGGCTCACCTACCGGGAATATCCATCGGCGCCTGACAGCGAAACCAGATGGAGCGGATACGCCGGCATCAAGAGCATTGACCTTTCCGATTCCGGCAAGCTTACCCTGGGTTACTATTATCTTTCCGGCGGCTACTCGGTGGAAATGCTTTCTTTCGATGCCTGGGAATACTGCGGTGACGGTATGATCCCCTATGACGGCGCATTAGGTGCCTACCGGATGATGGTCGCCTTCGGCGATACCGAGCCCACGGATTCCCTGCGGGCGCTGTTCCCGGCAGGCCAGGTCGTTACGCTGAAACACGACTCGGAGCTTCTCGGCACGGTAAAGGCAAAGCTTGTCTACCCTTCCGATCACGGCTTTGTGCTGTATGTGGGTTCCGATACCCCCTTTACGGTCACCCCGAAAAGCGAGCAGAACATGGATCATCTGCTGGGCAATCTCAAGATCCAGCTTCAGCCCCGGGAATATCTGAAAAATGTGTTTGATCTGTTGGAAAATGTTTCCGGAGATTGGTACGACCTGCAAACCTATGTGCCCAGCGGTGACAAAATATTAATGGAGCAGGATTCCGTACAGATCCAGTCCGCAGGGGACATTCTTACAACCAAGCTCCTGTTTTCCAACGGGCGGGTCTATAACGCGTTTCTCTGTGACCTGAACGGTGATAACAGCCACGAGCTTTGTCTGGGTGTGGGAGTTTCCCACTCCGGACAGACGGAAAAACGCATCCTCGCCTACAATTTTGTCAGCAAAACACAATACTGTCTTCAGGATCCAAATTACGAATACACTCTGCTGTGCGCGGACGATCAGTTGCGTGTAGTCAGAAAGAGCTTAGCGGGAAGCGATGCCGCTCCCACTCTGGAAGGCACTCTTGCCCTGACCACAGACGAAAACGGTACGGCGCAGCTCACCCTCGTACCCTAATTCCTCACCCCCCGGACTTCCGTCCGGGGGGGTTCAAATTTCAGTTTGGTGCACACTTGCACTGGCGCGGGAGCGCCCAAGGCTCCCTTGTGTAAAGGGAGGCTTTGATGCGGTGCATCCTGTACGATAAATCCCAATCTGTTTTTGCTTTACATCCGGGAATCTCTGGAGTATAATGGCGGCAAACAGACAGAAAGGGATGCGTTTCCATGAAACTGACGTTTGAACAAGTGAAATCTGCTGCCCGGGGCGTTGCCCGGGTGGAGGAGATCGACGGAAAAATCAACTTTTTCCGCTTCACCGCGGCGCAGGATGCGTTTTATGCCCGGCGAGACAAGGCCATCGGCGGCGAGGTCTTCTGCCCCGAGCTGGCAGGGCTTCCCGATGCTGTGACGCCCGACCTCATCACCGTTGCCTACGGCACCAACGACTGGAGCCAGTTCTGCCGGTTGCCGGAGGATGCTGCTGAATTCTACCGCACTCTGCGCAAAACATATCCCAACATCCCCATCGTGGCGCTGGCGCCTGTCTGGCGTGCGGACTGGCAGACAAGAGAAGATCATACCAACTTCCGTCTGGTGGCCGAGGGCATCAGAAAAATCGCGGAAGAAGTGGAAAACGTCCGCTTCATCGACTGCTTTGGTTTCATCCCGGAGGACACCGCCCTCTTCAGTGACGCGTACCTCCACCCCAATGACGAAGGCTTCCGGCATTATGCCAACAGCTTGATCGCCGCTCTTGCTGATGCTTTCTGAAAGGATAGGAAAATATGGACTTTTTAACCATTGCAAACAACCGGCAGTCCTGCCGCAGCTATGACGAAAGCAGACCCGTGGAGCAGGAAAAGCTGGAGGCCATTCTGGAAGCCGTCCGTCTGGCGCCCTCGGCCTGCAACGGTCAGCCCTACCATCTGACAGTGTGTCAAGGTCAGACCGCCAAGGAAGTGGCCAAGGCCACCATGGGCATGGGTATGAACAAATTCGCCGCTCAGGCG
>JAZUOI010000056.1:0-6279 GCA_045604585.1 Lawsonibacter sp. | reverse complement strand
CGCCGCCTGCGCTGGTGCCTGTGGCGATGATCTTGTTCATATCACCGGGCAGGTCAGCAGCATTGGCTTTCAGATAGCGAACGCCGGCCTTCAGGTCCACCACGGCTGCGGGAGCGGTTCCGTCCACAGTGCTGTTGATGCCGCGGGTGCCGATGGAAACCAGTACATAGCCGCTTTCCAGATAATTGTTATAGGTGCCCACATTGGCGCCCTTGCGGCCGCTGGTCAGAACCAGAGAATCGCCCTGCTTATAGCCATCCACAGTATTCTGATAGATCACAGGGGCGGTGGAAGCGGTGTAGGTGGTGCCGTCAGCGCGGGTAAACACGCCGTCGGCCTTGGGGGTGCAGGTGTAGGTGCCATCGCCGTTGTCCACGGCGTCCATGTACTCCACGGGGACATAGATGTCCAGCAGCTGAACCTCAGCGTCGGCGGGATTGGCGCAGTAAACCACGCCAAACAAGGCATAGCAGGGCTGAACGGGAGTCATAACCAGATTGCCGTTGTCATCATAGACGTAGGAGCCTCGTTCGGACTTGGGCATTTCGGTAACCAGCTGCCAGCTGTCCTTCAGCTCGGCAATCGAACTCATATATTCGACCTTCCAGTTGGGTACCATCAGAGTGGTCTTGCCCATCTTCATCCAAACGCCGTTGTAATCGGCGGTACCGGCACCGGCCTTACCGGTTGCGAAGTAAACCTTCCCGCCGTCGGCGGTGTCGGGCAGTGCACGCTCTGCACTGGTATCCTGCTCGTCGGCGTACTCAAAGTTGTTGGTCAGGCACTCCAGCTTGCCGCGGGCTTCGATAGTGTCCTGAGTCTGGGTCAGCAGCCACTCATAGTGAGCCTTCACGCCGTGGCTGTAAATCCAGGTGGCCATGTGGTTGCCGCCCTCAAAGGCAGTCCACACAAAGCCCAGATCGCTCTCGGCTGCAGCGTCCATCGCTGCCTTGGCTGCTGCGTTCTGTTCCTCAACCGTTGCGGTCAGAGGATTCCAAATGGCCTTGTAGTTCGCAGAGATCAGATCAGTACCGGCCAGATCGTGGTACAGATAATCCAGCTCCTGCCAGGTCAGGGTGGAGAACTGGTCGCCGGCGCAGTTGGTGATCAGAATGTTATCGTCGGAAACCATGTAGTACCAGTTGCGGTAGTCAACGGGGTTGCCGTCGGCATCCACGCCGGTGATGTACTTGCCGTCCACGGGAGCTTCCACATAGGTGTCCACACCGGAATACTCCACGTCAGACAGGTTGTGGTTGGAGCCCCACTGGCAGCCGTTTGCCCAGATGCCGGCAAAGTAGTTGTCACGCTGGGCAGCCATTGCCACCACCTGCATACCGCCCATGGACTGGCCGGTGCCGTAGATATGATCCATATCGATGGAATAGGTTTCGGTCAGGCAGTCCAGCAGCTGCCAGGTTGCGGGAACAGCAGCGCTCAGGGACCAGTTATCGCGGGTGGAGCGCAGCTCGTTGCAGATCTGGGGCGCCACTACGATGATGCCGTCCAGACCGTGGGCATCCTTCACGATCTGCTGCATTTCAGCAGAAGCGAAGTTCATGTTGCCCTGAGACTCGGTCAGGGTGATCATGGGGTCGTCGCCCATGAAGCCTGCGTCATGGACCTGAATTACCAGAGCATATTCCTTATCCGCAGAGTAATCGGCGGGAACATACAAAGCATAGGGCAGATCCACGTCCACATAAGTGCCGTCCAGCTCTTCGAAACAGTTGGTGGCATGGAATGCGGTGCCGTCTTCCTTGGTGAACAGCTGCCATGCGTCGATGCCTTCGATGGTGTAAGCACCCTCGTTGGCGTAGTTGCTGTAGGTCACGCCTTTACGGCCCTGTTTCTCAACTACAGTGTAGTTGGTCACTTCGTTTTCGGAAGCCTTGACGGTCGTACCGTCAGCCAGCTTAATGTCGTTGACCTGCTTTACGCCGGCATACATTGCCACCTGATAGGTGGGAACGCCGCCCAGCTGGTAGTCGGTGTTCAGATCAATTACAACCTGGTTGCCGTCAACGGCAATACCGGCAGCGGCACCGGGGTTGGAGCCAATCTCGCACTTGGCGTCGCCCTGAGAGATACCGTAGTTGTCAATGACATAATCGTCCAGACTGACGTCAGCGCCGGTCATATCCACATTATACTCAATGACAATGGCGGATGCCTTGGCGCCGTCGGTATCCACAAAGCCCTCGGTGGTTACGCCGATTATGGCGTGGGCATCCGGGATCTCCAGAACCTGATCGACATAAATCAGGTTGGGATCCTGAATGGCGTCCTTGTTGGCCTCGTAAATTTCCTGCCACTTTGCGCCGCTTCCCAGCTGTTCGGAAGCAATGCGCCAGAGGTTGTCACCCTTTTTGACTGTGTAGGCTGCCGCAGAACATGTGGAAGCCAACATTGCAAAAACCAGCGTCAATGCAATAAACACTCTGCTTTTCCTGAACATTCGCTTGTCATCTCCTTTTCTTTTTTGGCGAAGGGATCCTTCGCAACACAACACACTCATTATATGCATGAGATTATGGCAAAAATGTGTCAAAAAAAGGAGAACATTCCGACACTTTTATAAGGCGTCTTGTTTCGTTGCCTGTTTTGTAGTAGGCTTATACTGCCAAGGATGGTGAATAAAATGGGTAATTATACCGTTTTGATCTGCGACGACAACATGGCGGTCCACAGTAGCCTGACCAGTTACTTAAAAGCGGAGGGAATTCATGGCATTTCTGCCTTCGACGGCGAAACAGCTTTGGAGATACTCCGCACACAGAATGTCGATGTGATGGTGCTGGACATCATGCTTCCGGGTATGAATGGACACGAGGTGTGCCGG
Source organism: Lawsonibacter sp. (assembly GCA_045604585.1). GTDB lineage: Bacteria > Bacillota > Clostridia > Oscillospirales > Oscillospiraceae > Lawsonibacter. Next base: position 3,437 of record JAZUOI010000056.1, on the reverse strand, counting down.
GAAGTGCGGAAAATCAGTGATGTCTATATTATTATGCTCAGCGCAAAGGGTGAAGAACTGGACCGAATTGTGGGTCTGGAGGTTGGTGCCGATGACTATGTCACCAAGCCCTTTTCTCCCCGGGAGATGGTAATCCGCATCCGAAAGGCTCTGAAGCGGCTGCACTCCATTCACGAAGTCAAAAAACTGACGCTGGCCGAATTAACTGTGCTGCCGGATTCGTATGAAGTGTTTGTCCGTGACCAGAAGGTGGATCTGTCCTCCAAGGAGATCGATGTGCTGGCGTTCATGCTGTCCAATGTGGGAAAGGCATTGACCCGCGAACACATTCTGAACGCCGCCTGGGGGTATGAATACTACGGTGACACCCGTGTGGTGGACACCTTAATTAAGCGCCTGCGGCAAAAACTGATGCAGGACGATGTGCATTTTGCCATTCGCTCCATTTACGGAGTGGGTTACAAAATTGAGGAGGTCGTATGAAGAAACTTCTGACGCACTCCGCTGCGCTGTCCGGTTTTTTGATTGTAGTTTATTTTTTGGGCTTGGTTCTGGGGTCTGTCGCCGTCAGTGTGTATCCCATTTTTCGCCAAAAGAAGTATTTCAACTTCAAGGCGCATATAATTGCTCAGGAATATCTGCAGGGTGAGGATGAGACGCTGCACAGCATGAGCGGCGCCAATATGTATATATTTATTTGCGATGATCAGGGTTCCGTTCTTCAGCAAGCCCTCCCCAACAACAACCCCAAACAAAGCATACCCAATATCGAAATAAACCGGCATATGCCCCGCATCTTATCGGAAGAAGATGTGTTTTCTGTCGCCTTCACAAAAATCAGTATGCATCCATACAATAACATTCTGGTTGTTACCGGTGTTCCCGTCATCCGTGACGATCGCGTTGTCGGTGCTGTTTTCCTCGCAAAAAATCTGATGGATTTGCCTGAGGCCATCATTGGTTATGTAGTTTATTTCACCCTTTTCTTCTGGCTGTCCGCCTATTTCATCGTATCCAACATCCGAAAGAACAAAAAATTGGACAAACTGCGTCAGAACTATATCGCCAATGTGACCCACGCCTTGAAAACCCCGGTCGCCTCCATCAAAGCTCTGTCGGAAACCCTTTGTGACGAGGTGGAACCCGACCCCGATCGGCAAAAGGTCTACTACGGCATGATTCTGAGGGAGGCCAACCGGCAGGATCACATGATCCGGGATATTCTGGAGTTATCCAAGCTGCAGAGCAACGGCATGGACTTCTCCAAAACCAAACTATCCGCCCCCGAGCTCCTTGCGCCGATTCAGGACAAGTACGCCACCCTCTGCGACTGCATGGACATCCATTTGCATATTTCGAACTGCTTCTCCTGTCTGCCCACTCTGTATTCCAATGCCGCATGCGTGCGGCAAGTTTTCGAGATTCTGCTGGACAACGCCCTGAAATTTGTTCCGGAAGGGGGCAACATCTGGGTGGACGCATCGGTTTCCGGCAAGATTGCCACCTTCTGCGTCCGGGATGACGGCATGGGCATTGAAAAAGACGCCCTTCCGCAGGTCTTTGACCGGTTCTTCAAGGGCAGCCACGACTTCAACGCCAGCGGCAGCGGACTTGGTCTGGCCATCGCGAAGGAAATCATCCTTGGCCTGAAGGAGCGCATCTGGGCCGAGAGTGAGGCGGGAAAGGGTGCTGCGTTCTATTTCACGGTACATTTAAAATAAAATGAAACAAGTCCCATGAAGTGTAAAACGTCATGGGACTTGCTGAGCCTGTCGAAAAAGGCACGCCGTTTCCGACAAAAAGATTGCGGCCTGTCGCAGCGCACGAACTGTGCGCCGGTGGCGCACAATTCGCACGTTTACAGGCCGAGAAGTGTTTTCTACCCGCAAGGAGTACGCGACATCCGTAAGGCGGCAAAGCCGCCAACGGCTGTCCTGTGCCACACACGTGTCGCGGCAGAAAACGAATTTAACTTTTTTCGCACCTGCGGGTGCGAACTCCAACGAGGTTTTTTGATACCTTGAGCAAGGCCCACGAAGTTCACACTTCATGGGTCTTGCTGTTTTTTCGATGTGGAGCCGTCACAGAATGAATCCGCCGTCGCTGGTCAGCACATGACCGGTGATAAAGCTGGCCCGGTCATCGGCAAGAAAGGCCACCGCGGCGGCAATATCCTCCGCCGTGCCCAGACGGCCCACCGGGGTTTCCTGAGCCAGCTGCTGCAGGGTATCCTCTCCCAGTATCTGAACCATGTCGGTGTTGATGACGCCGGGGGCCACGCAGTTCACCCGAATGCCCGAGGGAGCCACTTCCATGGCCAGAGAGCGGGTCAGCCCGATCAAAGCCGCCTTGGTGGAGGAATAGGTCACCTCGCAGCTGGCACCCCGCTGGCCCCAGATGGAGGAGATGTTGATGATGCAGCCGCTCTTTTCCCGGATCATGTGGGGCAGCACCGCCTGAATGGTGTGAAAAGCGCCGTCCACGTTGACCGAAAAGACCCGGTGCCAGAACGCGTCGCTCACATCCTGAAACAGATGCTGTTCCGAAATGCCGGCGTTGTTGACCAGAAGGGTCACAGGCCCGAACTGTGCTTCCACAGCACGGATGGCGTCGGTAATAGCCTGCGGGTCGGCCACATCGGCCTGCACCGCCATGGCGCGGCAGCCCCCGGCGGTCAGCTCGGCCACCAGTTCGGCCGCCTTATCGTGGGCCTGAATGTAGTTGATGCCCACAGCGTAGCCCTGATGGGCCAGCTCCCGGGCGATGGCCCGGCCGATGCCCCGGCTGGAGCCGGTAATGAATGCAACTTTGTTCATGGGCTCACCTCCGATAAAGGAAAAACGCCATCCAAGCGGATGGCGTTTTATATGGTGGACGATATAGGATTCGAACCTATGACCTCCCGCACGTCAAGCGGATGCTCATACCAGCTGAGCTAATCGTCCGTAATCAGCGAAAATTATTCTACCACTGGACGGGTGGTTTGTCAACAACTTTTTTCATATTTTTTGCTTTTTTCTTGCTACTGCCTGAAATCTATGGTATATTAAGTGTTACTATTTCAATGTATGCGGAGGAAGTTTTATGTCCGCCCTTACGCCACCTTGATTACAACACCCCCAACTCAATTCTGATCTGGAGGTCATTCCATGTCACAATACGAAAATGAAATCACCCGGCGGCGCACATTCGCCATCATCTCCCACCCTGACGCCGGTAAAACCACTCTGACCGAAAAATTCCTGCTGTACGGCGGAGCCATTGCCCAGGCCGGCGTGGTCAAGGGCAAGAAGAACGCCCGCGCCGCCACCTCCGACTGGATGGAGATCGAAAAGCAGCGCGGTATTTCGGTTACCTCCTCGGTCATGCAGTTCCAGTACGACGGCTTCTGCATCAACATTCTGGACACACCCGGTCACCAGGACTTTTCTGAGGAT
>JAZUOI010000055.1:0-4442 GCA_045604585.1 Lawsonibacter sp. | reverse complement strand
CGCAAACAGAACGTACAATTCGGGGCGTCGAGGACGCCGGCCCCTACACATAGCGCAACGTATATACTGAGGAGAACAACATGCAACCTGTTATCGTCATCGGCGCGGGACTTGCGGGCAGCGAGGCCGCGTGGCAGCTGGCTCGGCGGGGGATACCCGTCCGGCTGCATGAGATGAAGCCCCATAAAATGACCCCCGCCCACCACAGTCCGGACTTTGGCGAGCTGGTTTGCTCCAACTCCCTGCGTTCCGACCAGCTGGAAAACGCGGTGGGGCTGCTGAAAGAGGAGCTGCGCCGCTCCGGCTCGCTCATTATGGCGTGTGCCGATGCCACCCGGGTGGAGGCCGGCGGCGCGCTGGCGGTGGATCGTACGGCCTTTTCCGCCGCCATTACCGAAAGGATCCGCAGTCATCCCCTTATCACCGTGGTGGAGGGGGAGGTCACTGCCGTTCCTGAGGAGGGGGAGGTCATTATTGCCACCGGGCCGCTGACCTCGGACGCCCTGTCTGATGCCATCGCCCGACTGTTCCCCGACAGCAAGTACCTCAACTTCTTTGACGCGGCTGCCCCGCTGGTGACCTTTGAGAGCGTGGACATGGAACACGCGTGGTTTGCCTCCCGTTACGACCGGGGCACGCCGGATTACATCAACTGTGCCATGAGCGAAGAGGAGTACGATGCCTTCTGGACGGCGCTGATCAGCGCCCAGGAGGCAGAGGTGCACGGGTTTGAGGATGCGGGGGTATTTGAAGGCTGTATGCCCGTGGAGGTCATGGCTCGCCGTGGGCGGCAGACCCTGTGCTACGGCCCCCTCAAGCCTGTTGGTCTGCGCGATCCCAAGACGGGCAAAGAACCCTTTGCGGTGGTGCAGCTGCGCAAGGACAACGCCCAGGGCTCCATCTACAATATCGTGGGCTTCCAGACCCATTTGAAGTGGCCGGAGCAGAAGCGGGTGTTCTCCATGATCCCCGCCCTGAAAAACGCCCAGTATGTGCGCTACGGTGTGATGCATCGCAACACGTTCCTGGACTCTCCCCGGCTGCTGGATCGCTATTACCGGGTGCGGGGGAACGAGCGCATTATGTTCGCCGGGCAGATCACCGGGGTGGAGGGCTATGTGGAGTCCACCGCCTCCGGATTCGTGGCGGCGGTAGAGCTGGCACGGCGGCTGCTTGGTCAGCCGGCTGCCGACTTCCCTCAGGAGACGGCCATGGGTGCTCTGGCCCTGTACATCAGCAATGAAACGGTGACCCAGTTCCAGCCCATGAACATCAACTTCGGGCTGATCCCTCCCCTGGGCTACCGGGTAAAGGGAAAACGAAACAAAAACGCGGAGCTCTCCAAACGGGCTCTGGACGCTCTGGCGGAAATCCGGCCGGAGCAGAGAGAGGAGTGACCCTGTCATGCGTATTATCGTGGATGCCATGGGCGGCGACAACGCCCCCAAAGCCCCTGTGCTGGGCGCGCTGGAGGCCAACAAGGAATACGGTGTGGACATCACGCTGGTGGGTCGCGGGGAAGATATCCTGACCGTGCTGCGGGACAACGGCATTGACCAGCTGCCCCAGGGCGTGGAGATCGCCCACGCCAGCGAGGTGGTGGAGATCTGTGACAACCCTGCCAACGCCTTCCGGGAGAAGAAGGACTCCTCCCTGACCGTGGGGCTAAACCTGCTGAAGAACGGGGAGGGGGACGCCTTTGTCAGCGCCGGCTCTACCGGAGCCATCCTGTCCGCCGCCACTCTGCTGGTCAAGCGTATCCGGGGCATCCGCCGGGCGGCGCTGGCCCCGGTCATCCCCACGGGAAACGGCGGCGCGGTGCTGGTAGACTGCGGAGCCAACGCCGAGTGCAGCGTGGAATACCTGCTCCAGTTTGCCTTCATGGGGGCCTATTATGCCGAGCATATCCTCGGCCGGCCCGAGCCCAAGGTGGGTCTGCTCAACATCGGTGCCGAGCCCAGCAAGGGTACCACCCTGCAGCAGGAGACCTATCAGCGGCTCGTGCAGGCCAAGGAAGAGGGGCGCATCAACTTCGTGGGCAACGTGGAGGCACGTGAGGCGGTGGAGGGCGCGGTGGACGTCATCGTTTCCGACGGCTATTCGGGCAACATCTTCCTCAAGGGGATGGAGGGTACCGCCCTGTTCCTCATGCGGGAGATCAAGAAGGTGTTCAAAAAGAACCTGCTGACCAAGCTGGCCGCGCTCATCGTGGGCAGCGGCGTGAAGGAATTGAAGAAGATGATGAGCGCGGATGAGGTGGGCGGCACGGCGCTGCTGGGTATCTCCAAGCCGGTGATCAAGGCCCACGGTTCCTCCGATGCCTACGCCATTAAAAACGCCATCCGGCAGGCCATGCATGTCACTTCCGCCGGCATTGTGGAGAACATCACTGCCAATGTGGATTACATGCGTTTGGGCAAAGACCCCGAGCAGGTGTAAGCAAACGGGAAATTTTGCAAAACCTATTGACACGACAGGGGCTTGCGCCGTATAGTATTGCGTGGAAACAACCTTACAAGGAGTTTGAGACACTATGATTTTTGAGCAGTTGAAGACCATGCTGGCCGATCAGTTCGGCGTGGAAGCGAGCACCATCACTATGGACACCACCTTTGAGGACGACCTGGGCGCCGATTCTCTGGATCTTGTGGATATGTCCATGGCGCTGGAGGAGCTGTTCGGTGTGGAGGAGCTGACCGAGGAAGAAATCGCCGGCATCACCAGCGTGGGTGATCTGGTTCGCTTCCTGCAGGGACGTCTGGATAACTGACAAGTCACATAATAAAACTCCGCCCATGCGCAGGCGGAGTTTTGTTATTTGGAAACAGGAGAAGCATATGAAGACCTTGGAAGAAAAGCTGGGCTATCAATTTCAGGATATTTCTCTGCTGGAGCATGCTCTGACCCACAGCTCCTATGCCAACGAGAGCCGGGGCCGCTATACCAGTAACGAGCGACTGGAATTTCTGGGCGACTCGGTGCTGGGGATGGTGGTTGCTGACTATCTTTACCGCACGTATCCCGACCTGCCCGAAGGAGAGCTGACTCGCACCCGTGCTGCGCTGGTGTGCGAGGAGAGTCTGGTGGAGGTGGCTAAGGAACTGGGTCTTGGTCGCTGTCTGCGCCTTGGAAAAGGGGAGGAGCACGGCGGCGGCCGGGAGCGCCCCTCCATTCAGGCTGACGCGGTGGAGGCGGTGCTGGCGGCGGTCTATCTGGACGGGGGCATTGGCAGCGCCCGCAAGATCGTCCAGCGCTATATCCTCAGCCGCAGCCAGCAGGTCAATGCTCCCCGGGACTATAAGACCGCGTTGCAGGAACTGGTGCAGCGCACCCCCGGCCAGAGCATTTCTTACCAGTTGGTGCAGGAAAGCGGCCCGGATCATTGCCGCGTGTTTGTCATGCAGGTGTGCGTGGACGGGACAGTTGTGGGCGAGGGCAGCGGTCACAGCAAAAAGGCTGCCGAGCAGATGGCGGCAAAAGCGGCCATTGAGCAAATGGAGAAATAATGCGTCATTTCACCGGGCGGGAGCATAGCTCCCGCCCGGTTTTAAATTGAGGCGGTAATAAATTGGGATTTGTCGAACAGCCCTCCTTTTGGGAATGACGGGTGAGGGGATATTCCGCCCCCGGGCGGGTGTCTTTTGTCTCGCCACAAAAGACACGAAAAAGGCGCTAAGAAACCCATGGTTTCTTAGAACTTCCTTTGGGCAGTATCCGTGGCTATCCTATCCATTGGCCGGCGGAACTATCTGACCCATTCAGCGCCGATTAGGCTGCCGCATTGCCTGCTATCCGCAATCTGTCATGTCTATCCCACTCCGCCGGCTATTTGAGCAGAAACAAAACATCCACCGCAGCAGGCGCTTTCCACAGGCGGACAGCAATCCAATTGTATTGAGCGGGGCGGCAGCCGAAAGAGGCACAATGTGTCGTTGACGGTGCGCCGGACGCAAGCGCCAAGCCTGCGCTGACAAGCCGTTTTCCCTTGGGTCCGGGGTGCGGAGTGGATGAGATGCAGGCGAAAAAGCGCCTGCATCTCATCCCACTCAACGTTTTGCCTACTTTGCCGCCGTGGGCAAAGTAGGTCGCCCCGCAGGGCGAAATAGTAAGACAAATCATAATGTGCAAAAGTTCTTGACAAATGAGTTAGCATATGCTAATATTTAGGTGCGACAGGGGATACGCACCTGCTTTCTTCCAACACCTCCAATGTTAAACTGCAAGGTGGCTGTTCCTGTCGGTCCTGCAAAGGACACCGGTGGCCGTAGATCGATAAGCGGCTGCCATTCCTCCCTATTTCCTTGCAAAAACACCTCACCGTATGGTGAGGTGTTTTTGTGTGTTTAGATGCGTTTTTTTCCCAGCAAGACCAGCAGGAGCAGTCCCGCGGCGGTCAGACCTAACCCGGGGTACAGGCCGGGGGGCGTGTAGCGCATGGAGAT
>JAZUOI010000054.1:0-3783 GCA_045604585.1 Lawsonibacter sp. | reverse complement strand
ATAATATGCCTTGTCTTCCTAAGACCGCTTGGCCTCCGACTTATCGGCTCCATCACCGGCTCCTGCATTGCCACGTTTTTGTATGTGGCCTGCTCCGAGTGGTGGCTGCGCTTCCTGGACTCCCAGACCATGATCGGCGATTTCCAGGTGCCTCTGCTGCGCCCCGGTTTCCGTATGGTGGTATTCTCTATCGTCATCATGGTGGTGGTGCTGTTCTTCCGCAAGGGCATCATGGGCAATAAGGAACTGCCCGATCTCTTTCGCAAGAAAGCCAAAAAGGAGGTGGGCAAATGAGCCAGAACGTGCTGCGTCTTGAAAACGTGACCATGCAGTTTGGCGGCGTAGTGGCCGTCAACGACCTGTCCATGGAGGTCAACAAGGGCGAAATCGTAGCGCTCATCGGCCCCAACGGCGCCGGAAAGACCACTGCCTTCAACTGCATCACCGGTGTGTACGAGCCCACCAACGGACGGGTTTCCTTTATGGAGCAGCCCATGGTGGAGAACTATCCTCAGGGCAAGATGAAAAAACTGTACGCCGGGGAGCACAAGGGAGCGTTTACCTCCGTACTCAACCCCACCCCGGACAAGATCACCCAGCTGGGCATCGCCCGCACCTTCCAGAACATTCGACTGTTCTCCGCACTGAGTGTGTTTGACAACGTGCTCATTGCCAAGCATATGCGTGCCAAGCAAAACTTCCTGTCCGCCACCTTCCGGTTGAACAAGGCGGAGGAGCGGCGTATGCGGGAGGAAGCCATGGCTCTGCTGGAAGAGCAGAATCTGGCCCACCTGAAGGACGAGGTGGCCGGCTCCCTGCCTTACGGTCTGCAGCGCCGGCTGGAGATCGCCCGTGCGCTGGCCACCGAGCCTAAGCTGCTGCTGCTGGATGAGCCGGCGGCCGGCATGAATCCCCAGGAGACCCATGAGCTGACGGAGTTTATCAAGGAAATCCGTGACCGGTACGATTTGACCGTGCTGATGATCGAGCATCACATGGATCTGGTCATGAAGATCTCCGACCGCATCTATGTGCTGGACTTCGGCAAGCGGATCGCCCAGGGTACGCCGGAGGAAGTGCAGAACAATCCTCGCGTGATCGAGGCCTATTTGGGGGTGGCAGACGATGCTGAAAATTGACAATCTGAAAGTCAGCTATGGCGGCATTGAGGCCGTCAAGGGAATCAGCTTTGAAGTGCCCGAGCGGGAGATCGTTACTCTCATCGGCGCCAACGGCGCGGGCAAGTCTACCACCCTGCGTGCCATTGCCGGTCTTGTAAAGCCCGCCGGCGGCCGGATCCACCTGCAGGGGGAGGATATCACCGCCATGACCCCCGACCGCATCGTGTCCAAGGGCATCACTCTGGTGCCGGAGGGACGACGGGTGTTCCCCGATCTGACGGTGCTGGAAAATCTGAAGATCGGCGCTTACCTGCGTGCCGACGATTTGGAGGACGACCTGAAGTGGGTGTACGACCTGTTTCCCCGGCTGAAGGAGCGCTCCTGGCAGGCGGCGGGGACTCTGTCCGGCGGCGAGCAGCAGATGCTGGCCGTGGGTCGAGCCCTCATGTCCCGTCCCAAGATCATGATGATGGATGAGCCGTCCCTGGGTCTGGCTCCGCTGGTGGTCAAGGGCATCTTTGAGATCATTCGTGAGATCAACAAGCAGGGCGTGACCATTCTGCTCATTGAGCAGAACGCCAATATGGCGCTGCGCACCGCCGACACGGCCTATGTGCTGGAAACGGGGCGGATGACCCTGTCGGGCACCGGGCAGGCATTGCTGACCAACGAGGCGGTCAGAAAGGCCTATCTGGGCTGATACGATCAAAAACAGGCACGGACACTCCGGTGTCCGTGCCTGTTTTTTGTCAAGAAAGGAAATGAAAAAAGGCTTGCATTTGGCGCAAAGTGTGCTATAATACATGTACGCTTTAAAGTGTTGAAGTATCTGCAAGGGGGAAAACGCCGTGAGAAGAGGCAATCTGATGAGCGTCCGAGAGGACGTAAAGCTGCTGGATGCCACCATTCGGGATGGCGGACTGTGCAACAATTTTGAATTTACAGATGAATTTGTTACCGAGCTTTACAAGACCAACATCAAAAGTGGTGTGGACTATATGGAATTTGGCTACCGGGCCAGCCGGGAGCAGTTTGACGAGAGTAAGTTCGGAAAGTGGAAGTTCTGCAGGGAGGAGGATCTGCGTGCCATTGTAGGCAGCAATATCTCCGACATGAAGATATCCGTTATGGCCGACGTGGGACGGTGCGATTACAAAACGGACTTTCTGCCCAAGAGCGAAAGTGTGGTGGACTTGGTGCGGGTGGCCGCCTACATCCACCAGATCCCCGCCGCCATTGAGATGATCGAATATCTGCACACGCTGGGATACGAGACTGCCTGCAATATCATGGCAGTCACCCAGGCCAGCTCCGAGCAGATCCAGGCAGCGCTGGAGATGCTGTGTCAGTCCAGCGTGGATGTGATCTATCTGGTGGACAGCTACGGCGCATTCTTCCCGGAAAACGCCTCAGAGCTTGCCAAGATATACGTGGCGGCGGCGGACAAAGCGGGAAAGAAAGTGGGATTCCATGCCCACAACAACCAGAGCCTTGCCTTTGCCAACACCATTGAAACGCTGTCTTATGGCGTGTCCTATCTGGATGCTACGGTGCAGGGCATGGGGCGAGGTGCGGGGAACTGCGCCACCGAGCTGCTGCTGGGCTTTCTGCGCAATCCGAAGTACAATCTGTACAGCATTCTGACCTTTATTGAAAAGCATATGGTACCTCTGCGTCGGCAGGGCATCGTGTGGGGCTTTGATTTGCAGTATATGTTTACCGGGCAGCTCAACCGCCACCCCCGTGAGGCCATTGCCTTTACCGCCGAGGGGCGCGGTGATTACTGCGAGTTTTATAAGTCTCTGTTGGATCACCTGTAAAAAGCAACCCCAGGTACTCCTGGGGCGCTTGAATTATGGCCGGGGACTTGCAAAAAAACGGTGGGTATAATAGACTGAGAGCAGAACACGACCCGCAGGAGGAATGGACATGTCTGTGACCTTTGAACAAATTAAAAATGATCTTCGAATCAATACGTATATCCGACAGGCGGATGCATCCATGCGGGCTATGGGCTACACGGAGCATTCCTTTGCCCATGTGACCCGCTGTGCGGATCGGGCGAGCCGGCTGCTGGAGCAGCTGGGTCATCCGGCTCGGGAGGTGGAGTTGGCGCGCATTGCTGCTTACCTGCACGATATTGGCAACGTGGTTAACCGGAATGACCATGCCCATAGCGGGGCGGTGATGGCATTCCGGCTGCTGGACGAGCTGGGTATGGACGCGGAGGAAGTGGCCACGGTCATCACCGCCATTGGCAATCATGATGAAAAGACCGCCCATCCGGTCAACGCGGTAGCCGCGGCGCTGATTTTGGCAGACAAATCCGACGTGCGCCGCAGCCGGGTGCGCAACCGGGACACCATCAAATTTGACATTCATGACCGGGTGAATTACGCGGTGGAAACGGCGGAACTGGATCTGGACAGGGAGCAGAAGACGGTGACCCTGTTCATCCGCATTGACACGGAAATTTGCGCAGTGATGGATTACTTTGAAATCTTTACCAGCCGCATGCTTCTGTGCCGCAAGGCGGCGCAGGCGCTGGATTTGGAATTCAAACTGCATATTAACGACGCAGTGCTTCTGTAACGGGAGTTGAGAAGCCAAGGGGCGGCGCACCGCAGGGTAAGTCGGAGGCCAAGCGGTCTTAGGAAGACAA
>JAZUOI010000053.1:0-2614 GCA_045604585.1 Lawsonibacter sp. | reverse complement strand
GGCTCACAGGACGACATGGCTACGATCCGGCTTTTGATAGGAATGGAGCCGTCGTCCTGCCCCTTTTCAATGGCCCGGATGACCACATAATAGCCGTAGCTGTCGTTGACCGGGATATAGACCCGCTCGCCCACCGACCGGCCCAGTACCGCCTTGCCAAAGGGGGATTGGTTGCTCACCCGGTTTTCCAGCACGTCCTGGCGCACGGTGGTAACGATTTGGTAGACCTGCTCCTCCTCGTCCTCCTCCATCCAGACGGTGACCCGGTCAAACAGACCCACCTTGCCCGCCTCGGAACGGTCGGACACCACCACCGCCGTTTTGATCATCCGCTCCAGATAGCGAATGCGGCTTTCGTTGCGGTTTTTCTCCCGCTTGGCCGCCTTGTATTCAAAGTTCTCGCTCAGATCCCCGAAGGAGCGGGCCACCTTGACCTCCTCCAGCAGCTGGGGGCGCAGGCGGATGCGGCGCTCGTCCAGTTCCTCCTGCATCAGCCGGATGTCCGTTTGCGTCAATTCGTTGTGCATGCCCGTCCGATCAGTACTCCAGCACCACGCTGGCATGGCACTCCAGCTTGGGCACGACCACCTTCTGTCTGCCGTTCTCCCTGGTAACCGCAAGTTCCTCGCCGGTCACGCCCAGATAGGCCTTCTGGATGGTTTCGGGCACGTCCAGCGCCACTTCTACGTTATAAACGGGCAGCATGTCCTCCACGATAAACGCCTCGCCCCGCTTGGAGGGGCTGGCATAGACCATATTCACGCAGTAGCGGTTGTGCTGGGGCTGATGGATCATGGTGGCACGCCCCTCGGAGCCCAGCCCCTTAAAGGTCACCAAACCGCCGCTGTACACCTGATCCAGCGCCAGCTTGAAGTATCGCTTGTGATAAAGGCTTCCCTCCTTGCCGTACAGGTCGGCCATGGAATGGGCCATGTACAGAACATTGCCCTTGCGCACGATGGCGGGCAGCGGCTCACTTTCCTTGTTGTTGGGGGTGTTTCTGTGGCCGCAGAAGTGGGCGAGCGTACGGCTGAAATAGGGACGCTGGGTATGGGCCAGCACCTTGCCTTCCGTGGCGCGGATGCGCTGACCGGGAATGGTGCACAGCATGGGGGCATTGGGCAGGTCCAAATCGTTTTCAATGTCACAAATCAGGTAGTCGCAGTCAAACTCCGGCTCACCCACATATTCCGCGCCGCAGTCCAGCAGGAATTTGCCCTCCTCAACCAGCGCCTTACCGTAGAACAGCACCTTGCCGCCGCCGGCGATGTACGCCTTCAGGGCAGCCAGACCTTCCTCATCCAGCCGCTGCTGCTCCGGCACGATCACCGTTTCAAAGGGAGAGAAATCATTGTCGAACACGATGTCGTAGTCGATCTGATACTCCATCAGCAGCTTGGAGATGTTTTCCATGATGGGCTTATCATAGGACATGACCAGACCCAGCCGGGCGGTGGCCTGCCCGTCGTAGCAGAAGGGCGCGATCTTTTCCAGATACTCGTATGCGTAGCCGATATTCTCGTAGGTCTGCATCTCCATCTCGCCATCGGGGTGCATGTGGTCACCCACGGAACAGCCCGCGCCGTACAGGGCCATAGCCGCCGCCTCATACTTCAGTGCCTCTTTGCACTTGAAGCCGCCGAACTCACCCCAGATCAGATGGAATTTGCCCGTCATGCCGATGACCGGCTTTCCGGTGCGGCTGAAATACTTGGCCCGCACAGGCAGCACGTCATAGCCGCCCCACACGGTGGGCAGATGCTCCATCTCAAAATGAGTCTGGAACTGATGGTGCTCGGGCAGCATCATGTTGGCACCGCCGGAGTTGAAGAAAATGGTAGCGTCTGGGTGGTACTTGCGCATGATGTCGCCGCACTTTTTCTGGAAGGCCTGACGCTTGATGGTGAAATAGTGTTTGGCATCCGCTTCCTTCTCGGGGTCCAAGCCCATTTCCTTCATGCCCTTGACGCAGTGTTCGCAATAGCAGGCACCGCCCACGATGCAGATGTCATAGAACAGGCCGTCCACATCTTTGTATCTGCGGCAGACCTCCTCGGTGATCTCATAAATGTGCTGGGCGTAAGGGCCGCCATCATTCATGCACAGGTGCTCCCAGGAACACTGACCCATGGGGACATCGGGTCCCTCCTCCAGGCTGCGCTTTCTGGCGCTGGTCATAAAGGGGCCGTCCGGCTTTTGGGTGCGCCAATCCGGGTGGGTATGGGCATCCAGCTCGCACCAGCCGCCCGTAATATAAATAGGGGCGCGCACGCCGATCTCGTGGGCGGCATCCACCATGGCCCCAGTAAAGTCAAAGCCCTCTGCCAGCCCGGGGTGTACCGTACCCACCTTGGTGGGATAGTAGCAATAGCCGTGGTGGCACTTGGCAAACACAGTGATGCTTTCCGCGTGGCTCGCCTTCAGCGCCGCCTGAAACTGCGCCTTGTCAAACCGGCTGCCGATGCCGGGAATATCCGGTGAGGTGTGAAAGTCCAGATGTACCTGTCTTCTGGGAATCTTTGTCATAACGCGTTGCCCCCTCTGTATCTGCCCGGGCGCTCTTTTTCCCGGGCGTTTCCCTTTGCTCTGATATTACCACTCTTTCCACAAAAAA
>JAZUOI010000052.1:0-4243 GCA_045604585.1 Lawsonibacter sp. | reverse complement strand
GTCCACTGGGGAGCGCGGGTGGAACCCTGACGGGCACGGCCGGTGCCCTTCTGACGCCAGGGCTTGCGGCCACCGCCGGAAACCTCAGCGCGGGTCAGAGCGGACTGAGTGCCCTGACGGCAGTTGGCCAGGTGGTTCTTGACCACTTCGTGGACAACAGTCTGGTTAGGCTCAATACCGAACACAGCGTCGGAGAGCTCAATTTCACCGATCTGCTGACCGGCCATGTTAAACAGTTTTGCGTTAGCCATGATTTAAACTCTCCTTTCCTTACTTGTTGCGGGCGGAAGCCTTCTGGGGATTGACGCGGGCAGAAGCCTTCTGCGGGTTGTTGCTGATGCCGGCGGCCGCGCCCTTCTCCTTGGCGTTGATCACGGAGCTGCGGACGAACACCACGCCGCCCTTGGGGCCGGGGATGGCACCGCGCACGGCGACAACGCCCAGCTCGGCATCAACCTTGACCACGTCCAGGTTCAGCACGGTAACCTGCTCGTTACCCATCTGGCCGGCGCCGTCACGGCCCTTGAAGATATGGCCGGGAGTGGTGCCCGCGCCCAGGGAGCCCTGATGACGATGCACGGGGCCGCCGCCGTGGGTCATGCGCTTGATGGCGGCGCCATGGCGCTTAACAACGCCCTGGAAGCCGTGACCCTTGCTGATGCCGGTCACGTCCACGCGGTCGCCCTCAGCGAACATCTCAGCGGTGATCTGGTCGCCGATCTCGAACTTGGAACCGTCCAGAGCGAACTCCTTCAGAACCTTCTTGTACTCGGTGATGCCGGCCTTCTTCTGATGGCCCAGCTCGCCCTTGGTGAGCTTGCGCTCGGGGATGGTGTCAAAGCCCAGCTGAACCGCCTCGTAGCCGTCCTTCTCCTTGGTCTTCTTCTGCACCACGGTGCAGGGGCCGACCTGGATGACGGTCACGGGAACGGCATGGCCGGCTTCGTTGAAGATCTGGGTCATGCCGACCTTCTTGCCGATGATTGCCTTTTCCATTGACTTGTTTCCTCCTAATATAAAGGTTATTGGTTGGCGTAGTTGACCATTGGCTGTCATTGCTACGACAACTTGACCCGTTCGCCTCTAACAAGCGGCGAACAGCGGGTACACTCGTCAAAGCAAAGTCGGCTTCGCTCCGCTTCCGTCTTGCGCCGAAAGCTGCGTACGCCTCCTTGCTTTTCCTCTCCAAACCAAAACCGCTTCGCTGGGTTTCGGTTTGGGTTGCGGCTTCGCCGCGTTACGTGGGATACTCTTTTATAATTGAATGTGTTTTTTCGTTAGGCGAGGCACACCGGCGCAGGCAGTGCCGAGGCACGGCAAGCCGGCGTAACGAAGCATAACGGAAAAAGACATCAATTACAGCTTGATCTCGATCTCCACACCAGCGGGGAGTTCCAGAGACATCAGGGCCTCCACGGTCTTGGGAGAGGGCTTGATGACGTCGATCAGGCGCTTGTGGGTGCGGCGCTCGAACTGCTCACGGCTGTCCTTATACTTGTGGACGGCGCGCAGGATGGTGACGACCTCCTTCTTGGTGGGCAGGGGGATGGGGCCGGACACGGTAGCGCCGGTGCGCTTGGCGGTCTCGACGATCTTCTCAGCGGACTGGTCGATGAGCTGATGGTCGTAGGCCTTCAGACGGATGCGAATCATTTCTTTCTGAGCTGCCATGGGTTGTTTCCTCCTTAATTGCATACGAAGTGATGTTGTTGTCTTGCCTCGCTTCGTACGGTGAGGCCTGCTGTCCACTGTTTCGTGCGTATCACTCCAGGCCAGAATGAAAACCGGCGCAACATAAGCCGGCCGGTTCTTTCTGCTTGGCGATATACGCGTGCACAGACATTCCTCAGCCGCCCGATTCACGGACATACTCCGCGGAAGTTACCTCATTTCTGAGCAATCTCCCGCATCATCGCAGACTGCGCCCATACAGGCGCTTGGCTATCATACTACACTCACCCGTGTGTGTCAAGCATTTTTTCAAAGTTTTTTTCATTTCTTTTTTCGGCCACAAGGGCTTGTGCTTTTAAGAAAAATCGGACACAAGTCTTTTGTAGGAGTACTGGTTTTTGGACTTTGGGTGTGCTATACTGTGACCATAGAACTACCTTATATATTAAAGGAGGGCATGCCAATGTCCGTCAAGGAAGAGTTTATCGAAATTTTCAAACAGAACATTACCCGTCCCGGAGCCGACCAGTTGCTGGACTATCTGGAAAACAAGAGCGACTTTTTCACTGCCCCCGCCTCCGCCCGCTATCACAGCGCCTATGAGGGCGGTCTGTGCGAACACAGTGTGAACGTGTACCACTGTCTGGTGGACTACCTCGCCCGTCCCCGGGTGCAGGAACTGTACGGCCTGGAGTACAGCCCGGAGACCGTGGCCATCGTTTCCCTGCTCCACGACCTGTGCAAGATCGGCTGCTACAAGGCCGGCACCCGCAATGTGAAGGATGCCAGCGGCAAGTGGCAGACCGTTCCCACCTACAATTTTGACGATCCCCTCCCCTACGGTCACGGGGAAAAGTCCGTTTACATCGCCAACGGCTTCATCCGGCTCACCCGGGAGGAGGCCATGGCCATCCGCTGGCACATGGGTTTCTCCGGCCCGGAGGACAACCGCATGGTGGGTCAGGCGCTGACCAAGTACCCCCTGGCCTTTGCCCTGTCCACTGCGGACATGGAAGCCAGCTACTTCCTGGAGAACGAAGAGGAATAAAAAAATCGGTGCATCTTTGATGCACCGATTTTTTATGCCAGTTTTCTCAACTTTTCCAGCACCGCCTCAAACCAATCGGGCAGAGGGCACTCCACCTCCACCGCTTCACCGGTGGCCGGGTGGATGAATTTCAGCTTGCGGGCGTGGAGGCACTGTCCGGCCAAGCCGGGATAGGGCTTCTTTGCCCCGTAGACCACGTCGCCCAGCAGGGGGTGGCCGATACTTGCCATATGCACACGGATCTGATGGGTGCGCCCCGTTTCCAACCGGCACTCGATCAAGGTATAACCGGGATAGCGTTCCACCACCGACCAGCGAGTCACCGCCTCACGGCCGTTTTTGCGGTCGATGGCCATTTTCTTGCGGTCGATGGGGTGGCGGCCAATGGGGGCGTTTACCGTCCCCTCGTCCTCTTTAAAACCGCCCACCGCCACGGCGGCGTAAGTGCGGGCAAGGGTGTGATCCTGCAATTGGGCGGCAAGAGCGAGGTGCGCCGCATCGTTCTTGGCGGCGATGATCAGCCCGGAGGTGTCCCGGTCAATGCGGTGGACGATACCCGGGCGCAGCTCCCCGTTGATGCCGGACAGGCTGCTGCCACAGTGGTGGAGCAAAGCGTTAACAAGTGTCCCGTCCGGGTGTCCGGGCGCGGGGTGAACCACCATACCCACCGGCTTGTTGACCACAATGACATGTCCATCCTCAAAGACCACATCCAGCGGAATGTTCTGGGGAACAATGTCCACCTCCACCGCTTCGGGGATGTCCACCCAAATTTCCTGTCCCGCCGTAGTCTTTTCATTCTTCTTCAGCGGCTTGTCCCCGCAGGTGACCCGGCTTTCTTCCAGCAGCTTCTGCGCCGCCGAGCGGGTCAGCTCACCGCTTCGGGCCAGAAAAGCATCTACCCGCTCCCCGTCCCGGTCAGCCGTCAGCTTCCGTATGCTCATTGGCTCTCCCCTCCAGCTTGTCATAGAGGAACAGATAGTAGACCGCCGCGGCAATGCCGCCCACCACCACGCAGATATCCGCCACGTTGAACACCGCAAAGTCCATGAACAGGGTGCGGAACATATCCACCACGTAGCCGTGCATCGCCCGGTCGATGAGATTGCCTACCGCTCCGGCCAGCAGCAGCGTCAGCGCGCTGCGTCCCAGCGGGTGACGAAAGAACTTCTTCCCCACCGCCCAGGCAAGCACCACGGACAGCACCGCGGAGGTGAGGGTGAGCAGCCAGGTGTGCTCCTCCAGCATGGAAAAGGCACAGCCCGTATTCTTCACGTAGGTTAGATCCATGATGTAGGGCAAAAAGGGCACGCTGCCCCCCAGAGGGATGCCGGTGGAGACCAGATGCTTAACGATCTGATCCAGCGCCACCAGCGCAGCCGCCGCAATAAAGTAGACCATGCTTCCGGCCTCCTTTCCATAGAATAGGCCACTATTTTACCACACTTTCACTGCAGGAACAATACATTTAAATGTGAACGAAGCGTAAATTATAGCCGCCCGGAGGGCATGCTCCCGGGGGGG
>JAZUOI010000051.1:0-8174 GCA_045604585.1 Lawsonibacter sp. | reverse complement strand
ACTGACACCGTATTTCTCTGTATACTTCATCAAGGATTGCCTGTACGCCATGTCCTGTCTTATACTATTGCTCATGAAGGATATGCCCCCCTCTCGTTATGTTGGTGTGGGGTAACTCCACTATAACTCCTGAGGACCCATCCTTCATCCTTTTTTATTCAACTGTCCAAGATGTATTGTATACCTACACCCACGGGGGCAATACAAAAGGGAAAAGGCTTGCGCCACGGGGAAAAATACGGTAAAATGAAATGGTAGATCAACCAAGGAGGGAGTTACATGGCATTTATTGATGAACTGAAGGAAAAAGTGACCGACCTTGCCCAGGTGGGCGTGGCCAAGTCCAAGCAGTTGGCGGAAATCGCCAAGCTGAAGGTGTCCAACCTGAGCGAGCAGGATGCCATCCGCAAGGCGTATATCGAGCTGGGACGGCTGTACTACGCGGAGAAGGGCTCGACCCCGGAGGGGGGCTATGCCGCCGCCTGCCAGCGTATCAACGCCGCCAAGGCCAATATTGCCGCCAATAACGAGCGCATCGCCCAGTTGAAAGACGATGACGCGGAGGTGTCCGCCGCTGCCGACGATGCCACCGTGGTGGTGGCCGAGGTGCCTGAGGTGGAGGTTGCCGCCCAGGACATTGAGGAATAAGCAAAACGGTTACACACCGACGCCGACTCTTTGGGTCGGCGGGGGATTTTCTGTGGGATTTGCCTGCAACGGTTGCAAGTTGAGGGAAAATCGTGTAAAATAAAACGAATGTTTGTACCCGGAAGAGAAAGGCAGGGTGGGCGGTTATGAACCAACAGGAAAACAACTCCACAAAGACCATCAGCACCGTTATGCTCATCACTCTTTTGGGCAAAGTGCTCGGTCTGCTGCGTGACCGCCTGCTGGCCATCAACTATGGCACGGGGCTGGAGGCCAGCGCCTTCTTCACCGCCAGCCGTATCCCCCGGGTGTTCTTCGACGCGGTGTTCGCCAGCGCCATCTCCGCCTGTTTTATCCCGGTGTTCAGCCAGTATATGACCCGGGACGGGAAGGAAAAGGCCATGGGCTTTGCCGGTACGTTTCTCACAGTGATGGGGGCGCTGACGGCGGTGTTGTCCGTGGTGGGCATGGGGCTGGCTGAGCCGCTGGTGCGCTTGTTTGCCGCCGGGTACGACGCTCAGACCACCCGGCTTGCGGTGGAATTAACGCGCATCATGTTCCCCACGGTGCTGTTTACCGGCATCGCGTTCTCCTTTGTGGGCGTGCTGCAGTCGCTGGATGAGTTTCACGTTCCGGCCATCATCAGTACGGTGTCCAACCTGTTCATCATCGCCTATTATTTCACTCTGAATGACCGCTTTGGTATCTACGGTCTTGCGGTGGCCTTCCTGCTGGCGTGGCTGGTGCAGGCGCTGGTGCAGCTGCCCGCGCTGAAAAAGCGGGGGTTCCGCTATTACCCCGGTTTTGACTGGCGGGGGGAGGGGATGCGGCAGGTGTTCGCGCTGATGCTGCCCGTGATGGTGTCCACCTGGGTGCAGCCCATCAATCTGACGGTCAACTCCCGTTTTGGCTCCTATCTTTATCATGGCGCAGGGGTGGCTGCCATTGAAAACGCCACCAACCTGTATCTCATCATCGCCGGCGTGTTCGTTCTGTCGGTGACCAATGTGATTTTCCCCAAGCTGTCCCGCCAGAGCGCACAGGGGGAAGGGGATGCCTTCCGGAACACGCTGAGTACCACCACCCACGCTACGCTGTTTTTCGTACTGCCCATGTCGGCGGGGCTGATGACGCTGGCGCGGCCGCTGGTGTCCTTCGTGTTCGGCGGCGGCGAATTTGACGCGTTCTCTGTGGATATTACCGCCCAGGGGCTTGTGTGGGTGTCTCTTGGCATGGCGGGCTACGCCGTGCAGAACATTCTCAGCCGCGCCTATTTCGCCCGGCAGGACGGGCGCACGCCGCTGGTGGCAGGCGCGGTGTCCATCGGGGTGAACGTGGTTTTGTGCGCGGTGCTGGTGGAGCGGCTGCAGGTGGCCGGTCTGGCGGTGGCTTCCGCGGTGTCCTCCACGGTGTACGCCCTGCTGCTTCTGCTGCCGCTGGAAACGGGCGGGCAGCGAATCTTTGAGCGCGCATTCTGGACGGGAGTGCTGAAGATGCTGGCCGCCACGGCGCTGATGGCGCTGGTGTGCGCGTTGCTGTCCGGTGGACTGGCCGGAGTGCTTCCGGCAGGCAAGCTGGGTGAGCTGGTGCTGCTGACCCTCACCGCGGGCGTGGGCGTGGGGGTGTACTTCTTTGCCGCGCTGGCGCTGGGACTGGACGAGGCGAAGCTGGCCGCCGGTCTTGTAAAACGCCTGCTGAAACGAGGGTGAGTGAATGGAACGAGTAAAGAATATTCTGGGTGCCAGTGTTCTGTGCCGCTGGTTGGCGGCAGCAGGCCGCTGGATGGGCGGTCAATGGGAGCGAAGCCGGGTGATACAGGGATTCCTCAGCCCGTCTTCCTGTGGACAAGCCCTGTCTCAGGCAAGTGTGTTCGCTTGGCTTTGGACGCGGGTGCATGGGCTGCTGTGCTGGCTGTATGAGAAACTGCGGTTGGAAAAACTGCTGGGAGACAGTATGTTCACCCAGCTGTGGTTCTGGTGCATGGTGCCGATGGTATTCGGGGCGCTGCTGCCCACCATGGTGGTGGCGGCGCTGGAAGCGGTGGCGGTGTGTTCCCTGCTGCTGAGCTTTGCCCGCAGCCGTCAGCGCAAGCTTGTGTATTCACCCATCAATAAATATGTGATGCTCTACTGCGTGGTGTACGCGGCAGGTACGCTTGCCTCGGTCACCCCCGAGGAGAGCCTGCCCATCGGCCTGCTGACCGTGTTCTTCACCGCTTTTGCCCTGGTTCCCGTCAACAGTGTGGACAGCCGGGTGGGGCTGGAGCGGCTGGTGAAGGGAATGGTGCTGGGCGGCGTGCTGGTCAGTTTGTACGGCATCTACCAGTACGTGTTCCGCACCGGCTATCAGTCCGCTGCCTGGGTGGACAGCTCCATGTTCTCCGGCATCGAGTTCCGGGTGTCCTCCACGTTGGAAAACCCCAATATGCTGGGACAATACCTGGTGCTGATACTTCCGTTGGGCGGGGCATGCCTGCTCAACGCCCGTGGAAAAAAGCAGCGTCTGTTCTGGCTGGGCTGCTGCGGTGTGCTGTGTGCGTGTATGCTGCTCACCTTTTCCCGGGGCGCATGGCTGGCGCTTTTGTGCGCTGCGGCCGTGTTTGTGATCCTGCTCAAACCCCAGCTGCTGGCGCTGGCGCCGGTGGCGCTGGTGGTGCTCTACTTCGTGCTGCCGGATACCATTGTCCAGCGCTTCACCAGCATTGGCAATCTGGGTGACCGCTCCACCTCCTACCGGGTGTCCATCTGGATGGGGTCGCTGCGGATGCTTCGAGACTATTGGCTGTGCGGTGTTGGCCCGGGAGCCGCGGCCTTCAACACCGTCTATCCCACCTACAGCTACGATGCCATTGCCACGCCCCACTCCCACAACCTGCTGCTGCAGATCACGGCGGATGCGGGTATCGTGGCGCTGGCGCTGTTCTGTGTGATTTTGTTCTGGTATGTCCGGCAGCTGTGCGCCGCGGCCCACAAGGAGCGGGATGGAAAGGGGCGACTGCTGCAGGTGGCGTTCCTGTCCGGTGTGGCCGGTTTTATGGTGCAGGCCATGACAGACTATTCCTTCTACAACTACCGGGTGATGTTCCTGTTCTGGGCCTATCTGGCTCTGGGCATGGCGGCTGCCCGCTGGAGTGAACTGAAAAAGGAGGGGGACGCGTGATTCGGGTACTCAATGTCATTAGCGACACCAACATTGGCGGCGCGGGTCGTGTGCTGCTGAACTATATGAGCCGTGCTGACCGGGCCAACTTTGACGTGTCGGTGGCCCTGCCCCGGGGCAGTCTGCTCAAGCAGCCGCTGGAAGAGCTTGGTACCACCGTATACGAGGTGGAGGGACTGACCGACCGCTCCTACCATAAGGACGACGTGAAAGAGCTGGAACGGCTCATCGGACAGGTGCAGCCGGACATCGTGCACACCCATGGTGCGCTGTCCGGGCGTATCGCCGGCCGCCGCTGCGGCAAGGTGGTCATCTACACCCGCCACTCTGCCTTTCCCGTGCCGGCCAAGCTGAAATATCCCCCCGGCCGGTGGGTGAACAAATTCCTAAACGAGTATTACTCCGACCATATCATTGCCGTCAGCCCGGCGGCGGCGGAAAATCTCACCGACGCGGGCATCAGCAAAAAGCGCATCACGGTGATGATGAACGGGGTCACCCCTGTGCAGCGCAAGACCCCGGAACAGACCGCTGCCCTGCGGGAACAGTGGGGAGTGCGGGACGGGGAGTTCGTGCTGGGCATTCTGGCTCGCATCGAGCCCTATAAGGGACATCTGCACATCCTTGAGGCCATGAAGCTGCTCACGGACGAGGGCAGAAGCCTGCGTCTTCTGGTGGCGGGCACCGGTACCTACGAGCAGGAGCTTCGGCATCAGGCGCAGGACATGGGCATTGCCGACCGGGTGACCTTCATGGGCTTCCAAAGCGATGTGGCCGGTGTGCTGTCCATGCTGGATCTGCAGCTCAATGCCTCCTATGGCACCGAGACCTCCAGCCTGTCCATTCTGGAGGGGCTGAGTATGGGGCTGCCCGCGGTGGTCAGCACCTATGGTGGAAATCCCTGGCTCATTGACGATGGACAGGACGGCCTGCTGTTTGAAAACCGGAACAGCGCCCACCTTGCCCGGTGCATCGCACAGTTGATGGATCAGCCGGATACCCTTGCCGCCATGGGTCAGCGGGCGGTGGAGATCTTCCATCAGCGGTTTACCGCCGAGATCTTTGCCCAGAATATAGAAAACGTATATTATAAAGCGATGGAGGGAACCCGCCATGGGTGAGAAAAAGAGAATCAAGTGGAAGCTGAACCTGTTTGATATTGGTTTGATCGTTGTGGTGCTGTTGGCGGCGGCTGGGGTGGTGGCCGTTAAGCTGGTGGGCGGTTCCGCCCCCACCGACCCGGTCACCGGAACGCCCGCAGGCAAGACCACAGTGAACTATGTGGTGGAGCTGGAGCAGCTGCACCAGCAGACGGCGGAAATGGTCAAGGTGGGCGACCAGCTGCATGAGCGCACCCGGAAAGAGGCCATGGGCACCGTTACCTCGGTGAAGGTAGAACCGGCTCGCACCCT
Organism: Lawsonibacter sp.; assembly: GCA_045604585.1. Taxonomy (GTDB): domain Bacteria; phylum Bacillota; class Clostridia; order Oscillospirales; family Oscillospiraceae; genus Lawsonibacter. The sequence goes on along the minus strand of JAZUOI010000051.1, from coordinate 2,955 downwards.
GACCAAAAACGAGCTGGAGGGCACCTTCCAGTTTGCCGAAGTGCCCGAGCGCTATAACGTCATCATGGACGTGACCGCCCTTGCCACCGAGAACGACAGCAGCATCGTGCTGGAAAGCGGTCTGGAGGTCCGTGCGGGCACCTCTGTGCGTGTGTTCGGCCCGGACTACTATGGCGCGGGTTACATCCTGTCTGTGGAGAAAGGTTGATGGCACATGAAGAGAATTATTGACGAGAACGGCCGTTTGTTCGGGCGCATCAGCGTCATCGACGTGGGTGTGCTTGTGCTGGCGGTGGTGCTGGTGGCGGCCTTTATCACCAAGGACGAGGTCACGCCCATTGCGGTGATTGCCGCCCCCATGCAGGACGTGAGCTATGAAGTCGCGATCACCAATATGCCCCAGGGGCGGCTGGAAAGCCTGCGTGAGGGGGACACCCTGTACGACGGGGAGACCAAATATGCCATCGGTACCGTGGCCGGAGTGGAGGCGGAGGCGTGTGTTACCTCCCTGCTCAAAGCAGATGGTACCTATGTCATGGCGCCCATTGAGGGGCGCTATAACGTGATCCTCCATGTGGATGCCAAGGCCATGGTGGACGAGCGCCAGCATATTTATGTTAACCGAACCAATCACATTGCTGTGGGTCTGTCGCTGGATCTGTATACCAAGACCTCCCAGTTTGGCGGCACCATCGTGGGGATCAGCTAAATGTCGAAGAAAATTATGATGGCCACCATGGGGCTGGACATCGGCGGCGCGGAGACCCATATTGTGGAGCTGGCCAAGCAGCTGCGTACCATGGGGCACGACGTGTTCGTGGTGTCCAACGGCGGCGTGTATGTCCCGGAACTGCAGCAGGCAGGGATCCGCCACTACCAGGCGCCCCTGCATCGGCGCAGCCTGAGCTGCATGCGCCGCTCCCTGCACATTTTGCGCAAGGTCATTCAGAGCGAGCAGCCCGACGTGGTGCATGCCCACGCCCGTATCCCGGGTTTCCTGTGCGGTTTGCTGCACAAAAAGATGAACTTCCCCTTTGTCACCACCGCTCACTGGGTATTCCAGACCGGCGGCGCGCTGCGCTATCTGACCAACTGGGGGCAGCGCACCATCGCTGTGTCGGATGATATCAAGGAATATCTGGTGCGTGAGTATGGCATCCCTGCCGAACACATCAGCGTTACCATCAACGGGATTGACACGGACAAGTTTTCTCCCCAGGTCTCCGGGGAGCAGGTGCTGGCCGAGTTTGGGCTTGACCCGAACCGCCCGGTGGTGTCCTACGTCAGCCGAATGGACGAGGATCGGGCGCTGGTCGCCCGGCAGCTGATCGAGATTGCCCCCGAGCTTGACCTGGCAATACCTGGGGTGCAGCTGCTGATTGCCGGGGGCGGCAATGTGTTCCATCCGCTGAAGCTGCAGGCCGACCGGGTCAACCAGCAGCTGGGACGCACCATGATCGCTATGACCGGGCCGCGTACCGACATCAACGAAATCGCCGCGGCCGGTGACGTGTTCGTGGGCGTGTCCCGCTCCGCTCTGGAGGCTATGGCGGCGGCAAAGCCCGTCATCGTGGCGGGAAACGAGGGCTATCACGGCCTGTTCGGGCCGGACAAGCTGGAACAGGCACGGCTGGGTAACTTCTGCTGCCGGGGGATGGAGGCGTCCACTCCGGAGCGGCTGCTGGACGATTTGATCCACGCGCTGGAAATGACACCGGAGGAGAAAGAACAGGCGGGTCAGTACGGCCGTCAAGTGATTTTTGACCACTACTCGGTCCATCGCATGGCCAAGGACTGTCAGGATATGTATGAGCAGGTGTACCGGCGCAGGCATAATATCCTGGTCAGCGGCTATTACGGATTTTCCAATGCCGGAGATGACGCCATTCTCCAATCCATCCACGACGGGATCATGTCCGTTGGCGAGGATATTTCGGTGACCGTCCTGTCCAACGATCCGGTCCAAACAACTCAGCGTTACGGGCTCAAAGCTGTGCCCCGGTTCAGTCTGAGCCAGGTGTGGCGGGCGGTGAAGGACTGCGACCTGCTGCTGTCCGGGGGCGGAAGCCTGCTGCAGGACCGCACCTCCACCCGGTCGCTGCTGTATTACCTGTCCCTGATCCATCTGGCCAAGCGCATGGGCAAAAAAGTGGCGCTCTACGCCAACGGCATCGGCCCGGTGCTGCGGGATGGCACCCGCCGGCAGGTGTGCCGGGCGGTGGAGCGGGCGGATTTGGTCACCCTGCGCGACCACAGCTCTTTGCAAGAACTGCGGAATATGGGAGTGCAGCGGCAGGATCTGCATGTGACGGCAGACCCGGTCTTTACCATGCAGTGGGCGGAGGATACCCGGGTGGACGAGATCCTCTCGACCACCAAGCTGCCCGCAGGACAGCCCTTTGCGGTGCTGTCCGTGCGCAGCTGGCCGGACACGAAGGAGTTTGCCCGGGAGCTGGCCGCCGTGTGTGACCATTTGTACAACAAACACGGATTGATGAGTCTGTTTGTCCTCATGCAGCCGGACAGTGACCGCGCTCTGTCTGCCCAGGTTATGGCGCAGATGACCACCCCGGCAGCCCTGCTGGATCAGCCGTTGACTCCGGAGGAACTGATGGGAGTGGTGGCTCGGGGCAAGCTGTGCCTTGCCATGCGCCTGCACACGCTGATCTTTGCTGCCCGCACCGCTGTGCCGCTGGTGGGGCTGGTGTATGACCCCAAGGTGAAGAGTTACCTACAGGAGCTGGACATGCCATCGGCCGGGGATGTGACCCGGCTGGATCGGAGGCAGGCCATCCTGCACCTGGACGAGCTACTGAATAATTATAATCAGTACAAAGAAACCCTGAGCGAGCACTCCCGGCGGCTTGCTCAGGCGGCGAGGGAGAACGAACGCCTGCTGCTGGAATTGCTGGAGAAGTGAACAAGGAAAAACAACGCCCCGCAGCTGTGCTGCGG
>JAZUOI010000050.1:0-7121 GCA_045604585.1 Lawsonibacter sp. | reverse complement strand
GAAGGGAGATTGCCCCAGCACCAGCCGTTGGGACAGGGGGAGGGGATCTTCCCGGGGGGCTGGCAGCTGCAGGTGCAGTACGGACAGGGCGAAGGACGTGTCCTGAGCCAGTGCCCCCAATGCCTGCAGCGGCCGGGTGATGCCGGCGGAACGCACCGTGATCCACCCCGCCACCAATGCCATAGCCAGTGCCCCACCCCGGCGCAGGGTGCGCGCGGCTTGTCCGGTCGTCTTGCTCACAGGGTCGTCCTCCTTTGCTGGGTGATGGTACAGACTATGCTTGGACACCGGAAGGCTATGCCCCAGGGCAAAAAGTTTACAATTTTCTTCTTTCTTTTAATGCGACACGGCGTATAATGAAACCATCCAACCAAAAGGAGGAAACAGGATGTACGCAGAGCGACTCAGCTCCGCCCAACGGAGGCGGCTTTGGCTGCGGCTGGGACTGCGGCTTTTTGCGGTGGTAGTGGCCGTGTTGCTGGTGTGGACAGCGGGTCGGCCTCTGCTGTCTTTGTTCATGCCGTTTTTGCTGGCGTGGGGGGCGGCGGCGCTGCTGGACAACGTGGTGCGCCGGCTTCACCGGCGGCTGGGCTGGTCCCGGAGTGTGCTGTCGCTGCTGACCCTGCTGGTTCTGTTCGGCGCACTGTCTGTGGCACTGGGGCTGCTGGTGCGCGCGGCGGTGGGAGAGGTGGTCTCCCTTGCGGAGAACTGGGACAGTTTGCTGAACGCGGCGCGGGAGGCGTTTGCGCTGCTGGACAGCTATGCCCGGCGGCTGACCGAGGGACTGCCCTTTGAGGTGCTTGCTCCGGACCAGAGCCTGTTGGAACAGCTGGGCGAGATGGTGGGTCAGTGGCTGGGCAGCGTCACACCCGACCTTGGCAACCTGACCAGCTTTGCCACCGATAAGGCTCGAGACGTGTCCTCCTTTGTGCTGGCGCTGGTGTTTTTTCTTATGGGAACGCACTTTTTGTGTGCTGATTACCCCTATTTGCGTACCCGCTTCATTCAGCACATGGACGATGGGGCGTTGTCCGTGCTGCGGCAGGTGAAAGCGGCGGTGATGGCGGCCTTTGGGGGCTATCTCAAGGCGCAGGTGCTGCTGAGCACCGCGGTATTTTTCATTTTGCTGTTCGGCTTTGTGCTGACCGGGCAGAGCTATGCTATGCTGCTGGCTCTGGGGCTGGCGGTGCTGGACTTTGTTCCCATTCTGGGGGCAGGGGCGGTGATGGTTCCGTGGGCGGCGGTAGATCTGCTTGCGGGGAACTATTCCCGGGCGGTGGCCGTCATCGTGATCTGGGGCGTGGTGGCGCTGTTCCGCCGGGTTGCCGAGCCGAAATTTGTGGGCGATCAGACGGGCTTGTCTCCCATTCTGTCTCTGGTCAGCATTTACGTGGGCATGCGGCTGGCCGGCGTGGTCGGCATGATCCTGGGTCCGGTGGTCACACTGGTGGCGCTGAACCTGCTGGGGCTGGGGCTGCTGGACGGCTGGAAGGCGGATGTGAGTCTGGCGGTGCGGGATACGGCCGCTGTGCTGCGCCGGGAGGACGGAACGGCCTCCGAAACGTAAAAGGAAAAGAAATTCAAAAAAAGGTTGCAGGATCTTCATAAATTAGACATAATTAGAAGGTATGCTTGCCTTAACCCCGGAACAACCTAACTCTATCAGCAAGGAGTGAATGATATGTATTCGTCCGATCATGATTTTGAGCGCGAGCAGGAACAGCCCATCCCCACCACGGGAAATGTGTTTGACCAAGACCCCGCGCCCAAAGAAAAAAAGAAGCATACCGCGCTGAAGGTGACGGCGCTGTGTTTGTGCTGCACCCTGCTGGGCGGCGCGGCCGGTCTGGCCGGCACCGCGCTGCTGCTGGGCGGCGGCAGGGGGGAGACCGCCATGTATGAAAGCCAGACGCCCCTGAGCGCGGTGGAGGTGGTGCAGCTGCCCGCTTCCCAGCCGTTGACCCCAGCGCAGGTCTATGCGGGCAACGTGGCCTCCTGCGTGGGCATTACCGTGTCCACCACCACGAATATCTACGGTTATACCACCACGTCCGCAGCCACCGGCTCGGGCTTTGTGCTCACGGCGGACGGCTATGTGATCACCAACTATCACGTGATCGAGGAGGCGGCCAAGAACCGCTCCGTACCCATCACCGTCTCCTTCCAGAATGGCGACAGCTATCAGGCCAAGCTGGTGGGCGGCGAGGCGGATAACGACGTGGCGGTGCTGAAAATCGACGCCAAGGACCTCAAGCCTGTGGTGCTGGGCGACTCGGACAAGCTGATTGTGGGAGAGGAAGTCTTTGCCATCGGAAATCCGCTGGGTGAGCTGACTTATTCCCTCACCGATGGCATCGTGTCCGCCCTGGATCGGGTCATTACCACCGGCAGCGGCAACGATGCTACCAGCATGAATATGCTCCAGACCAACTGCGCCATCAACTCCGGCAACTCCGGCGGCCCGCTGTTCAACCGCTACGGACAGGTCATCGGCATCACTACGGCGAAAATGTCGGGGGCCAGCACCTCCTCGGCTACCATCGAGGGACTGGGCTTTGCCATTCCAATCAACGATGTCAAGCACATTGTTGAAGATCTGATCCGCCACGGCTACGTCACCGGAAAGCCCCATCTGGGTGTGATGGTGTCCAGCGTGACCGAGGCCGACGCCAAGCGCTACGGTGTGCCCGTGGGCGCTTACGTGGAATCGGTGGAGGAGGGCTCCTGCGCCCAGAAGGCCGGACTGAAAGTGGGCGACATCATCACCTCCATGAACGATACCGTGATTACCACCCACTCCGCGCTGGTGGCGGAAAAGTCCACCTACCGCGCCGGGGATACCATCATCCTCAAGGTGGTGCGCGAGGGCAAGGAGATGGAACTGTCCGTGGTGCTGGACGAGGAAGCACCGGAGGAGAAGTCTCAGCCCGACCAGCCCACCTCCGCCCCGGCTCAGCAGGGCGGGCAGAACGGCGGCAGCTACCAGTTCCAGTGGCCGTTTAGCAGCTTCTTTAACTTCGGGTTCCCCTTCTGATATCTGATAAACGCAAACCCCTCCGAAACCGGTTGGCTTCGGAGGGGTTTTGTTTATGTACCGGAGGTGAGATGCTCCGCCAGGATTTTCGTGCCGATGGCGATGAGCACCAGGCCGCCCACCAGCTCTGCTCGTTTCTGGAACAGGCAGCCCAGCTGCTTGCCCAGCAGGCCGCCCAGGGCAGACAGGGCAAAGGCCACCAGACCGATGATGGTGCAGGCCAGCAGCACGTTGATGTCCGGCATAAAGGCCATGGAGATGCCGGCGGCCATGGCGTCGATGGAGGTGGCGATGGCCAGCAGGCACAAGCGCCTGGGACTCAGGTCGGCAGAGCCCACCTCGCAGGTCTCGTCAAAGGAACCCCATACCATCCGTCCACCCAGAAAGGCCAGCAGGCCGAAGGCGATAAAGTGGTCAAAGGCTTTGATATAGGTGCTGACGGAGCTGGCCAGCAGCCAGCCCACGAGGGGCATGGCGAACTGGAACGCGCCAAACCACACGCCCATTTTCACCGCGTACCGTTTGCGGAAGTGGGGGGTGGCGATGGCGGTGGAGGTGGCCACAGCGAAGGCGTCCAGAGCGAGGCTCACAGCCATGAGAAAAATATACAGCAAGACAATCACCTTAGTTTCCAAATTGTTTTCTCAGCCCCTGACGGAACGCTTCCAGCGTCTGAGGTGTCTCATCCAGCCAGTAGGTGCGGGCGGGGGTGCCGCCGTTGGCATCATCAAAGTCGGCGAAGCTGAACCACACGGCGATGCGGATATTGGGGTAGTCGTCGATGTGCTCAAACATCTCTTCGATCCACTCCACCTTGTCCCCGCCGATGCCGCTGGAGGCAAATTCGGTGATGATCCAGGGGAAGGAAGCAAAGTGGGGCTGATATTCCTCCCAGATCTGATCGTAGATGTCCTCAAACTCCCGCCATTCCTCCGCCCACTGGGTGTAGTAGGTGCCGTTGTTGTACCCGGTCACGCCGATCATCTGCACATATTCGTTGCCGGGGTAATAGGCCAGAGAGTTGTTCCAGTCGGAAGGGGGCGCCTGGCGGTCATGGGGGTTGAAGATCCAGATGCAGTTGTCCACGTCTTCTTCCTGGAAAATGCGGTAGATCCGCTGCCACACGGCGGTGAAAATGTTGGGGTCGGCCAGGTTGACCACGCCGCCGTAGCTGGTCCAGTCGGAGTTCATCTCGTTGTTCAGCCGGAACAGAAAGGGGTGGCCGAAGTCGGCGGCGGCGCGCGCCCACGCCCGCAGCTGGTCGTCCATGTTGCCCCGGTAAATTTCCAGCAGGGGGGACTTGGCGAACATGTCCATGTTGTTGTTGTCTGTCAGCTGCAGCGTCAGCTCCACCAGCCGCCCCGCCTCGTAGTTCTCCTGCATCACGTCCGTGGGGAATTCGTGGGTGGGGAAGTGGCGGTAGTAGAGAATGACGGGGAAGGTGTAGTCCAGTTTTTCCTCCATGGCGGTCAGTTCGCCCGTAAAGCCGCTGACATAGAAATCCTGCAGGAAAATGCCCCAGTCCATAGGGGCGGAGAAGTCGTTGAGCTTTTGGTAAAGGGCTTCGGTTTCCTCCGACCAGACGACCTGGGACAGGTCGGGGGCGAAGTCGGTGTCGTAGACGGGAGTGCCCATGGGGTCGAAGATGCGGGCGTTTTTGGCCAGCTCCACCAGCTTGTCTCGGGTGGCGGAGTCCTCTTTTTGATAGCGGAACAAAAGGCGCAGGTACTCCCGGCTGGGGGTAAAGTGGTTGACGTACAGGTAGCCGTCAAACAGGTCGTCAGACAGTCCGTCTACCTGCGCCTCCACAAAGTAGATGTTGCCGTCCGCCCAGCTTGTGGTGGTCACACTGTTGTTTTCCTGCCAGCCTTCGTCCAGCAGAAAGCGGTACTCGTAATGACGAACATAGTCCTGCACGGTGGTATCTTTGAAGATGCCGGGCAGGAAGGTAGACAGCTCAAAGGTGACCACGTCCTTGAGGCTCTGATAATCGGCCTTTTCCCGGGAGATGGTCACATCGAACCCGTCCCCATAGCCGTAAACGTACAGGGGGCTGAGGGAAAAATCAAACTGCGTCCCGGCGGGAAAGTCCATCTGATAGCCGTCGGTGTAGTTCACAAGGCGGGTGAAGGTGTCGTCTTCATACACCCGCTTGCAGTCGGTGTCCGGGGAAGGGTATCCGTCCGCTCGCTGGCCGTTTTCGTACAGGGAGACCCGGAGCGTGTCCGCGTTCAGCCCGGCGGTCTCCCGCGTTTCGTCGGCGGTGGTCATGTCAAGCACATCATATTTCAGTGCCCGCTTGACCGGCAGGATATAGGGGTTTTGAGAGCTGATAAACTCCCAGGTGCAAGCGGCAAGACCCAACAGGACAAGGGTCAGCAGGATCTTCAGCCACAGGGGCTTGAATTTTTTCATAGCGAACCTCCGTCAGGTTATCGTTTCTGGATACGTAAAGAAAGCGGTGCCCGCCTCTACATTCCAAAGGGCAAAACAGTTGAGGGTTTCCGGGGGAGTGGGCTCAAAGCGGCCCGGCCACCAACTGAGCAATTCCTTGTCCAAACCCAAAACGGGAGCAGAGGGGGTGTAGAGGACGAAGGAGCGGGACATCTGGCCATCGGTGTTATCATTGTAAAGACCGTAGGGACCGGCGTTCACATAGAGGACGCCGTCCTCAATCCACTCCTCACCGGCCGGCTGGTCAAGGGTGACTTCCTCCAACGTCAGGGGGTAGGAGAGGCTGTCCAGTTTTTCCTCAATGGAGAACCGTCCGGTGAAGGAGCAGAGGTAGACGGTACCGTTTGGATGGCCCTTGCCTGTTTCGCCCATGTTGGCATCGGAAAACTGTCCCTCAAAGCTACCGTCCGCGTTCAGAAACAGTCTGGTGCCCCATGCGCCGGCACCGCTGGAAAAGAGCAGCTCCATGGGATACTCCGCCTCGGGCAGGGTGGGAGCGACGGAGTGGGTGCAGCCGGAAAACAGGGGCAGGCAAACAAGTGCGGCCAACAACAGGAGGAGCGTGCGTTTCATAGAGAGGACCTCCAGTCTTTTTCTGTGATGATACATTATACCAACTTGTCTGGGGAAACACAAGGGACTTGCGTCGTTGGCCGGGATAAGGTAAACTGATAGGGAAACGAGGTGGAACAATGGGACATGAGGAATATATGCGCCGGGCCATGGAGTTGGCGGCACAGGCTGCGGAACAAGGGGATGTGCCTGTGGGCTGCGTCATCGTCAAAGACGGAGAAATCGTGGGCGAGGGGTGCAACCGCCGGGAAGAAAACGGGGATGCCACCGCCCACGCGGAGCTGGAGGCCATCCGGGATGCCTGCCAGAAGCTGGGCAGCTGGCGGCTGCACGGCTGCACCATGTACGTCACCCTGGAGCCCTGTCCCATGTGCGCGGGGGGCATCATCAATTCCCGCATCCACACGGTACGCTACGGCGCAAGGGACGACAAGGCGGGGGCCTGCGGCTCGGTGCTGAATTTGTTTGAGGAGCGTTTCAATCACAAGCCCCGTCTGTACGGGCGGTTGCTGGAGGACGAGTGCGCCCAACAATTGCAGACGTTTTTTGAGCAATTACGAGAGGAATAAAGAACGTGTATACCGTCGCGGCGTGCCGCGGCGGTATATTTTTTGTCCACCGCGGCACAATGAAGAGGAAAGAGGTGGTGTGTGTGGGCTTGTTTGACCGGGATGTGGGGCAACCTCACCCCCGAAAGGAACCCCGGCTGACCCAGCCGCTGACGGTGGAGGGGCTGACCCAGGTGTTCCGGGACTGCGTGGACTTTAAGACCCGGCCGGTGCAAGTGGGGGACGACCCCGCCCGGAGACTGACGGTATGCTATCTGGAGGGTGTGGTGCGCAACGAGCGGGTGAGCGACTACATCCTGCGTCCCATCGCTCAGGACGAGGCTTTGGTTCGGGCGACGGAGGAGGAGCTGTTCGCCCTCATGCGGGACGGTGCTTTGTACAATCTCACCGCTGCCGAGCGCACTACCACCGACCAGGCGGCCACCGACCTGGTGGCGGGCTTTACCCTGATTTTCTTCCCGGGGCGGGACACGGTGCTGTCCTATTTTACC
>JAZUOI010000049.1:0-11371 GCA_045604585.1 Lawsonibacter sp. | reverse complement strand
GGCAGGCCCCCGCCCTCCCGCTTTATTCTTCCCAAGGTTCTTTATGGGGTGTCCAGCCCTCCACAAGAGGCCCAAGCTGCCCAATGGTCTTGGGGGTACAGACGGCCACCACGTCGATGGTGTCCGAGTAATCCACTTTCTCCACCTTGGCCTCCTTGTAGAGAGTATCCAGAATACCGCCCTTGTCATAGGGCAGGTGGATGGTCACCCGCTTGGCGCCGCTGTCCAGCCGCTTGCCGATGGCGGCCAGCAGCTCGTCCATCCCCTCTCCGGTTTTGGCGGAGAGGGAGACGATATTCTCCCCGTGGGGACGGATCTCGCCCACGTAGCGGTCACACTTGTTGAACACTTCGATGCGCGGAGTCTGCTCCGCGCCCAGCTGACGGATCAGCTCGTCCACCACCGCCGCCTGATCCCGCCACTCAGGGTTGGACGCGTCGATGACGTGGAGCAGCAAATCGGCAAATTCCAACTCCTCCAGTGTGGCCTTGAATGCCTCCACCAGATGGTGGGGCAGCTTGGAGATAAAGCCTACGGTGTCAGAAATGAGCACGGTGCAGGTGTCGGAAATTTCAAGGGTGCGGGTGGTGGTGTCCAGAGTATCGAACAGGCGGTTGTTGGCCGGGATATCCGCTCCGGTCAGCTTGTTGAGCAGGGTGGACTTGCCCGCGTTGGTATAGCCCACGATGGCCACCACAGGCACCTCATTCTTGATGCGGCGCTCCCGCTGCACGCCCCGCACCCGGCGCACCTCTTTCAGCTCGCTCTCCAGCTTGGAGATCTTGCGGCGAATATGTCTTCGGTCGGTCTCCAGCTGGGTCTCGCCGGGGCCGCCGGTGCCGATGGCACCCTCCTGCCGTGCCAGATTCTTCCACATGCCCAGCAGACGGGGCAGCAGGTACTTATACTGGGCCAGTTCCACCTGTAACCGACCCTCCCGGGTACGGGCACGCTGGGCAAAGATGTCCAGAATGAGGGCGGAACGGTCCAGCACGGGCACGTTCAGTTCCTCGGTGAGCACCCGCTGCTGGGAGGGGGACAGGCTGTTGTCAAAGACCACCATATCCCCGTTCATGGCCTGCACCAGTTCCTTCACCTCGGCCACCTTGCCCTCACCGATGAAGGTGCGTGGGTCGGGGCTGTCCTTGGATTGGAGCACCACACCAACACTCTGCCCGCCCGCCGTTTCCAGCAGAGCGGCCAACTCCTCCATGGAGGTGTCCGTGGCGTTCTCGTCGTTATTCAGGCTATGGGCGTTCAAGCCCACCAGCACCGCGCGCTGGATTTTTTCCTTGGTATTGTTCTCGGTCATAAAATAACCTCCGGTTCAGTCCTTGGTGTAGACCTCCACGATCTGGCCGATATACATGGTATGGAAGTCGCTCTGGGGATACCATTTCTCTTTCACCTGGTCGGGCATGGCGGCAGGATCCATCTCCTGGGCGTACTGCTTGCGGCACACCAGCACCAGCCGCGCCTGCTCAAAGTAGGGGGCTCCCCCCTCACCCCGGGCCACGGTAAAGCCACACTCCTTGGCTTTGTCCATGTCCCGGCCGGACTTGCTTCCGCACAAAGCAAGCTGAGGCTTATATTCCGGGTCGAAGAAAGACAGGGTGAAGTACTCCTCCCGGTCGATAAATTCCTTTGTATAACGCTGAGGGCGCACATAGATGGTAGCCGCAGGCTCGCCCCACAGCACACCCAGACCGCCCCAGCTGGCGGTCATGGTGTTGCACGCATCCGCCCCGCCGGCGGTGATGAGCATCCACTCATCCCCAATCATGGAAAATACATTTGCTTTTATTTCGTTTGGTTCTACTTTTCGCATCATAGAACATTCCCTCCAATTCACAATACAGACCGTCAGCGGTTCTCCCTTTTCGGGTAGGGGCAGACAAACGCGTTGACGACCCACGCGCAGAACACGCCCAGCAGCGTCTGGAATACGCGCAGGATGGCATACACATACATATTGATATCCGTATCTCTGTCCCGCACCAGACAGATCACAAAAATGATGGCCGCGATGCCGCAGAAATTCTCACACCGCACCAGTTCCGCCAGCCACAGGGTCAAAAGGATGCCCAGCAGGATGATCGCAAGGTCGGTCAACACAAAGACCGCCCCCCGGCCGGCATAGGTGCCGTACCGCACACTCAGGGGAAGGGCGCTCAGCCCCACCGCAAGCCCCAGCAGGGTGGCTTTGATGCGGAGTTTTCCAAACTGTCTGGTTTTTTCCACGCTGTCGCGCATTTCGATGACGGCGTACATATAGCAAAACAGCGGATGGATATTAAACTCCGGAAACCAGATGCGCACCACCTGCCACAGGGCAAAGGACAGCGCTACCGCCAGCAGGCTTTTGATTTTTCGCATTCCAATACCAGGCAGGGTAATTTTATCCATAGTGTACTCCCCTTTTCGCTGAATACAGCTGCACACCGTAGTATATGCCGATAAACAAAAAACCGCACCTTAAGGTGCGGTTTTTGAATGCGGATCTTACTTGTCCAGACCGAACTTCTTGTTGAAGCGGCTGACGCGACCGCCAGTATCCACCATCTTCTGCTTGCCGGTGTAGAAGGGGTGACACTTGGAGCAAACTTCGACACGGATGTCCTTCTGAGTGGAGCCAGTCTCGATCACATTGCCGCAGGCGCAGCGAATGGTGGTCTGCTCATAGTTGGGATGGATGCCTTCCTTCATTTGTGTTCACCTCTTTCATGTTTGTGGTTTTCGGGAAAGCGCATGTAGCAGTATATCACGGTCTTTTTTGAATTGCAAGAGCTTTTGCGCATTTTTTTCAGTTTTTTTAGACCTCTACCGTCCGATCCAGCTGGAAGAACCACAGCAGCCGCCGCTTCACCGGCCGTCCGGTCAGCCGGGTCAATGCCCGGGCATAGGTCTCCAGCTGGGGCAGGTATTCCCGGGCACGCTGCTCCACCGTCTGCTCATCCACCCGGTCAGACTTGAAGTCCACCACGGTAATGCCCTCCGGCGTGTCGAACCAGCAGTCCACCACGCCCTGCAGCAGCAATTCCTCCCCGGCCGCGTCGGGGAAATACTCCTGCGCCGGTACCAGCATGGAGAATTTAAACTCCCGGTGTGCCTGCGTCTGCATCAGTTCCTGTCCCAGCGGGGAAGCAAACAGCGCCGCAAGGCGTTCCACATCCGCGGCTCGCGCCTGATCCGGGGTGATGTACTCCCCCTCCACTAGGCGACGGATCTGCTCCTCCAGCGCCTCCCGGCTGTTGGCACGAGTAAAGTCCAGATATTCCATCACCTGATGCACCGCCGTACCCCGTTGTGCGGCGGTCAGCCCCAGCTTCTCAGCGGCAAACTGAGGCCGGTACAGGGGCGGCGCGTTCCGGGACGGCTGGGTCAGGGTCTGCTCTGCCGCCTCCTGATCCTTCGCCCTGCCTTTGAGTTGGGTAGCGGTGATCTTGGACGGGATGTCAGCCACGGCATGGGGGTACCGCCAGCCGAAACAGCTCTCCAGCCATTCCTGCCGGGGTTCGGGCAGCACGCGTGCCGGTTCCGTTTCGTCCGTTTCCTCCCCCTCCACCAACGTGTCCCGGGGGACGATGCGGATATCCCAGGGGTGGGTATAGTCCCCGGCAGCGGCAAAGCCCAGACCGGCACACTCACGCAGGCAAGCACCGCTGCTGCGGGTCATGGCGGAGAGCAAAATCCACTTGCCCATACAGTCACACTCGGCCAGCGCCTGGGGTGCCACCGGGTTGTCCGCATCTTCGCTAAGACCGGACAACACCTTTTCCGCCGAAGCCACCGACATGGTCAAAATCAGCTTCTCCTGTGCCCGGGTCATGGCCACGTACAAAAGCCGAAGCTCTTCGGACAGCATCTCCCGCTCCAGCGTCTGAGCCACCACGTGCCGGGCAAGGGTGGACACTTCTATGTTTTCCTCCCGGTTCAGATATTTGGGTCCAACCCCGTGGACAGAGTGAAACAGCACCGGGCGCTTCATGTCATCCCGGTTAAAGCGCCGGGCAAGCCCGCACACAAAGACCACCGGAGCCTCCAGTCCCTTGGAGCGGTGGATGGACATGATGCGCACGCCCTGGCTTTCCTTGGTGGAAGATACGCTCACCTGCCGACCCTGGGCGCGCAGGCGTTCCAGCCGGGTGAGGAAGTCGAACAGGGTGCGGCAGCCAAGCCCCTCCTGCTGGCGTGCCAACTCGTACAGTGCCAGCAGGTGTGCTCTACGTTCCTCCCCTCCGGGCATGGCGGAAAACAGAGCCAGAAGATTGGTTTTTTCATAGATGTGCCAGATGAGCTGGCTGCAGGTGCGCTCACCCGCGCCAAAGCGCAGTTCATCCAGCTGTTGCAGGAACTCCGCGCAGTCCCGCTCCCCCTGTTGGGCAGCCTGCACCACCGCATGGTAAAAATCACCCTTGGACTGGGCGCGCAGCTGCGCCAGCCGGTCGCCAGAGAACCCGTATACCGGCGAGCGCAGGGCGGCGATCAGCGCCACATCCTGATGGGGGTTGTCCACGATTTGTAGCAGCGCCAGCGCCACATTCACCTGGGTGGTGGAAAACAGATCCTCCCCCACCGGAGCAGACCAGGGGATTCCCTGCTCTTCCAGCGCGGTGATGTATTGCCCCAGCACCGGGCCGGGAGAACGGAGCAAAATCATGATGTCGCTTGGCCGCAAGGTATGGGTCTTGCCCTCAAGCCCCACCTGCATGCCCTCATCCAGCATCCCACGAATGCGGGCGGCCACGCAGCGGGCTTCCAGCAAATTTTTATCCTCGGTCAGGTCATCCTCCGTTTCGCCCCCGGTCTCCACCACGTCCACTGCCACCCGCCAGTCCCCTTCTTTGGGGAATGCGGTAGAACCGGGCACCAGCGCCTGCTCGTCGGTATACTCCAGCTCGCCCAGTTCCGGACTCATCAGGTCCCGGAACAGGTCGTTGACCCCCTCCAGCACCTGGGCACGGGAGCGAAAATTTTGGGTGAGCAGCACCTTGCGCCCCTCTCCGTCCTGAGCCTTGTCAAAGGGCTTAAACGCCTCGTAGCGCTGCAGGAAGATGGTGGGGTCGGCCAGACGGAACCGGTAGATGGACTGCTTCACGTCACCCACGGTAAAGCTGGTGCGTCCACCGTCGGATACAGCGCGGAAGATGGCGTTCTGCACCTGATTGGTGTCCTGAAACTCGTCCACCATCACCTCGTCAAAGCGAGCTGAACAGCTGCGCGCCAGTTCGGTATACTGCCCGGTGGCCGGGTCGTAGAGCAGCGCCACCGCCAGATGCTCCAAATCGGAGAAGTCCACCAGACCTCTGCGGCGCTTTTCCTCCCGGAACGCCCGGCTGAATTCCAGCACCAGCCCCATCAGCTCCCGCACGGCGGGTGCGGCACGGCACAGATCTTCCAGAAGCACGTCATTGGGCTGATCAAACCACTCGCTGAGCTTGTCCAGCTGTTTTTTTGTCCGGGCACGGATGTTCTTCACCCGCTCGGCACAGGACACGTCCTCCACCCCGCGCTTTGCTCCCGCCCGGGGGAAGGGAATGGGCAGTGCCGCTGCCATATCGTCCCAGCGCTCCATGCGCCCAAAGGCAGCCAGTGCGTCCATACTCTGCTGCAAACTGTCGGACAGATTGGCGCTGACCACCTTGTCCTGCTGGGCCAGCTTCCACGCTTTTTCCAGCCGGGTGTAATAGTACGCCGTCCGCTGACGAGCCAGCTCCATCAGCTGCTTTCCCCACGGAGTGTCCGTCACGTCGGTCACGCCATCCAGCTGCCACAGCTGTTCCTGCTCCCGCAGCCAGCGCTCCGGGTCGGCATGGCTCTGCACCCGTCCGAACACGTCCAGCACGATCTGCATCAGCCGGCTGTCATCCCGGCCACCGGACAGGGCGTCCACCAAATCAGCAAAAGCGTCCCCCGGCTTTAAGGTTTCATAGCGGCGGTCCATCAGGCGGCTGAGGGTCTGATCCATCAAAATCAGCGCTTCCCCCTCGTCACACAGGCGGAAATCGGGGTCCAGATCCAGCCGTGCGGCGTTCTCCCGCAGCAGCTGGGCGCAAAAGGCGTGCACGGTGGAGATCTGCGCCCGGTAGAGCAGCGTGGTCTGCCGACGCAGATGGCGGTCATGGGGGCGCAGGGCAAGCCGCTCGTTCAGCTCCTTGGCGATGCGGCCGCGCAGCTCGGCAGCGGCCGCTTTGGTGTAAGTGATAATCAAGAAGTGGTCAATATCCGCTCCGCCGCACACCCGGTCCATCAGCCGCTCCACCAGCACCCGGGTCTTGCCCGAGCCGGCCGCGGCGGACACCAGCAGCGCACCGCCCCGGTTGTCTACGGCGTGCTGCTGCTCCTGCGTCAGCTGAAAGGCCATATCCTGCCCCTCCTTTCCCCTTGTTTAATCGTTGAGTACGTCCAAAAACTTTTCAATGCGGATGCCCTTTTTCTTGTCCAGCTCATCCCGCTCCAGAAAAATCAGCTTTTCCAGCACATCCATGGCCTTTCGCACCGCCCCGGGCAGCTTCATCCCCTGAAGCAGATGCCCCACCAGCACCGCCGAGAACATATCCCCCGTGCCGGTAAAGTGCACCTTGATATAGCGGTAAGGCAGGGTGAAATACGCATCCTCCGTGTGATCGTAGCCCCAGACCACATGGCGGTCGCTCTCCGCTTCCCTGCCGCTGGTGATGACCACCGAACGCGGGCCGAAGGCGCGCAGCTCATCCACCACCTGCCGCGCCTGCTCCCGGGTCAGCCGCTGCTGACCCACATACCGGTCGGTAAGAAATTCCGCTTCCGTCAGGTTGGGTACGACGACATCGGCCACCCCCAGCAGGCGGCGCATATGCTCCACGGTCTCTTCCCCCACGCCGTTATACAGCTTGCCCTCGTCCCCCATAATAGGGTCGGTCATGACCAGCAGGCCGTCCTTTTTCTGGCTGTGGATAAACTTGCGGATGATCTCCACCTGCCGTCCACTGGCCAGCAGACCGGTGGTGATACAGTCAAACTGAAAGCCCAGTTCATCCCACACGGCGATGGCCTGCTCCATATAGTCCGTGGTGTCCAGCAGCGCGAACGTTCCGTAGTCCAACGTGTTGCTCACCAGGGCGGTGGGCAGGTTATACACGCTGTGCCCCATGTGGGAGAGAATGGGCAGCATGGCGGCGGTGGCCACTTTGCTGTACCCGGGCATATCGTTGATGATGAGAATGTTCTTACTCTTGTCCTTCATGCGTTTCCTCCTGTTGCTCCAGTCCGGCCCAGAAGTCTTCGGCACTGACACTGGCCAGCCGGCGGTAGCAGTCACCGCCCCGGTTTTCCTCAAAGTGGCAGGCGGCGGCAAAGTCGCAGTAGCGGCAGGCATTGCGGTCCGCCCCCCGCCAGTAGGGGTCGGCACAGATGTTGCCCGCGGCCAGTTCCGCACAGATATCCCGCAGCACCCGGTCCACGTGCTTCTCCAGCCGCTCAAAGCGCTGGGCGCTGGCCAGCACGCCGCTGCCGGACACCGTTCCGTCCTTGCTCACACGCAGGGGCAGGAAGCGAATACCCTCCTCCCCCGGCTGCTCCATGGCGGTGAGCACCTCCGGCTCGTCCAGCAGCAGACCCCGGCGTTTGAGTGCCTTATCCATCTGCTTGCGCCGCTCCTTCTCGTCCATACCACGGCCACCGGTAAGGGGCACGTCCTTGGCCGGAAGATAAAGCACGCCGGCCGGAACAAGCTCCCGTTGACCGAACACCGCCTGTCCCTCCCGACACAGGGTGAACAGATATAGCAGCATTTGCAGTCCCATGCCGTTTGCTACCTCGGTCAGGTCGAAGTTCTTGCCGCCCGTCTTATAGTCCACCACGCGCAGGTACAGCTTGTCCTCATGCACCCAGCCATCCACCCGGTCCACCACGCCGGTCACGCTCACGGTCACTCCGTCCCGGGTGACCTCCACCGGGGGCATTGCCCCCTTGCCGCCGAAGCCCAATTCAAAAGCCATAGGCACGAAGCGGGACGCGGCCAATTCCTGCGCCACGTTATCCACCACGCGCTCCACGCCACGAATCAGCCGGTCGAACAGGTAACGAAAGCGCGCCGTCTGCTGCTGCAGACCGCCCAGCTGCTCGGTCACATAGCGCTCCACCGCCTGCCGGGTCAGCTCCTTGAGCCGCTGGGTATCCACCCCATCGGCTCCGGCACGCCAGTTGTCCGACTGGAACACCTGCTCCATCACATAGTGGACAAAGGTGCCGTATTCCGGGGCGGAGAAGCCGGCGGTACGCCGGGGTTCGGCTCTCAGTCCGTAATTCATAAAATAGGCAAAATGGCAGGACTTGTACTTATCCATGCGGGAGGCGGACATGGGCACATAGTGCCCGTACAGCCGCTCCACCGACGCGCGGGACAGTCGTCCCCGCTCCCAGCTGCGCGCCTGCTCCAGCCGGCGCACCGCCGACTCCCATTGGGGCAGACTGCTCAATACACGGCGCACGGCGGGACGCATCCCCGCCTGCTCCAGCGCCGGGGCAGGGGCGCACAGACGGAACAGACCGTCCCCCTCCTCCTCCACAGACACATCGGGGAAAATGCGCTGCAGCCGCTCCACCAGGAAGCTTGCCCGCAGCTCCTCGCCGCCGTTTTGGACGGGCCAGCTGACATACAGCGCCCGGTCGGGGGCGGTGCAGGCGGTATACACCGCCGTCATCTCTCGGTACAGCCGATCCTTGCCCCGCAGACCAAGCTCCACACCAAAGGCGGCCAGCAGCTCCCGGTCGTCGTCGGACAGCAAGCCCGCTTCTCCTCCCACACTGGGAATGGAGGCATCGTCCGCACCCAGCAGGAACAGTACCTTGGCCGCGTGCCCGCTCTGGCGCAGCATCTCGCCCGCGCTGACCCGGTCGAGAGAGACCGGGATAGTGCCCACGCTGTACTGGCCAAGCACCAGCCGCAGCAACTTGGCAAATTCGTCCAGCTCCATGGGGGCGTCCCCCAGCAGGCGGGCGCACTGTTCCAGCCCGCCGCACAAAATCTCCCACAGCTGGCGGTACTCCTCCGCCAGCGTCAGTTCACCCCGCTGGCGCAGCTGCTCCGTACGCTCATCCAGCCGATTGCTCAGCCCGATGTCCTCCAAAAAGGTATAAAGGGCGATGGCCTGTCCCCGCCCGGTCTTATCCCGGTTGAGCCGCAGCCTCTCCAAGGGTTGAGCGACCCGGCGGCGCAGCTGGTCCAGCCGTTCCAGATGCTGCCGTGCCTCGTCGGTCCATTTCTGTCCGTAGCCGCCGGGGTGGAGCGTCCACCCCTCTTCTTGCGTCCAGCGGCTGCCCCGCAGTTCCCACTTGAGCACGTAGTTTTCCAGCAGATCCCGCTCTTCCCGGTCAAGGTCGGTCAGGTCGGTTTTCAGGTAACGGAACACGTCATCATAGTTGTACCCGCCGGATACCGTGTCCAGGGCGGCGGTGACCAGAGTGAGCACCGGCTTTTGCAGGATATCACTCATGGCCGAGCGGAACACCGGGATTCCGTAACGGTCAAACACCGTCTCCACCAACCCCTCGTAGCGCTCCCAGCTGCGGGCGGACAAGGCCATGTCCCGCCAGCGCAGTCCTTTCTCCCGAGCCAGCGTCAGCATCTGGGCAGCCGCCCACTCCACCTCGGTACGCGGATCGGCGGCAGCGAACAGGTGCACGTCTCCGCCACTTTGGGCGGGGGGCTGGCTCAACATTCCGAACAGTTGCCCCTCCAGCGCGGTCATAGCCGGAGAACGGGCGGGAGACGGCTGCTCCAGCACCTGTACCTCGTACTCCATGTGATGCAGCTGAGCCAGCCGCACCAGTTGGGCGGCGGTGCGCCGGGCGGCAGAGAAGATGCCCATGCCGTCCTCGTCTTCTTCCAGATGGTCGCAGGTCAGCGCCACGGTCATCCGGGCGCACCGACCCATCAACTGCCCCAGCAGTTCCTGCTGCTGGGGGGTAAAGTCGATAAATCCGTCAATAAACAGGTGCAGCCCCTCGCCCCAGCTGCAGCCGGACAGTTTTTCCACCGCTCGGCTCAACCGGTCTCGGGGATCCAGCGCCGTTTGGGCGGCAAGGGCAGTATATGCCCCGCAAATCAGTCCCAAATCACGCAGCCGCTCCCCCTCGCTGCCGCCGATCTGCTCTCCGGCCTGGGTGAGCTGCTCCGGGGTAACGCAGCAGCTTTTCAGCTCGTCCACCGTGGCAAGCAGCCCGGTGAGGAAGGCGGGGCGGCGGGACGGCTTGGAATACACACCCAGCCGGTCGGCCACCGACTGCACCGCTCGGTACATCAAAAGCAGCCGCCCGCCTCCGTCCAGCTCCTGCCGGCCAAGACCGCCGGCCTGCTGGAAGATGCGGTTGGCAAGACGACTGAAGGTGAGCACCTCGGCGTGCAGACACACCCGGTCACCCGCCACCTGACACAGGCGGCGCTCCATCTCATGGGACTGGGGGTCGGGCACCAGCAAAACGCAATGTCCCTGCTCCTGTCCCATACGCTGCAGCAGCTGGGTAGTCTTTCCCGTTCCGCTGCGGCCGATCAGCAGCTTGAGCATCCCCATTCCCTCCTTTTCCCGTTTTTTTAAGTGTAGCACAAATTCGTCCCTAAAAAAAGGACTAATCACCGCTTATTCCCGCAAAATAACCACTTGTCCCCATCCTCTTGCTCTCGATCCGCATCTTTGATATAGTAAATTCGTAGAAAGGAGCTGACCCGTATGAAAACCAAGCTCGACCTTGTTCTTCTGGCGCTGTTTCTGCTGTCCCTGCCTGTGTGCGTGTGGGCGTGGTTTGGAGACATTGTCCTGCTGCTTTATATCACCGTAATCCCCTTTTTCTGCCTGCAGCTGCTGCTGTGCCGGGTAACCCGCAGTCTTACTGCCCGGCTCGTCCCTGTGCTGCCCGTCCTGCTGGCACTGGCCAGCGCCCTATACTATCTGGTGTTCGGCAGCGGCTGGGACACGCTGGCCGCCCTGATTTTCGCTCTTGCCTCCATCGCTCCCACCGTGGGTATCCTGCTGGGCTGGCTGGTCTGGTGGCTGGTCAAACGCAGATGATTTCCAGTCATAACCACCGGCTAAGCCGGTGGCTTGAGTTGGCCCTATAAGGGCCTTTTACCGGCAAGCCTCTAAAGAGGCACCGAAATATATTTCGCCTGCATCACTTGCCCCACAGCCCGTAAACGGGCGAATTGCCGTTCTAACGATACTCTCTCCTTCGTCAGAAGATTGCTGTTAGCGGCTCGCTTCGCTCGATGCTTGAAGCTAAAGCTTTTTTACGGGGCACCTCCACCGGCAGAGCCGGTGGTTTCCGTAATCAATGAAAACAAGCCCGGCGCGGAGCGTTCCGCGCCGGGTTGTTTGTTGGGAAATGGGACGAA
>JAZUOI010000048.1:0-2033 GCA_045604585.1 Lawsonibacter sp. | reverse complement strand
GGGCAAGCCCTGGCGCTCCTGTTTATCTCATATCTCTTATCTCAAGTACTGTACCTCTCCGCCCGAGGGATGTTGACCATATCCTCCGTAACGGCGGTGGTATAGGGATTGAGCATGGCATTGATGTCCGCCAGCGTTTGTTCGGCGTCCAGCTCGTAACACCAGGTATAGCCGTTGTACTTGGCGTCCCCCCGCCCGGTCAGCGTCTTGGTGGTTACCCCGGTATCCGGATCAAGATAGATTGCCTGTCCGGCAAACCATGCTATATCGTCCCATTTCAGGTCGGTGTCTACCCGCTTGTGGAAAATATCCGCAAAGGCTTTCAGTCTGGGTAAACTGTTCCAGGAAAGCAGCTTGCGAGCCACCGCGGTAAGCAGCTTTTGCTGGGTCTGGGTGCGGCCCACATCGGAGTAACCGCTCATGTCGTTGTTGTGGCGGAAGCGCACCACCTCCAGCGCCTGCTGACCGTTGAGGTGCTGCATTCCCTTCTTGTAGTGGATGGACAGATTTTGCGCCGGGTCGTCGTAGTTCATATCCACCGGAACATCAAATTCCACGCCGCCTACCTCGTTTACTAAATCCACAAAGGCACGGATATCCACTTTGATATAGAAATCGATGGGGATACCCAGCATGTCCGACAGCTCACTGCGCACCCGATCCACACCGCCGCCCCCGCCGTACGCGCCATTGATCTTTGGATAGCGGGACCAGCCCCGATCCACGATGGTATCCCGGGGAACAGACACTACCCCCACCTTTTGCTCTTTCACATCATAGGTGCCCACCATAAGGGTGTCGGCGTTTCCGTTTCCGTCGTCCGTGCCCAGCAGAAGGAAGGTGTAGCACAAATCCCTGCGTTTCAGCCCCTCATCCTCCGGCGATGTCTGGGCGGAGCTGTCCTGCCCTTGCTCTTCGGTCTGGGACACGTCGGGCGGTTCAATGCTGGGGGGGCGAACGAAAATATGCCACGCGGCATAGCCCGTGACGATCAGCGCCGACAGCACCACCACAAAGCGGTACAGCACCGCGGTCACCCGCATGGCCCCAGATCGCCGCCTTTTGCGGCGTTGCACTCGTTTTCCCTCCATCGTTGCATTCCCCTCCCGGAAATTATGTTAACATATAGCATAACAGGTTTCGACCCGCTGTGCAAGGGTCTGACACAAATTTTGCCCCCCGTTCCGGCATAAAACTACGCCCCGGCTCATGCAAGCCGGGGCGTGTCTGTTTTTATGTTTTATCAGCCTTCCGCTTCCACCGCGGCGATACCGTCCACACGGCGCTGGTGGCGGCCTCCCTCAAACTCGGTGGACAGGAAGGTATCCACAATGCGCTCGGCCATGTTGGGGCCAGTCATACCCGCGCCCATGGCCAGCACGTTGGCATTGTTGTGCTTGCGGGTCATCTCGGCCGACAGGGGCTCGGAGCACAGGGCGCAGCGAATGCCCTTGACCTTGTTGGCGGTGATGGAGATGCCGATGCCGGTGGTACAGATGACGATGCCCCGCTCGCAGCTGCCATCTGCCACCGCCCGGGCGGCGGCGGCGCCAAACTCAGGGTAATCACAGCTGTCCAGACTGTTGCAGCCACAGTCCAGAATCTCATGTCCCTGGGCGGTCAGGTATGCCTTGATGTGCTCCTTCAGGCGGTAGCCGCCGTGGTCACAACCCATAGAAATCTTCATGATAATATCCTCCTTTGTTTGTTAAAGCGGTATGAATTCCGGCCTGCGCCGGCGATATACGGTGTAATAACGAAAGCCCAGTTCTTTCAGCAGCCCCGCCGCGTCCCCGATGCCCTTGCCGATGTCCTCGGGGATGTGGGCATCGGTGCCCAGGGTGACGACCTCGCCCCCCAGAGTGCGGTACTGTTCCAACAGGGGGCGATATGCCTCCAGCGACTTGCCCCGGTTGGTGTTCACCTCCATACCCGCGCCCCGGTGGATCAGGTTGGTGAAAATAACCTCCAGCCGGTCACGGTATCGCGCCAAAGTGACCCGATTCCCGTCCCGGTCGTTCATGTAGCGCAGG
>JAZUOI010000047.1:0-4067 GCA_045604585.1 Lawsonibacter sp. | reverse complement strand
TGCAGCAAAAGCGCAGGGACTTTGTCTTTGAGGCCGCCCGGGTGACCGCCCGGGGGACACAGGGCTGGGACTCCACCCTGACGCTGGCCAAGGGCAGCTCTGCCGGGGTGGCGGTGGACGATTGCGTTATCACGGAGACCGGTGTGCTGGTGGGGGTCGTGTCCCAGGTGGGGCCCAACTGGTGCACGGTGGACACGGTGCTCAGCCCCAATATTGAAATGGGCGGACTGGTGCTGCGAGCCAACGCTTCCGGTATTCTGGAGGGCGATCTGGCCCTGATGCAGCAGGGGCTTTTGAAGCTGTCCTACCTGCCCCTGGACTCCGGTCTTATGGCTGGGGACGAGGTACTGACCTCCGGCCGGGGCGAGGTGTATCCCTCCGGGCTGGTGGTGGGCGCGGTGGAGCAGGTCTCTGCCGACGACTCAGGCATGGCCAGCTACGGGCTGGTGCGCCCCAGAGTGCAGCTGGAAAAGCTGATCGAAGTATTTATCATCAAGGAGTTTGACATTATAGAGTAAGACCGGGAGGTGCGCCTGTGACCACGCAGGACTGGCTGTATAAATGGTTTCGCTACGTACTGGCGCTGCTGCCGGTGTGGTGGCTGGACGCCTATCTGCTCAGCCGCTGGCCGGTATGGGGAGTGACCCCTGTGCTGCTGCCGGTGGCGGTGGCGGCGGTAAGTGTGCTGGAGGGCGTCAGCGGCGGCGCGGGCTTCGGCTTTGGCGCGGGACTGCTGTGGGCGGGTGCCTATGCCGGCAGTGACGGCAGCCGGGTGATTTTGCTCACCCTGCTTGGCATGCTGGGCGGCGCCCTGTCCCGATATGCGCTGGCTCAGGGGCTGCTGGGCTGTATCCTGTGCTCGGCGGTCACCGTGGGTTTGGTGGAGCTGTTCCACATTTTGGTGGAGCTGGTTTTCCTGCGGGCGGCCTCCGATGCTATGCTGGGTGTGGCGTTGGCGCAGCTGGCGCTGTCCGTGTGCTGGTCGCCGGTGGTGTACTGGATCTTTGCCCGGGTGTATGACCGGGTGGGAGGCGACCGGCTGGCTTAAGCGGACGGGAGGCTGGAACGAGGAGGTGATGGGATGGACTCCAAACAATTTCATATCCGCACCAACGGATTGGTGGCGCTGGTACTGGTACTGGTGCTGGCGCTGAGCGTGGGGCTGTACAACACCCAGATCGTGCGCGGGGCGGACTATGCCCAGCAGTCCTATCAGAAAATCGCCAACATGGAGACGGTGGAGGCCAGCCGCGGCAGCATCACCGATGCCAACGGGCGAGCGCTGGTGAGCAACCGCATCAGCTATCAGGTCACCCTGGATACCGGACGTATGGGGGACGCCCAGCAGCGAAACGAGATCCTTGCCCGGCTCATCGATATTTGCATGGACTGCGGGGTGGAGTGGGCCGACTCCCTGCCCATCGGGCTGAGCGAGCCCTTTGACTTCACCGAGAAAGATGTCTTTACATACCAAACCACCGACAGCCAGGGGAAGACCACCTGGAAGCAGACCCGGCTTTACCGGCTGGCGCTGGACCGCAAGTGGATCACCGCCCCGGCGGGGCAGCCGGCGCAGCTGCCCTCCGGGCTGGAGCTTCTGGAGCGCATGTGCGACACGTTCAAGCTGGACACCCAGGATGTGGGGCAGGCCCGACGGGTGGCCGGGGTGCTGTATGAGCTGTATCTGCGCTCCCGGGATATCTATCGTACTGCATACACCTTCGCCAAGGACGTGGATGTGGATTTTATTTCCCGGGTAAAGGAGCGGGGGCTGGCCGGGGTAAATATCCGGCCGGTATCCGTGCGCCAGTACAATACCGACTACGCCGCTCACCTGCTGGGTCGGGTGGCGCTGATGGACGAGGACGACTGGGCCCGCTATAAGACCGTGGACGTGGACGGGGACGACGTGCCCGACTACGAGATGGACGACAGCGTAGGCAAAGAGGGCGCGGAAAAGGACTTTGAGTCCTGGCTGCGGGGCGTGTCCGGCGTGCGGGGCGTGGATCTCAACTCCGCCGGCAAGGTGGTCAGCCAGAGCTGGATCAAGCAGCCGGTGGCGGGCAGCAACGTGTCCCTGACTCTGGATATCGGGCTGCAGCAGGTGGTGGAGGATACGTTGGCAAAACGCATTCCCGCCCTGCCCAGCAAGAGCACCCAGGGCGCGGCGGCGGTGGTCATCGATGTGAACGGCGGCGGCGTGCTGGCCAGCGCATCCTATCCCACCTACGCTTTGGCGACCTATTCCGCCGACTACACCGAAAACGCTCAGAATCCCCTCAAGCCCCTGTATAACCGGGCGCTGCTGGGCACCTATGCCCCCGGTTCTACCTTTAAGATGGTCACCGGCATCGCCGGATTGGAGGAGGGGATCGTCACCCCCCGCACCCAGATACTTGACACAGGCGTGTATCGGTATTACAGTGATAACGGCCCGCGCTGCTGGATCTACAACAGCACCGGCGGCACTCACGGACCTCAGACGGTGGCCGATGCCATCATGAACTCCTGCAACATCTACTTCTACGACGTGGGTCGGCAGCTGGGCATTGAGCGGCTGCAGGAATACGCGGCCATGTTCGGTCTGGGACAAAAAACCGGACTGGAGCTGGGGGAGAGCACCGGCGTGATGGCCGGGCCGGAGTATACCGAAGCCATGGGCGGCACCTGGTATCCCGGCAACACCCTGTCTGTGGCCATTGGGCAGGAGAGCAGCCAGTTTACCCCCATCCAGCTGGCCAACTATGTGGCGACCCTGGTCAACGGCGGTACCCGTTACCAGACCCACCTGCTCCAGCAGGTCAAGTCGGCGGACAACAGCCGGGTGCTGTACGAGTACGAGCCGGTGGTGCTGGACAAACTGGAACTGAATCCGAACAATCTTTCCGCCGTCAAGGCGGGTATGCTGGCGCTGACCCAGGAGGGTTCGCTGGCCAAATACTTTGAAAACCTTGGTGTGAAGGTGGGGGCCAAGACCGGTTCGGCACAGGTGAGCGCAGGCTCCAAGGAGTCCAACGCTGTGCTGGTGTGCTTCGCCCCCTACGACGACCCCCAGATCGCCCTTGCCGTGGTGGCGGAAAAGGGCGGCACCGGCTCAGAGCTGGGCGCGGTGGCGGCGGATATCTTCCGCTATTATTTTGAAGAGCAGACCGCCCGGGAACGGGTGGATCAGGAAAATACGCCGATCCGCTGATCGGCCGCAATACGCAACAAAGGAGACGCATTACTATGGCAGAGAATTGTACCCACGATTGCTCCTCCTGCAGCGCAAACTGCGGGGAGCGCACCCAACCTCAGGATCTCAGAGCACCCGCCAACCCCAAGTCCCATGTGAAAAAGGTCATTGCCGTAGTCAGCGGCAAGGGCGGCGTGGGCAAGAGCACCATCACCGCCTCTCTGGCCGTGGCCATGAACCGCCGGGGCAAGTCGGTGGGCGTGCTGGATGCGGATATCACCGGCCCTTCCATCCCCAAGGCCTTTGGCCTGCACGGGCGGCTGGACGGCACCGACGACGGAATCCTTCCCGCCCAGAGCCAGACGGGCATCCAGGTGGTGTCCCTGAACCTGCTCACCGAAAACGAGACCGACCCCGTCATCTGGCGCGGCCCGGTCATCGCCGGTGTGGTCACCCAGTTCTGGAGCGAGACCGTGTGGGGCGATGTGGATTACCTGTTCGTGGACATGCCTCCCGGAACGGGTGACGTGCCCCTGACCGTGTTCCAGTCCCTGCCCGTGGACGGCATCATCGTGGTCACCTCTCCCCAGGAGCTGGTGGGCATGATCGTGGCCAAGGCGGTGAACATGGCCAAGCTGATGAACATTCCCATTCTGGGACTGGTGGAGAACTACAGCTACTTCCAGTGCCCCGACTGCGGCAAGCAGCACGCCATCTTCGGCCAGAGCCATCTGGACGAGACGGCGGCTCAGCTGGGTCTGCCCATTCTGGCTCGCCTGCCCATCGACTCTTCGGTGGCGCTGGCCTGCGACACGGGCCTTGTGGAGGGGCTGTTCAACGAGCAGTTTGAGCAGCTGGCGGAGAAGATCGACCAGTAAACAAAAAACCACCC
>JAZUOI010000046.1:0-7545 GCA_045604585.1 Lawsonibacter sp. | reverse complement strand
GACCTGCCCCCGGTGGAACTGATCACCGGAAAAGGAGATGTGGCCGGCGAAGCCCGGCGGCGCGGGCAGGGCATTGAGGAGACGGCACGGGAGATGCGCTACGCCTTTCTGCGCCAAGCCGCCCAGGAAGCGGGCGCCGACGTGATCGCCACCGCCCACAATGCCGACGACAACGCCGAGACGATGCTGCTCAACCTGTCCCGTGGCTGCGGTCTGCGGGGGCTGACGGGCATCCCCCCCTGTCGGGACGGGCTGATCCGCCCCCTGCTGACCACCCGGAGGGAGGAGATCGAAGCCTATCTCCACACCTTCGGTCTGCCCCATGTGGAGGACAGTTCCAACCGGGACATGCGCTATACCCGCAACCGGATGCGCCATCAGGTGATGCCCGCCCTGCGGGATATGCAGCCGCGACTGCTGGAGCACCTGTCCCAGACCGCCCGGCTGCTGGAGCAGGACGAGACATTCCTTCTGGATCTGGCAAAAGAGGCGCTGCCCGCCCCTGTCCCCATTCCCAGCGGGCTGTCCGCCTGTGCCAAAACCATTGCCGCCCAGCCCGATCCGCTGGCGGTGCGTATGGTACGTCTGCTGCTGGATGAGTTGAACGGCGGACAATGCTCCGCCGCCCACCTGTCTGCTTTAGTTTCCTTATGCCGCAGTCAGGACCCCTCCGCTCAGCTGTCCCTTCCCCATGGGCTGACCGCCCGGCGAGTTTACGACCGATTGGAGCTGACTATCCAGCCCAACCCGTGCCCGCTTGCCCCCATCCCGCTGCCGCTGCCCGGTCAGATCCCTATTCCCGGCGGCGTGCTTACTGTTTCGCGGGCGGTATATAACCACCAAAAGCAGCAACCCGAGCAATTCTTCCTCTCCTGCGACAAAACCGCTCCGGGCATGACCCTGCGCACCCGGACAAGCGGCGACAGCCTTGCCCGCCCGGGTCGGCCGCGCCGCACGCTGAAAAAGCTTATGATCGATGAAAAACTGCCCCGGCATCTCCGGGACATCGTCCCCGTTGTGGACTGCGGCGGCTGGGTGGCCGCGGTGGTGGGTCTTGGCCCGGACGCGGCCTTTACCCCCGTCCCCGGGGAGGATTGCTGGCAGTTTATTTTTACAAGAAAAAAACCGAAAGGAACCGATGAGCATGGAACGTGACATTCAGCAAGTACTTTTCTCCCAGCAGCAGCTGGAGCAGCGGGTGGAGGAGATCGCCCAGCAGATCAACCGGGATTACGCCGACAAGGAGATCCTGCTGGTCAGCGTACTGCGTGGCTCTTTCATCTTCATGGCCGACCTGGCCCGGAAGATCACCCGCCCCTGCCGAGTTGACTTTATGTCCGTGTCCTCCTACGGCAAAGGAACCTCCTCCAGCGGACAGGTGCAGATCACCAAAGATCTGTCGGAAGACATTTCCGGCATGCACGTGATCGTGGTGGAGGACATTCTGGACTCGGGCAATACCCTGAGCTATCTGCTGCGCCTGCTGGAGCAGCGCCACCCTGCCTCCATCCGTCTTTGCACTCTGCTGGACAAGCCCGACCGCCGCAAGGTGGAGGTGGCCGTCCACTACTCCGGCTTCACCATCCCCGACGCCTTTGTGGTGGGCTACGGTCTGGACTATGCCGAGCGGTATCGCAATCTGCCCTACATCGGTATCCTCAAACCCGAGGTCTATACTAAGTAATCGGAAAACGCCGCGGTCATTAATACCGCGGCGTTTTTTTACAGATTTTTCAGTTCCTTCCATGTATCTTCAATAACCTTGCGGGGAAGATAAACGCCGGCCAGCTCCATCAGCTGTGCCAGCGTCAGATTTCGCCCGGCGGACACCATGGGGTGCTTGATCCATTTTCCAAAGCGGCGTTGAAACACCGCCAGCGACCGCGGGTCGTCCAGCAGTTCCCCCACCGTGATTCGGTTGTTGCGCAGATCCATTTTTCGTCACCTCATTTCAGTATATGCCGCCCGTGTGTCCGTTGAACCGTGCTCGCCAACGCATAACTTCTGCTCCGGGCGGACATACTGAACCCATCCTGTTATGGAGGTGGAAGTATGGATACCAACAACAGCATCAAGTGTACCGTGGACAGCTGTGCCTACCACAGCAAGACCCAGAACTACTGCTCCCTGCCTGAAATTCAGGTGGGCTGCACCTGCGGCAACGTGACCAGCTGCCAGGGCACCGAGTGTGCCTCCTTCCGTCTGGAGCACAAGTAAAAAAAAGAACGCGCACGCCAATATGGCGTGCGCGTTCTTTTCTTTATCGCACATTGAGGCCTGCAAAGCCCATCAGCGCCAGCGCCATCAAACCCGCTGTGATCAGCTGGATGGGCAGACCGCGAAAGACTCTGGGACATTTGTCAAAGCTGGCCTGATCCTGTAATCCGGAAAAAATGACCAGTACAACCAACACACCCACTCCACCGAACAAGGCATAGAGCACGCTTTGGAGCAGGTTGTAGTTTCGCCGGGCAACGATTAGCGCCACGCCCAGCACCGCACAGTTGTACACCGTCTCGGACAGACACTCATCCACCTGTCGGGACAGGGTGGGAAACACCCGCTCCAGCAGCAGCCGCAGCAAACGGATCACACCCAGCACCACCAGCGCGTACACCAGCACCCGCAGATACTCCAGCGCGAAGTAACGCAGCACGAAGGTATTCAGCAGCCATGTGACCAGCGCAGTGACCGTCATGACCAGAGTCAGACTGCACCCCATGCGCCAGGCATCCTTCTGGCTCATAATGGTGTGCTTGGGCCAACCCATGCCAATGGGTCGGATCAACACCAAATTTTCCGCAAGAACGGCGATCAACACAAGCCCGATCATCTGTATCATCGTTTCCCGTCCTCCTTACACGTCGCCCTCTACGTACTGCACCCCGCCCTCATCCAGATGGGTGGCAATGTACAGGGCCTTATTTACCCCCGCCGTGATGGCATGGCAGGTGTCGGTAGCGCCGGAGATGGCATCCACACGGTTGGCACCCTCATGGCGGATGGTACCGGACATACCCACATAGCGCATGAGATAGTCCGGGCGTGTGGCCTGTCCGCCCACGGCCGCGTGCTCGCTGTGCTCGGTGACGCTCACGCCGGTCACCTCACCGTTCAGATCCACGCCCACCACCATGGTGATTCTGCCGCCGAACCCCTGCACCTCCACTTCGATGCAGTAGCCCAAATGCTCGTATTCATTGTAGCCGGCCAGAATACGCACCGCATCCTCGGCCACATAGGGCGTTTCGCTGGCGATGCTGGCCAGGGGCATCACCCGGCTGAGCAGTTCCTGCTGCTCACGGTTCTCCCGCTGGGCAATCTGGCGGCTCAGCGCCCGATTGGTAACCGCCACACCCACTGCCGTCACCGCAATGACCAAAGTCAGGCTAATGGCGCTGCGCTGCCATTGGCGAATGACATCCAGTTGCTTCTCACCGGGCACAGCACCCGGTTCCCGCTCCTTCTTTTGGGGCAGCACCGGTTTGAGCATGGCCAGCCGACGACCCTGCCGGCGCAGCCACAGCCGGGGCTCAGTCAGGGGCGGCACGCCGAACCGGCGGGGCAAGCCCACCCGGTCCAACAGCCACACACAGCAATTCATGGTCAGAATGGCAAAACCAACCCCATCCGGGTAGGAGCCAAAATAACGCAGTACCACCGTCAAACAACCGCAGCCCACGCCGTAGAGCATCTGCCCACGGGGCGTAACGGGGGAAGTGGTATAGTCCGTAGCCATAAAGATGGCACCCAGCAGCAAGCCGCCGCCCAACAGATTATAGAGCATCCAGTCCAGTCGTCCCACGCTCTGCCCGCTGGGAAAACAGAAGTTCAGCAGGGCAACCGTTCCCAAAAAGCATCCGGGGATACGCCAGGAGATAACCCGCCGCGCCAGCAGGTACAGTCCGCCCAGCAGCAGCATAAAGGAGGCCACCTCGCCCATGGCACCGCCATGCTGCCCCAGCAGCATCTGGGGCAGGGTCTGGGGCGGCAGCTGACCCAGATGCAGGTGAGCCATGGGAGTGGCCGCGCTCACCCCGTCCACGGTGCGGAACAAAGGAGCCCAATCCAGCGCCTCCACCCACGTGGTCATCATTCCGGGGAAGGACAGCAGCAGCATCCGCGCGGCCAGCGCCGGATTCATAAAGTTTTTGCCCAGACCGCCGTAAAACTGCTTGACCACCACAATGGCAAAGGCTCCGCCCAGCACCGGGGCCCAGTAGGGGGCGGTAACGGGCAGACTCATGGCCAGCAGCAGCCCGGTCACACAGGCAGACAGATCCCGCAACGTGTTGGCTTTTCCGGTGAACTTGTTGTACAGCCACTCAGAGCCCATGCACGCACCCACACTGACCGCCGCCAGCACCAGCACCTTAAACCCGTAAAACAGAACGCCCATGCAAAGGGCAGGAGTCAGCGCCACCAGCACGTCCAGCATAATGCCGTCCACGGTGGCTCTGTCTTTTACGCTGGGCGAGTTCGTCCATCTTCTGCTCACGGTGTCACCTCCCCGCCGGTCGTTTCGTCCCCCGTCTCTACCAGCCGTCTGGCCTGAGCCATGCGCTCCAGCAGCGGAATGGAGGAGGGGCAGATATAGGTGCAGCAGCCACAGCCCATGCAGTCCTGCACGTTCAGCCGCAGCAGTTCGCCCACCTCCGCCCCCAGCTTCAGTTCCTTATCCACCAGCAGGGGCATCAGGTGCATGGGACAGGCCGCCACACAGCGGCCGCAGCGGATACACACCTTCTCTTCCGCCGGCGTGTTGTGCTCCCAGTCCAGCATACAGATCAGGCTGTTGGTGCTTTGGGTCACAGGGGCATCCAGATCCGCCTGTGCCACACCCTTCATAGGGCCGCCCACCAACACCAGATCAGGCTTTTCCCGCAAACCGCCGGCGGCGCGGATCACTTCCCGAATGGGCGTTCCGATGGGCACCCACAGATTGCGGGGCTGGGTCACCGCTCCGCCGGTGACCGTGACCACCCGCCGGGTGAGGGGGCGTCCCTTTTTCACTGCCCGGTATACCGCATAGGCGGTGGCCACATTGAAGACAACACAGTTAACATCAATGGCGTTGCTCCCGGGGGGCACTTCCCGCCCGGTGACCGTTTTGATCACCTGCTTCTCCGCGCCCAGTGGGTAGCGGGCGGGAATGGCGGCTACCCGCACATTCCGCTTTTCCTTGGTCACCTTGCGTTCCAGCAGCTCCACAGCGTTGAGCTTATCGGCCTCTACGGCAACCACGCCGTCCGCCGCGCTCACCGCCTTCATTAGAATTTCTACGGCGGTAAGGATAGCACTGCTCTTTTCCAGCAGAATACGGTGGTCGGCGGTAATGTACGGCTCACTTTCCGTGGCGTTGACGATCACCGTATCCACCCGACCCCGGGCGGCACGCAGTTTATCTGCCGCAGGGCAGCCACTGCCGCCCATGCCCACCACGCCGGCCTGCTCAATGCGAGCAAGGATCTCCTCCGCTGTAAGCGCAGCGGGTTCCTCCACCGGCTCAGGATACTCCGGCCAGCGCTCGTCCCGACCGTCCCCGCGGACGACTACGGACAACAGGGGCACTCCGCCCGGATGGGGACGGGGCTCGATGGCCTCCACCTGACCGGAGATGCTGGCGTGGACGACGACGCCCTGCCCGGTACGGGCAATGGGCTGTCCCTCCGTCACCACGTCACCCACGGCCACGTAACATTCACCGCTCTCGTCCGGAGAGCCGGCCACCGGGATGACCACCTGCTCGGGCATCACACCCATCACCGCCAGCGACTTGCGCCGGGTGCCGTCCTTGCGGCTGTCCAGATGGATCCCGCCGAATATATTGTGAAACATACGTCTCCTCCCTTCCCGCACCTTACGGCGCGCAGGGTGTGTATTTCCTCGTGTTTATTTGACACAAAGTATACGTTTATTCAATTATATACTATAATCCAACCCACCCCATCTGTCCAGTTTTAAATTGTAAATTCTCTTCTCATTGGGAAGAAGAAAATATTGTTGTACCCCCGGTCGGATTGTGCTATACTGTATCCCAACTGAAACATACCAGCGAAAAAGGAGTGTATTCCATGCGTTCTGACGCCATCAAAAAAGGCATCCCCGCCGCCCCCAACCGCTCCCTGCTCTACGCCCTTGGCTACACCAAGGAGGAACTGGAGCGCCCCCTCATCGGCGTGGTGTGTTCCTATAACGAGATCGTCCCCGGCCACATGAATCTGGACAAGATCGCCGAAGCGGGCAAGGCTGGCATCCGCCCCGCCGGCGGCACGCCGGTGGAGTTCCCCGCCATCGCTGTGTGCGATGGCATCGCCATGGGTCACGTAGGTATGAAGTATTCCCTGGTCACCCGTGATCTGATCGCCGACTCCACCGAGGCCATGGCCATGGCTCACCAGTTTGACGGTCTGGTGATGATCCCCAACTGCGACAAAAACGTGCCCGGCCTGCTTATGGCCGCCGCCCGTGTGAATGTCCCCACCATCTTTGTCTCCGGCGGCCCCATGCTGGCCGGCACCCTGTCCAGCGGCAAGCGCACCTGCCTGTCCCATATGTTTGAAGCGGTGGGCTCCTACTACGCCGACAAGATGGACCAGGCCGAGCTGGAGGACTACGAGAACAACGCCTGCCCCACCTGTGGTTCCTGCTCGGGCATGTATACCGCCAACTCCATGAACTGCCTGACCGAAGCCATCGGCATGGCACTGGGGGGCAACGGCACCATCCCCGCCGTCTACTCCGCCCGCCTGCGTCTGGCCAAGCACGCGGGAATGAAAATCATGGAACTGGTGGAAAAGGACATCCGTCCCCGGGACATCATGACCGAAGCCGCCTTCCACAACGCCGAGACCATCGATATGGCTCTGGGCTGTTCCACCAACACCATGCTCCACCTGCCCGCCATCGCCCACGAGTGCGGCATCGAGCTGTCCTTTGACCTGTCCAACGAGATCTCCGACCGCACCCCCAATCTGTGCCATCTGGCTCCTGCCGGAAGCACCTATATGGAGGATCTGGACCGGGCGGGCGGCGTGTACGCCGTCATGGCGGAGCTGGCAAAGAAGAACCTCATCGACACCAGCCTGATCACCTGCACCGGCAAGACCATCGCCGAAAATCTGACCGGCGTGGCCAACCGCGACCCGGACATCATCCGTCCCATCGACAACCCCTATTCCAAGACCGGCGGCATCGCCGTGCTCAAGGGCAACCTAGCTCCCGACGGCTGTGTGGTCAAGCAGTCCGCCGTCGCCCCCGAGATGATGGAGCATGAGGGTCCCGCCCGGGTGTTCAACTCCGAGGACGAGGCCATCGAGGCCATCTACGCCGGCAAGATCGTGGCCGGTGACGTGGTGGTCATCCGCTACGAGGGCCCCAAGGGCGGCCCCGGCATGCGGGAGATGCTCAACCCCACCTCCGCCATCGCGGGCATGGGTCTGGACAAGGATGTGGCCCTGATCACCGATGGCCGCTTCTCCGGCGCCACCCGTGGCGCCTCCATCGGTCACGTCTCCCCCGAGGCGGCCTCCGGCGGCAACATCG
>JAZUOI010000045.1:0-12007 GCA_045604585.1 Lawsonibacter sp. | reverse complement strand
TCCGGTGGTTCTTCCGGTGGTTCTTCCGGTGGTTCTTCCGGTGGTTCTTCTGGAGGAGGCAGCACCTCTACTGAACCCCCCGTTACGGACAGTACGAAGGATATCAAAATCGAGTTGTCTGCCGACGCGGTTCAGAGCGGTGCTGTCGTGACTGTGCCTATGGAGAATGTTGCTGTGTCTGACCGTGCGATCACCATCGTTACCAATACAACGACCCCGGTGAAGGTGAAAATCCCTGTGGAGGGGACATCTTCCGGTTTTGTGGCTGTGCTGGTCAAGGAAGACGGTACCGAGCAGATCATTCGTGACAGTGCGGTCATGGAGGACGGTGTTGTGACGGCTGTGTCCGACGGCGATAAGATCGTCATCAAGGACAACGCCAAGGCCTTTGACGATGTGACCGATGCGCACTGGGGCAAGAACGCGGTGACCTTCGTCGCAGCCCGTGGCTTGTTTGCCGGTGTGGGCAACAATAACTTTGCTCCCGATGTTACAACCAACCGCGGTATGATCGCTCAGGTTCTGCACAATCTGGAGTACAATGCTGAGAGGCCGGGCGACGGTCACAGCTTCCCCGACGTTCAGGAGGATAACTGGTATAATGATGCCGTGCATTGGGCTGAGGATCGTGGTATTGTCGGCGGTTACGGCGATGGCACCTTTAGGGGCGACAAGAACGTCAGCCGTGAGGAACTGGTGGTTATGCTGTGGAACTATGCCGGAAAGCCCTCTGCTGTGAATGGTGATTCGGTGAACGGTTTTAACGATGCTCAGACCGTTTCCGGCTGGGCATTGAATGCGATGAACTGGGCGCTGGAGAACGGCATTCTGGGCGGCAAAGGAGGAAAAATGCTGGATCCCACCGGTCTGGCTACCCGCGCTGAATTGGCTCAAATGATGAAGAACTTCATCTCCAACCTGTGATTGTTCTTGCGTGTGGCGCGATGGTAGCCGTTACTTTTGCTTCGGCGGTTTATCGAAGCGGTTCGGAGCAACGGACGGTGGTTTCCGGGTGCGGCGAAGTTTGGTATTGCGTTTGAATGGGTTCAAACGGTCCCAAGTTCGAGTCTCAGCACTCGGATCCCGAAAACAGCGAAGGCTTCTCCATGGCTGTTTTTTGGGGGGGCTGCACAAAGTGGAAGAAAGTGGATATGATCAAAACAGACAACGGGGAAAGGAGAGCTGTGTGTGCGCCGCAGACATATGTGGTTGGTGTGTACGTTGTTTGCCGCGTGGACACTGATGATTTTCTCACGCTCCTTGCAGCCGGCGCCGGTATCCAACCAGGAGAGCAAAGCTGCGCTGGAATTGCTAGAGCGCACTTTGCAGGTGGAACTGACCATGCTTCAGATCCGTAAGGCGGCACATTTTCTCGAATTTGCCGTGTTGGGTGTGTTGGCGCAACTCATGTTTGGTGGTCTGTGCCGGATGTGGAAGGAAAGCATACTTTTTGCAATAGTGGCGGGTCTTGTCATTGCCCTGTGTGACGAAACGATCCAGCTGTTTGTGGCGGGGCGTGCCGGACAGGTTGAGGATATCTGGCTGGATCTGTTCGGCGCGATCTGCGGAGTGTTGATCGTCTGCGTTTTGCGATTTTTGGTGCGAAGAAAAGGAAAAACAGAATAAAATTACGCCCCGAACGTCTGTTGATGTTCGGGACGTAATTTTATGTAAACTTAAATGCGCTCGATAAGGGTGGACGCTCCCTGGCCGCCGCCACAGCAGGAGGAGACGAGGCCGTAGCGGCCCTTGGTGTCCTGCAGATGCTTCATGGCAAAGCCGAAGATGCGGGTGCCGGAAGCGGCGTTGGGATGACCGAAGGCAATTGCGCCACCGTGGGGATTCCAGCGACTCATATCCAGGTGACCGCCCATCTGATCTTCCATTTCGCGGATTACGCACAGGTTTTGAGCGGCAAAGGCTTCGTTGCACTCGTACACATCGATGTCGTTCAGTCCGAGACCGAACCGTTTGAGCAGGTTGATGTTGGAGTAAGCAGGGGCAATGCCCATGATACGGGGATCCACGCCATATTCCGCGCTGCCCAGCCAGCGGGCGACAGGGGTATAGCCCAACTGTGCAGCCATATCCTCACTCATCATCAGAACGGCAGAGGCGCCGTCGTTCAAACCACTGGAGTTGCCCGCGGTGGTCACGCCGCCTTCTTTCACGCTGCGCAGCTTGGCCAGCTGCTCCAACGTGGTTTGGGGGCGGGGATGTTCGTCCTTGTCCACCACCAGTTCCGGAGTCTTTTTTGTTGCCGGAATAATTACGGGGCAAAGCATGCTGTCCAGCCAGCCGCTTTCCATGGCCTGTCCCGCCAGCTGCTGGCTGCGCAGTGCAAACGCGTCACACTCTTCACGGGTCACACCCCACTTGGCGGCCATCAGGTCAGAATTGGTGATCATATCCGTGGCCTCCTCCTTGTTGGGAGAGAGCTGGTTGGGAATGGCGGTGGGGGGGATGAGCTTGTAGGGGTCCACGCTCATGGAAAATTTGGCCGCGCGCTGGCTGTAGCTTTCGCAGCCGCCGGCAATAATCACGTCGGCGTTTCCGGTGGCGATCTTCCAGGCGGCGTGGTTCACCGCGTCAATGGCGGAGCCGCACTGCATCTCGATAAAGCTGGCTACCGTCTCGTAGGGAAGACCTGCGTACAGGCTGGCATAGCGGGCAATATCGGTGGAGTGAGCATCACCAAAAGCGGAACCAAAAAAGACACCATCCACCTTGCCGCCTCGCGCCGTGATGCCGGAGCGCTCTACCAAGGCCTTAACGGCGATTCCGCCCAGCTCGGAGGGGTAGAATTTGCGCAGTCCGCCGCCCATCTTGCCGAAGGGGGTGCGGATCGCGTCTACAAAGACAACGTTCTTCATATTCATGTTTTTCTGCCTCGTTTCTGTTTTTAGATGAGAGGAAAAATAATTTCAGACAAAATGCCTGCTGTCATTATATCGAACAGACGGCCGTTCGTCAACGGTCAATTTGCCGTTACAATAAAAAACGCGCCGTCTAATGACGGCGCGCGAAGGCTTACTCTGTGTCCGAAAGACCTTCGAAATTATTGAAAATGGCGGGGGTGATACTTTTTCCGGCCAGGACGCTGTACATAAAGGAATTGGGGTGGCGAGTAGCCTGCTCCTTTTTGGACAGTAGATCCACCGAGTAGGCTCGGCGGCACTGTCCGGGCGGGATGCCCGCGTACCGGGCGAATACCCGGTTGAAGTGGCTGGTGGATACGTAGCCGCACATTTGGGCGACCTGATTGAGGGAGAGGTCGCTGTACACGATCAGCTCCGCCGCTTTGCGGATGCGGATCATGTTCAGGCAGTCCAAAATCGTTACTCCGGTTACCCGCTTAAAGGCATTGCACAGGTAGTTTTTGCTGATCTTCACGCCCGCAGACACATCGTCCAGTGTGATGGATTGGCTGAAATGCTCGGAAAGGTAGT
The DNA here is from genome assembly GCA_045604585.1 of Lawsonibacter sp. GTDB lineage: Bacteria > Bacillota > Clostridia > Oscillospirales > Oscillospiraceae > Lawsonibacter. Next base: position 8,558 of record JAZUOI010000045.1, on the reverse strand, counting down.
CTACAACGCGCCGAGCCAAAGGGGTATAGCCGGTGGTATCGACCACATCCGGCTGGTTCTGGCTGATCAGACGGGGTTGCGTGGTCAGGTGGAAGACCAGGGTTTCCAGTGCGGCGCTGGCGGATTCGTCGCACAGGGTGCGGCTGTGCATATATTCCTGAGCGATGTGTTCCACCAGACAGGCTGCGAAGCGGTCTCCGGGCAGATAAGGCTGACATTCAGGGAGCATCTGGCTCAGAGCCCGGCTCAGAACGGTGAACTTGACCTCGTAGTAATCTACCGTTTTGTCCGTCTCATTGGTGAAATAGTGTTGGGTATACTGTGGGACAAGGACGATGTCTCCTTGCTGCAGTTTGAATTCCCGATCTTCCAGATAAAAGCAAAGCTGACCACTATGCACACACAGAAGATGATAGTACTCATGCTCGTGGGGCTTGACCCCGCCGAGGGGGATGATATGGCTGTGGTTGACCCACAGAATCTGTATCTGTTTGATGATGCATCACTTCCTTGCCTACATAAAACTAATATAGCATAATATTATGCATTCTTTCAAGAGAAATTTTCAAAAGATGGCCTGTGGAGGAATTGTGTGGTATAATGCAGAGGAAAGAGGGTGGGTATGTGGACTGGTATGTTTATATGCTGCGGTGCGCGGACGGAACGCTGTATACCGGTATTACCGATAACGTGGAAAAGCGCCTTGCTGCCCACCGGGCAGGCAAAGGGGCAAAGTACACCCGGGGGCGCGGACCGCTGGAACTGGTGTATACGCAGCGGCAGCCGGACAAGCCTTCCGCCCTGCGGCGAGAGTTGGCTATTAAGAAACTGACCCGGCAGGAAAAGCTGAAATTGTGCGGACAAATATAAACGGAGCATCCGAACGGATGCTCCGTTTTCTGGTTTTGTTTGTTTACATGGTCAGGGCAGGGTCATGGGCAGTCCGGTGCCGGACCAAACCGGCTGTGCGGGCAGACGGTCATAGGACTCCTGCAGGGAAGAGATAGGAAGCTTCTCCTGACGGACAGGGACGGGGTCGATGGTCAGCGTATACGCGTCCAGAATGGAAGCGTTCGCACTGTCCAGAGGAAGGGCGTGGTCAATGGTTACTTGATCGCCCACATTTACCGTCACAACATCCCGGTTCTGGCTGGCGGAGATGGCGTAGAAGATGTCGCCTCCATCCAAACGCAGGAAATAAACGGAGCTGCCGTCCAGCACAGCGGTGCGGATCTCGGCCACCGTGCCGGTCACCCGGGTCTGGGGCAGCTCGTCGGGCTGGGTGACGCCCTTGTCGGTGAGCATCTGGATATAGCTGTTTTCACAGGCGGACACAGTGGTGCCGGTGGCCACGATCTGGTACTGGGCCACATTGACCATGGCGTACATTTTCACCAACTGAGTCTGATCCTTGAGGGGGATGAAATAGGTGGGCTCACCCGCCACGTTGAGCAGCAGGGGGAAGGTGGCCACATAGCCCAAGTCCTGCACTACGCCCATGGCGGACAGCTTGGCGGCCTCTTCGGTGGCGCCGGGCGCCTCATAGAAATGGGTTTCTTTGGTGCGCATATTGCACAGCAAAAAGCCGAGATTGGACTGGTCTGCATTGGCGGAGGTGACGCCGGTGTAGACATACACATCGTCGTTCATGGCGATGTAGTTGTAGCCGGAGGTGGTCACCGTTACGCCTCGCTGACCTAAAATAGAGTTAATAAAGCCGTTGATATAGGTGCCGTGGTAGTCATACTGCTGCATAATGAGCTCGGGCACATAAAGGGTGTCCACCCAGGTGGGTACTTCCTCCATATACTCGCTCTCACCCGATACCGCGTCTACCAGGACTGCGCCCTTGATGTCTGTACCGCCAAACAGGCCGATGGTCTTCACTACCCGGGGGGCGATCCACCAGGGGTGGCCGCTCTCGTCGATCTCAAACTGCGGCTCGGAGAACATCATGGTGGGATACTGGAACCGAAGATGACGTATAATGTTGCGGTTCAAAGGCTCGGAAAAGGAATACTTCATCCCTTCGGGCAGACGAACCACGCTGGCCTCCTGCGAAACCATGTCCACGATGACGTAGGCGGGCAGTCCCTCGCCCCGATTGGTGAGCCACTTGATCAGGTCGGCGTAGTCAATAGGGGCGACCCGAACGGGACGACCTTGGTAGTTGATCTGGGTGGAGTCGTTGGAATATTCAAACTGGCTGACCATATCGCTGAGGGTACCCATCTGGCGGTCGCCGAGGTATTCGGCAGACAGGCGGTCCAGCGTGGGGATCTTGTCAAAGGAGATCTGGGTGACGTCGGTGGCGAAGTCGCCCGTCTGCACCGTCAGCAGATCCCGATAGGCCGCCGCCCGGAAAATGGGCATGGACAACAGCTGACCCACCGCAACGACCAAGACCACGGTGACAAAGGCGATGCCGACGGGCAGACAGCGGTTGCGGATAAAGCGCAGCCACTGTTTCAGCTTTTCCTTACCGGACAGCTCCACATCCGAGTGCAGACCGCCCGAAAGCAGAAAAATGCTGATCATGTATACCACAGCCAACAGGCCAAGAAAGCCGTAGAACTCCTCGTCATGGAAATTCAGGGCGGGCAGATTGAAATAAAAGAGCACGAAGCCCACCAGTGCGGTGATACAAAGACTGAGCAGGGTGCGCCCCAGTTGGGTGCGAGGGAGATGGATTTTTTTCATATATAGGACCTCCTTGTATGGATGGCTTTTCTCTATCATACCCGTAAATTGTGAACAAATCAACTATGGGAGAAAGAAAACGGAATGGACTTGTCAACTGCGGAAAAAATCGGTATAATAACAAAGATGAAAACTGGCGGCGTATGCCGTGACGGAGGTCATAGAGATGGCACTTGATATGAAGTTTTTTGACGAGATGGAAGCGCGCATCCCCAAGGGAAAAGTGCGCACCCGTTTCGCCCCCAGTCCCACGGGCTATATGCATGTGGGCAACCTGCGTACCGCCCTGTATACCTGGCTCATTGCCCGCAACGCCGGAGGTACGTTTATCCTGCGCATTGAGGACACCGACCAGGGGCGTCTGGTGGAGGGTGCCACGGAGGTTATCTACCGTACCATGGCCGAGTGCGGCCTGAACCATGACGAGGGCCCGGACGTAGGCGGTCCGGTCGGCCCTTATATCCAGACCGAGCGCCGTCCCCTGTATAAGCAGTACGCCGAACTGCTGGTGGAAAAGGGTGGGGCCTATTACTGTTTCTGTGAAAAGACGGAGAGCGAGGAGGATTCCGGCGACTTCAACCGAGGCGATGACCCCTGCCGCGACATGAGCGCGGAGGAGGTGGCTGCCAATCTGGCCGCCGGCAAGCCCTACGTCATCCGTCAGCGCATACCTCATGATGGTTCCACTACCTTCCACGATATCTCCTTTGGCGACATCACCGTGGAGAACAAGGAGCTGGACGACCAGGTGCTCATCAAGCGGGACGGTCTGCCCACCTATAACTTCGCCAACGTCATTGACGACCACCTCATGGGTATCACCCACGTGGTGCGCGGCAGCGAGTATCTGTCCTCCGCCCCCAAGTATAACCTGCTGTACGAGGGCTTCGGCTGGGATATTCCCACCTACGTCCACTGCTCTCCCGTGATGCGGGATGCCCAGAACAAGATGTCCAAGCGCCACGGCGACCCCTCCTACGAGGACCTGAAGGCGCTGGGCTATATCACCCCCGCCATCCTCAACTACGTGGCGCTGCTGGGCTGGTCGCCCAGAGGGGAGCTGGCCGAGCAGGAGATCTTCACCATGGAGGAGCTGGCCCGTGCCTTTGACATTGCCGGTATCTCCAAGTCTCCCGCTATTTTCGACATTGAAAAGCTGACCCACTTCAACGCCACCTACCTGCGCTCCATGGAGCCAGCCGCCTTTGCCGAGGTGGCCGAGCCTTACATTCGTCAGGGAGTGAAGGGAGAGCAGTTTGATGTGGCTCAGATCGCCGGACTGCTTCAGGCGCGGTGCGAAAAGCTCACCGAGATCCCCGAAAAGGTGGACTTCTTCGATGCTCTGCCCGAGTACGACAAGGAGCTGTTCACCAACAAGAAGTCCAAGACCAATGACGAGGTGGCTCTGGCTATGCTGGGGGCCACCCTGCCCGTGCTGGAGGGGCTTGACAAGTGGGAGCAGGAGCCCATCCACGATGCTTTGATTGGTTTGGCTGAGAAGCTGGAGGTCAAGAACGCCACCCTTATGTGGCCTCTGCGCATCGCCATCGCCGGTAAGGCCGTCACTCCCGGCGGCGCGGTGGAGCTGTGCCATATCCTTGGTAAGGACGAAGTTATTCGCCGCATGAAGATCGGCATGGATAAACTGAAGTAAACACCGACAAAATGAAATCCCCCATCCGAATGGATGGGGGATTTTCTTGTGCTTACTGCGGATGCCGGTCGATCCACGCCCGGTTGATGGCGGACAGGATGCCGCGCAGGGGAGCCAGGTTGATGTTGTGGGACAGGCCGACGCCCCAGTACTTCTTCCCGGTGCGCTGATCCTCCAGCAGGATGTAGGCAACACCCTGGGAGTCGGAGCCGTCGGTGATGGCGTGGGAGGCGTAGTCCAGGAAGGTGAAGTGGGCCATCTTCTCGTCCTTGATGGCGTTGAAGAAAGCGTCGATGGGGCCGTTGCCCTCGCCGGACACCTTGAAAATGGTGTCCGTGTGCTGCAGCGTGCCCCAGAAGGTGACGTGGGAGTGACCCTGATCGTCGATGGACTCCTGGAATGCGTGCTTGAGCAGCTTGTAGGGCTCTTTGGCGTTGATGTATTCCCCGTCGAACAGCTCCCGGATACGGTCGGGCGCGATCTCCTTGCCCACCAGATCGGTCTCCTTCTGGACGATTGCGCCGAACTCGGGGTGCATGGACTTGGGCAGGTCAAAGCCGAAGTTGTGCTCCATGATATAGGCCGCGCCACCCTTACCCGACTGGGAGTTGATGCGGATGACAGGCTCGTACTCACGACCCACGTCGGCGGGGTCAATGGGCAGGTAGGGAATTTCCCAATACTCGGTGCCCGACTCTTTCATATACTGGGTGCCCTTGTTGATGGCGTCCTGGTGGCTGCCGGAGAAGGCGGTAAAGACCAGTTTGCCCGCGTAGGGCTGGCGGTCACCCACGGGCATTTTGGTGCAGCGCTCGAACATCTCCTTGATCTTGTTGATGTTGGAGAAGTCCAGTTCCGGGTTTACGCCCTGGGTGAACATGTTCATGGCCAGGGTAACGATGTCCACGTTGCCGGTGCGTTCGCCGTTGCCGAACAGGGTGGCCTCCACACGTTCAGCGCCCGCCAGAAGACCCAGCTCGGCGGTAGCGACGCCGCAGCCCCGGTCGTTGTGGGGGTGCAGGGAGATGATGGCGCTCTTGCGGTCGGGCAGCTTTTTGCAGAAGTACTCCAGCATATCGGCGAAGTGGTTGGGCATACAGTTTTCCACCGTGGTGGGCAGGTTCAGGATGACCTTGTTTTCTGGAGTAGCGTGCAGGTGCTCAATAACGGCCTGACACACCTCCACTGCATAGTCCATTTCCGTGCCCATAAAGGACTCGGGGGAGTACTCAAAGCGCAGGTTCATGCCATCGGCAATGAGGGGACGGGACATCTTGTAGATGAGGTCGGCGGCATCGGTGGCGATTTTGGTGATGCCGTCGGTGTCCATGTGGAAGACCACCTTGCGCTGGAGGGTAGAGGTGGAGTTATAGAAGTGCAGAATGACGTTTTTCGCGCCACGGATGGCCTCAAAGGTCTTTTTGATCAGGTGCTCCCGCGCCTGCACCAGTACCTGAATGGTCACGTCGTCGGGAATGTGACCGCCTTCGATCAGTTCCCGGCAGATCTCATACTCCGTCTCGCTGGCGGAGGGGAAACCGATCTCGATCTCCTTGATGCCGATGTCCACCAGGGTGTGGAAGTATTCCAGCTTCTCCTGCAAATTCATGGGATCTACCAGCGCCTGATTGCCGTCGCGCAGGTCAACGGAACACCACACGGGCGCCCGGGCGATGACCTTGTCCGGCCAGGTGCGGCCAACGATTTTTTGGGGTGCAAAGGGAATATACTTTTCAAATCCGGGTTTCATTTTTTGGTTCCTCCTTTGGTCAACGGGCAAAAGAAAAACGCCCTTGACCTTATGATTAAGGTCAGGGGCGTGACATACACGCGGTACCACCCTGCTTCAACTGTCCGTTTCCGGAGCAGTCCTCACAAGCCTCCAACAAGGCCGCGGCCGGTAACGGGGCCAAACGTTCCGCCCTACTGAACGGTTCGGGCGAACGGCTCGGGGACCAGTTATACACAGGTGGCCGCACACCAGCTCGCACCAACCGCCGGCTCTCTGAAGAGGGGAGCACCCGTCTTTATTCCCGTCAACGCCTTTTGTATTGCGACCATTTTAACGGAGACCGGACCCTTTGTCAATAACTAAACCGCATAAAGTTCGCATAAAATGCACAGAGGAGGGAGCACGATGGAACTGGAGCTGAGGGGCGGCGGACGGCTGTTTATGCGTGAGGAGGGGGGGCTGGTGGTGCTGGATGTGCAGCGGGAGGATGACAGGCGGGGACTGTATAAGGTCTGGCTGCACGGACGACAGGAAAAAATGCTGCTGGGCACGCTGGCGCCGGAGGGCGGTCGGCTTTGTCTGCGCCGCCGGGTATTTCGGCAGGAATTGGAACGGAAAGGATGCTGGCCGGTGACAGCGGGGGAGTGCGTGATGGCCTTTCCCTTTACCGGACGCGGTGGGGGGTGGCAGAGGGAGGAGCACCCCGGACGGCTGGTAACACAGGAACTGAAACGCTGCTTTGCTGATCGCGTTGCTCTGTACCGCCCGGAAACGGACGGCTTTTTGCTCGCCCTTGGTTTTGACCCGTGCCGACCATTTCCTGTTCCGCCTCTGTTTTGTCTGGCGAAATGCCAACGGGTGGAGGGGAGAAACTGTGTGGTTTTTCGCTTTGACCGGGAGGGAACTCCTGTTCTGCCGCATAATCGGAGCGATGCCGGGGAAGATAGTGGTACATCTTGATCAAAGGAGGAACCACCACCATGGCAGTACTCACCACCAAGGAACTCATGGGCATTTCCGACCAGCTGGACATGGAAAAAGTGTTGCACTGCAAGTATTTGGCGGCCGCGCAGGAGACCGAAGACAAGCAGCTTAAGACCTGTTACACCAATCTGGCCAACCAGCATAAGCAAAATTACGGCACGCTGCTGGGTTATCTGGACTAAGGAGGAATGAACATGACCGATCAGGAAAGACTGGCCGATCTTCTCAGCAGCGAGAAGAAGATGGCTTCCAATTATGACAGCTTTGCTTCCGAATGCGTGAATGTCACCCTGCGCGACCAGTTTATCAAGTTGTTTGCCCAGGGGCATCACGCGCAGACCGAGTTGTTCCAGACGGCAAAGGAGCGCGGCTGGTATCAGCCTGAGCAGGCCCCGGAGAGCAAAATCAGCCAGGCGTATCAGAAGTACACCAACCAGCAGCCTAAATAAATTGGGATTTATATGAGCTTCCCCCCGAGGGGAAGGCTTATTCGACAAATCATAATTTGCAAAAGAGCCGGGGATACCCCAATGCTGTTCGGACAAAACTTATCCGAACAAAAACCCCCTACCAATTTCTGATTTGGAAATTGGTAGGGGGTCTTTTTATTGTGAGGTTATGATACAGGAAAATCATCATCAAGTTTCGTTTTCAAATCATGTATTTTCTGCTCTATTTGATTAATAATCCCCAAGAAAGCCTTGTCACTCTTTCCAGTGGGATCTTCTAATCCCCAATCTTCCTGATGGGAACAGGGCAGGAACGGACACTGTACATTACATCCCATGGTGATGACCACATCAACCTCTGGAATGTCGGACAGCAGCTTACTGTATTGGGTTGCTTCCATGTCGATGCCATGCACCTGCTTCATCAATCGGACTGCATCCTGGTTGATCCGGGGCTTTGTTTCCGTACCGGCAGAGTAGCTTTCAAACACATCGGATGCCAACTTCTTTCCCAATGCTTCTGCAATCTGGCTGCGGCAGGAATTATGGACGCAGATAAAAGCTACTTTCTTCATTTCAGCAGTTTCTCAACCTCCGCAGTTTTCAACACCTTGCCAAAGGCAACCACCTTATCGTTGACCACGATGGCAGGCATGGACATTACACCATAATCCATGACCTTTTCCATATCGGTGATATACTCCACCTCGATACCAAGGCCAAGATTGCTGACAGCCTTCTTCGCATACTCATACTGCTCGTGGCAGGACTTACAGCCTGCGCCCAGAACCTTGATGCAGCAGATACCCTCAACAGGCTTACCGCAGCAGCAAGAAGTGGCCGCTTCTGCCTCGGGTGCAGAACCACAGCAACAGGAAGGAGTTTCTTCCACCTTGGTTTCAGTGCTGCCACAGCAGCAAGTGGGAGCTTTCTTTTCTTCTTTCTTTTTTCCAAAATTGAACAGTGCCATAATGATACCTCCGTTAAATAATGATGTATTGAATTGCATTAAAGAAATAGCCAACAAGGATGATGCCAA
>JAZUOI010000044.1:0-11590 GCA_045604585.1 Lawsonibacter sp. | reverse complement strand
CAGCCGCTCAATGGGCTCGCACTGGACACCGTCAATTTCCTTATACAGCACGCGGGGGGGAGAGACTTGCAGCTCATAGCCCTCTCTGCGCATGGTTTCAATGAGGATGGACAGGGACATCTCGCCTCTTCCGGCCACGTTGAATGCCTCGGTGTTGTCCGTGTCAGACACCCGCAGGGACACGTCCTTCATGGTTTCCCGGTACAGGCGCTCCCGCAGCTGGCGGGAGGTGACGAATTTGCCCTCCCGTCCGGCGAAGGGGGAGTCGTTGACGGAGAAGGTCATTTCGATGGTAGGGGCGGAGATCTGGACGAACTCCATGGGCTCCACGTTGGTGGGCACGCAGATGGTGTCGCCGCTGGTGATCTCGCCGATGCCGGACATGGCGATGATGTTGCCGGCGGTGGCCTCGGTCACGGGGACTTTGGCAAGGCCGTCGTATTGGTAGAGGGCGGTGGCCTTGGCCTTCTTGGGGGCTTCATCGCTCTGGTGGAAGTTGCACACGGCGATCTCCTGATTCTGCTTCACCGTGCCCCGCTCAATGCGGCCGATGGCGATGCGACCCACAAAGTCGTTGTAGTCGATGGCGGACACCAGCATCTGGAAGGGGGCGTCCGCGTCCGCCTCGGGGGCGGGGATATAGTCCACGATGGTGTCAAACAGGGGCTTGAGGGCGGTGCCGGGCACGTCGGGAGAATAGGAGGCCGTGCCCTGTCGGCCGGAGCAGAACAGGGTGGGGGACTCGAACTGCTCGTCGGTGGCATTGAGATCCAGCAGTAGCTCCAGCACTTCGTCCATGACCTCGTGGATGCGTTGGTCGGGGCGGTCGATCTTGTTGACCACCACGATGACCTTGTGACCCACCTCCAGCGCCTTCGACAGGACGAACCGGGTCTGGGGCATGGGACCCTCGGCGGCGTCCACCAGCAGGATAACGCCGTTGACCATCTTGAGGATACGCTCTACCTCGCCGCCGAAGTCGGCGTGGCCGGGGGTGTCCACGATGTTGATCTTCACATCGCCGTACTGCACAGCGGTGTTCTTGGCGGTGATGGTGATGCCGCGCTCGCGCTCCAGATCGTTGGAGTCCATGACGCGCTCTTCCACCGCCTGATTGTCCCGGTACACGCCCGACTGCTTCAGAAGCCCATCCACCAGGGTGGTCTTGCCGTGGTCGACGTGGGCGATGATGGCGACGTTTCTCAGTTTTTCATTTCTCATAAGGGATACAACTCCTTCGTATGGCAAGACCACCGGGGCCCCACAAGGTGGGGCGCGCCGAATGGCGCGAATATAAAAGCAAAAACGGGGTTCCCCGGAGCGTCGCGCCGCGACGGTCTGGGGAGAGGAGGTGCTGCGAAGTGAGCGAGCCTTTGCCGTCAGGCACAGGCGAGGGATACGCAGCCGGCACCGACGAGGTCGACGTGGCGATAATGGCAACGTTTCTCAATTTTTCGTTTCTTATAGAAAACACGACCTTATTATGAAAAGCAACACGATATTATACTGCCATTTTTTCAAAAACGCAATCCCTGCGGGAAGAAATCACCGCTCCCGCTGGCTCAGCCATACCATAAGCACGCTGATGTCCGCCGGGGACACCCCGGAGATGCGGCTGGCCTGCCCCAGATCCAGGGGGCGCACCTTGTCCAGCTTCTGCCGCGCCTCCAGCCGCAGGCCGGCGATGGACAGGTAATCCGCGTCCGGGGGCAGGGGGCGGCTCTCCAGCTTTTTCATCTCGGCCACCTGCCGCAGCTGGCGGTCGATGTAGCCCTGATATTTGGTGTCGATCTCCACCGCCTCGGTGACGGCGGCGGGCAGGTCGGGACGGTCGGGGTCAAAGGGAGCGAGGTCGGCGTAGGTGATAGTGGGGCGGCGCAGCAGGTCGGCAAGTCGGGCACCGCTGGGGGCGTCACTCTCCCTCCGTTGGGAAAGGAATGCGGATAGCTCCTGTGACGGGGCGACCCCCGTGTGCTCCAGCCGCCCCTGCTCCCGGGTGACGGCGGCGTATTTTTCTTTCACGGCGGCCTGCTGTTCGTCACTGACCAGACCCAACTCGTGCCCCAGAGCGGACAGCCGCCGGTCGGCGTTGTCCTGCCGGTGGAGCAGGCGGTATTCCGTGCGGGAGGTCATCATGCGGTACGGCTCGTTGGTGCCCTTGGTCACCAGATCGTCAATGAGCACGCCGATGTAGCCCTGATCCCGGTGGATGACGAAGGGATCTTTTCCCTGCAATTTGCGCGCGGCGTTCACCCCGGCCACGAAGCCCTGCACCGCCGCCTCCTCATAACCGGAGGAGCCGTTGAACTGTCCCGCGCCGTACAGGCCGGGGACGGTTTTGCTTTCCAGGGTGGGATACAGCGCCGTGGGATCCACGCAGTCGTACTCGATGGCGTAGGCGCAGCGGGTCATCTCCGCCTGTTCCAGACCGGGGATGGTGTGGAGCATCTGTACCTGCACTTCCTCGGGCAGGGAGGAGGAGAAGCCCTGAATATACAGCTCCTGGGTGTCCAGACCCATGGGCTCGATGAACAGCAGGTGGCGCTCCTTATCGGCAAAGCGCACCACCTTGTCCTCGATGGAGGGGCAGTACCGGGGGCCTACCCCCTCGATGACCCCGGAGAACAGGGGAGAGCGGTGGAGATTTTCCCGGATGACAGCATGAGTAGCGGGGGTGGTGGCGGTCAGCCAGCACACCGCCCGGTTTTCCGGGGGCTGTTGGGTGGAAAAGGAGAAGGGCAGCGCATCCTCGTCTCCCGGCTGCACCTCCAGCTTGGAAAAGTCCACACTTCGGGCGTTGACCCGGGGGGGCGTGCCTGTTTTGAACCGGCGCATGGGAAGACCCAAAGCCTTGAGACAGTCGGTCAGGGGCAGGGCGGCGGCCAGCCCGTCCGGGCCGGAGTCCCGCACGCACTCACCCACAATCGTGCGTCCGCCCAGATGGGTGCCCGAGGCGATGACCACCGCGCCCACGGCGTAGGTGGCTCCTGTGTGGGTGACCACGCCGGACACCCGGCCGTGGGTGGTGAGAATTTCCACCACCTCCGCCTGCTTGACCCACAGGTTTTCCTGCTGTTCCAGGGTGTGCTTCATCACCTTTTGGTATTCCCGCCGATCGGCCTGAGCCCGCAGGGACCACACCGCCGGGCCCTTGCCCCGGTTGAGCATTCGGTACTGGATACAGGCCTTGTCCGCGGCCTTTCCCATTTCGCCGCCCAGCGCGTCCAGCTCCCGCACCAGATGGCCTTTGCCCGTGCCGCCAATGGCGGGGTTGCAGGGCATGTTGCCCACCGCGTCCAGATTGACGGTGAAGCATACCGTGGCCATGCCCAGCCGGGCGGCAGCCAAAGCGGCCTCAATGCCCGCGTGACCGGCACCGATGACGGCGATATCAAATTGTCCGGCGTTGTAACGTGTCATACATTCTTCGTCCTTTTTCGGTGGTTTGTACCAGGGGTATTGTACCACAAGGACGGGGGGCAGGGCAAGGAGGAACGCAGGGGGAATATTTCGCCGGGGCGGCGGCTTTTTCTTGAATTGCAACATCAGCTGTGATACAATAAAGAGTATTATTGCCGCCTTGTATCCTTTTGTGGATACAACCCGGAAAGGAGGGGTGCGGCCGTGCGTTACAAAAACTGGAATATCGCCCCCGCAGCCCATGAGGGACAGCAGGCGCTGGAGCGGGAGGGCGTGCACCCTCTGGTGGCCGCCGTGCTGGCCGCCCGGGGTCTGTGCAGCCTGGAACAGGCGAAGGATTTTCTGTCCGCCGAGGGCGTGTCGCTGCATGCGCCGGAGCAGATGAAGGATCTGGATCGGGCGGCACAGCGGGTACGCCTTGCGCTGGAGCGGGACGAAACCATGGCCGTATACGGAGACTACGACGTGGACGGCATTACCGCCACCTGTCTGCTGACGGAGTTTCTTTCCGGGCAGGGGGGGAGTGTGATCTCCTACATCCCCGACCGGCTGGAGGAGGGCTACGGCCTGAACCGGGAGGCAGTGTGTGCCCTGGCCGACCGGGGCGTGACCTTGATCATTACCGTGGACTGCGGCATTACCGCCGTGGAAGAGGTGGAATATGCCCGCTCCCTGGGGGTGGACGTGGTGGTCACCGACCACCATGAATGTAAGGACGAACTGCCCGCCGCCGCCGCGGTGGTCGACCCCCGCCGCTCTGACTGTCCCTACCCCTTCAAGGGGCTGGCCGGTGTGGGTGTGGCGCTGAAGCTGGCCATGGCGCTGGCCGGGGCGGAGCGGGCGGACGAGGTGCTGGACGCGTTTTGTGATCTGGCCGCCATTGGAACGGTGGCCGACGTGATGCCCATGGTGGGGGAGAACCGCACCATCGTACAAAAGGGACTGGGCACCCTTGCCCGTTCCGGACGGGTGGGACTTGCCATGCTGGTGCAGGAGGCGGGGCTGGACAACCGTCCCCTCAATTCCGTGTCCATTGGCTACGCCCTTGCCCCCCGGATCAATGCTGCCGGGCGCATGGGGCAGGCAGGAACGGCGGTGGAGCTGCTTCTCACCCGGGATACTGCCCGTGCTCGGGAACTGGCTCAGGAGCTGTGCCGGCTCAACAAGGAGCGGCAGAGCGTGGAGGCGGATATTTTTGCCCAGTGCGAGAAGATGCTGGCCGACGTGCCCCAGAAAAACGCCATCGTGCTGGCGGATCCCCAGTGGCATCAGGGGGTGGTGGGCATTGTGGCCTCCCGACTGGCCGAGCAGCACGGCTGTCCCGCCTTTATGATCTGCCTGTCCGGCGGCATGGGAAAGGGCTCCTGCCGCAGTTACGGCGGCATCAATCTGTTTGATTTGCTGGAGGGCTGTGAGGATCTGCTGGAGGCCTTCGGCGGACATGAGCTGGCGGCCGGATTTACCGTGCGGGAGGAGACGGTGTTGGCGCTGGCGCAGCGCATCCGCACGCTTGTGGCGGCACAGGCCGATCAGATCCGGGAGCCGGAGCTGGACGTGGACGTACAGCTGGAGGAACCGGGGGTGCTGGATCTGCAGGGGGTTCAGCTGCTGGATCGGCTGGAACCTTACGGAACGGGAAATCCCCGGCCGGTATTCTGCCTGACGGGTGCGCAGGTCATGGCTCGCTCCCTGGTGGGCGCTGGGCGGCATCTGAAGCTGAAGCTGTCCAAACGGGGCATGACTCTGGATGCTATCTTTTTCTCCGCTGGGGATACCCTGCCCGAGGCGGGCAGCCGGGTGGATGTGGCATTCTATCCCCAGATCAATGAGTACCGGGGAAGCCGCACCGTGCAGCTGCACGTGGTGGATCTGCGCCCGACACCCAGCCGCACCCGTATGGAGCGGGAGCTGATGGAAAAATACCGCCGGCAGGATAACCTGACGGTGGAGGAGGCGCGCAGCCTATTGCCCCGGCGGGAGGAGTTTGCCTGCCTGTGGCGCTGGCTGAAGCAAAGCGGGGCGGAGCACGCCCCAGTGGAGGTCGTCCCGGTGCAGCTGGCTCAGGTGCTGGGCTGCCCGGAGCAGACGCTGCATTTGCAGGTGTGCCTGGATGTGATGTGTGAGCGGGGGCTGCTCCGGTTGGACGGCTCCTCTGGCCGACCCCAGGTGACCCTGCTGAGCGTGCAGGGCAAGGTGGATCTGGAGGCATCGCCCCTTATGCTCCGCCTGCGCCAACAGGGGCAGCTGCCCCTGTGAGAGAAACCGCATTCTTATCGCTCTCGAGGTGATCGTATGGATCCGATTTTAGAGAAATATCAAGCCCTGGAAGACCGGGTGCGTGCCTATACCCCCAATCTGGACGCCCAGCGGCTGTATACTGCCTTTTCCTTTGCCGACGCCTGCCATAACGGCCAGCTGCGCAAAAGCGGGGAGCCCTATATCATCCACCCCCTTGCGGTGGCAGAGATCGTGGCCGATCTGGAGCTGGACACGGACAGCGTGATCGCCGCCCTGCTCCACGACTGCATTGAGGACACGGTGGCCACCCACGAGGAGATCGCCAAAAAATTCGGCGAGCCGGTGGCGGTGCTGGTGGAGGGCGTTACCAAGCTGCCCAAGATGCAGTACGTGTCCAAGGAAGAGGAGCAGATGGAGAATCTGCGCAAGATGTTCATGGCGATGGCTCAGGACATCCGGGTCATCCTGATCAAAATCTGCGACCGGCTGCACAATATGCGTACCATGGAGTACCAGTCGGCCAGGAAACAGCGGGAAAAGTCCCTGGAGACCATGGAGATCTACGCTCCCATCGCCCACCGGCTCGGTATGCAGAAGCTCAAGTGGGAGCTGGAGGATACGTCCCTGCGTTACCTGGATCCTATTGGCTACAAGGAGATCCAGGACGAGCTGGCCGCCCGCACCGCCCTGCATGAAGAATTCAAGGGCACCATTGAGCGGCGCATTACCCAGCGCATGGAGCAGGAGGGGATCCGCTGCAAGGTGTACGGGCGGGTGAAGCACGTATACTCCATTTACCGCAAGATGTACGCCCAGCGCAAGACCCTGGACGAGATCTTTGACCTGTACGCCTTCCGGGTCATCGTGGACGATATCTCCGAGTGCTATAACGTGCTGGGCTGCATCCACGATATGTTCAAGCCCGTGCTGGGTCGGTTCAAGGACTATATCGGCACGCCCAAGCCCAACCTGTACCAGTCCCTGCACACCACCGTCATCGGCGGCGAGGGCATCCCCTTTGAGGTGCAGACCCGCACCTGGGAGATGCACCACACGGCTGAGTACGGCGTGGCCGCCCACTGGAAGTATAAACAGGGCATGGCCAACCGCCAGCTGGGCAGCGAGCAGGACTTTGAGTGGGTGCGCAAGCTGCTGGAAAGCCAGCAGGACACCGATGCGGAGGAGTTCCTGAGCACCATGAAGGTGGATATGTTCTCCGACGAGGTGTTTGTGTTCTCCCCCAAGGGAGATGTGAAGAGCTTGCCCTCCGGCGCCACCCCTATCGACTTTGCCTATTCCGTCCACTCCGCCGTGGGCAACAGCATGGTGGGTGCCAAGGTCAACGGACGCATGGTGCCCTATGACCACAAGCTGTCCAACGGCGATATCGTGGAGGTGCTCACCTCCAAATCCGCCAAGGGACCCAGCCGGGACTGGCTGGCTCTGTGCAAATCCAACGAAGCCCGCAACAAGATCCGCCAGTGGTTTAAAAAGGAACGTCGGGAGGAGAATATTGCCCAGGGTCGCGCGGCGCTGGAAAATGAGCTCAAGCACGCCAAAATCACCATGGCCACCATTACCACGGACGACGTGCTGCCGTTTATTCTGCGCAAGGTGCGATTTGGCACACTGGATGAGCTGTGCGCGGCCATTGGCTACGGAGGAACCACCGCCGCCAAGACGGTGGCCCGCATCAAGGACGAATTGCTGCGCCTTGGCCGGCTGAACGAGGCCAAGATGAACCAGGCGGGCAAAACCACCGCCGACAGTCTGATCATCCCCGGCGTGGGACAGACCGTGTCGGTGCAGAACCTGCGCGGCTCCAACAAGCATTCGGACTCGGGCATCATTGTGGAGGGGCTGGGCAACTGCACCGTCAAGTTTGCCAAGTGCTGCACCCCCGTCCCCGGCGATCCGGTGGTGGGCTTTATCACCCGGGGCTACGGGGTGTCCGTCCACCGGCTGGACTGCCCCAACGCCGACCCGGATAAGCGCAAGCCGGAGGAGGCGGATCGCTGGGTGCGTGTGGCGTGGCTGGAGGAAAACCTGCCCGCTTATCAGACGGCGCTGGAGCTGTTGGCCAAGGACCGGGATGGTCTGGCGCTGGACGTGACCATGGCGCTGTCCACCGCCAAGGTGAAGGTGACCCTGCTCACCGCACGCACCACCGCCGACGGCGGCGCGCTGATCAGCGTGGTGCTGGAAGTGAAAAACCGGGAGGAGCTGAGCAGTGTCATTAACCGCCTGCATCAGATCCCCGGGGTGTATCAGGTCAACCGTGCCACCGGAAACTGAGAGAAGAAGGTGTATATATGCGCGCTGTTGTGACCCGGGTTTCCTCTGCTTCCGTCGCCGTTGACGGTGTGGTGGAGGGTGCCATCGACCAAGGGTTCCTTGTTCTGCTGGGCGTGGGCCCGGAGGACACGCAGGCCGTGTGCGACAAGCTGGCGGAGAAGATCTGCAATCTGCGGGTTTTTGAGGATGAAAACGGCAAGATGAATTTGAATTTGGAGCAGGTGGGGGGCGCGCTGCTGGTGGTGTCCCAGTTCACCCTGTACGCCGACACCTCCAGCCGCCGTCCGGGCTTTTCCGGGGCGGCAAAACCGGACGTGGCCATCCCTCTGTATGAGCGCTTTATGCAGCGGTGCCGGGAGCGGGGCTTCCGGGTAGAGCATGGACAGTTCGGCGCGGACATGCAGGTGGCCAGCGTCAACGACGGCCCGGTCACCATACTTTACGAGATATGAGATAGTGGGGTGCATCTATGAAGATCCATGTGTTGCCTGTAGGTGAGTTGGGAACCAACTGTTATATTTTGGCCGACGAGGCCAGCAAGCTGTGTGCCATCATCGACCCCGGCGACGAGGCCGAACGCATTCTGGCGCAGGTGCAGGCGGAGGGGCTGCAGGTGAAGTACATTCTGCTCACCCACGGCCACTACGACCACACCACCGCCGTGCCCCAGCTGCACGAGGCGCTGCCCAAGGCGGAAATCTATATCCATCAGGCCGACTCCCACGGGGCGGGCGGCCGGCTGTTCCCTCTGGCATCCCAGGTGGACGATCTGCTGCTCTACGACGAGGGGGATACCCTGTCGCTGGGTGGGCTGACCATTGAGGTGATGAACACCCCCGGTCACTCTCTGGGCAGCGTGGTGCTCCGGGTGGGTGATGTGCTCTTTACCGGGGACACCTTGTTTGCCGGTTCCTGCGGGCGCACCGACCTGCGGGGCGGCAGCCCCGACCAGATGCTGGCCTCCCTCAAACGCCTTGGGCAGTTGGAGGGGGATTTCCGCGTGCTGCCCGGCCACGACGTGTCCTCCACGCTGGAGCGGGAGCGGCAGACCAATTACTATATGAAAATGGCCATGAGCCGGGCGTGAGCGCATGAAACTGTATTTCAAAGGGCATGACTATAAATACGCCGCCGAGCAGATGCTGCTCACCCTGTTCCCTGACCAGCGGCCGGAGTATCCCGGTCACCCCCTGGGAGAGGAGGATGGGCTGACCCTGTCCCTGTCTGTGGGGGCGCAATGGGTCACCGCCGCTGCCCATCTGCGGTGGAACGGCGTGCGTTATACCGCCAGCCGGCGGGGAAGGACTGCTTCTCTGACGGACGAGGTGACCCGTGACCGGGTGTGTCAGCAGCTGCTCAAGCTGGCCTTTTACCGGGTGGCGACCCAGGCGCTGGGTGTGCGCCCTCCCTGGGGGGCGCTGACCGGGGTGCGTCCGGTGAAGATCCCCACCAAGGTTATGCTGGCCGGGGGAAGCGAAGGGCAGGCCCGTGCCCGGTTGGAAAAGGAGTACTTTGTGTCCCCGGACAAGGCGGAACTGGCCATGGACTGCGCCCGGGCAAGCCTTGCGGTGGATCGATCCCTGCAGAGGGACGAGGTGTCCCTGTACGTGGGTATCCCCTTTTGTCCCACCCGGTGCGCTTACTGTTCTTTCATCAGCGCCGATGCCGGCCGCAGCCTGAAGCTGATCCCGCCCTATCTGGACGGGCTTTTGCAGGAAGTGGAGCAGGCGGGCGAGGGGCTGCGCTTGGCGGGCAAGCACATCCGCACCGTCTATGTGGGGGGCGGCACGCCCACCACGCTGAGCGCCGAACAGATGGATGCGCTGCTGGGACAGATGGAGCGCTGCCTGCCCCTGTCCCGGTGCACGGAAATTACCGTGGAGGCCGGTCGTCCCGACACCATTGACCGGGACAAGCTGCTGGTGCTGAAACAGCATGGGGTGGAGCGCATCTCCATCAATCCCCAGACCCTGGAGGATCCCGTGTTGGAGGCCATCGGCCGCAAGCACACCGCCGGCGACATCCTTGCGGCCAACGCCCTTGCCCGGGCGGTGGGCTTTGACTGTATCAATATGGATCTCATCGCCGGCCTGCCCCGGGACAGCTACGACGGCTTCCGCCGTTCTCTGGACGGGGTGCTGGCCATGGAGCCGGAGAACGTTACTGTCCATACCCTTGCCTTGAAAAAGGGCTCCCGCCTCATGGAGGAGGGAGGGGTCATTCCCTCCGGTGAGGAAGTGACCCGGATGCTGGAATACAGCGCCGCCGCTTTGCGTGGGGCGGGCTATCGTCCTTACTACCTGTACCGACAAAAGTACATGTCGGGCAGTCTGGAAAATGTGGGCTGGGCCAAGCCGGGCAAGGAGAATATGTATAACATCTGCATGATGGAGGAGCTGCACAGCGTCCTGTCTCTGGGCGCGGGTGGCGTGACCAAGCTGGTGGACCGGGAAAACGGCACCATCCGCCGGGAGGCTAACCCCAAGTTCCCCCACGAATATATGGAGCAGCTGCCCCATATTCTGGAGCAGAAGCGCACCCTGTGGACGCACTGACAAAGGAGGGAGTCCCATGGCATATCAGCTGCAGGAGATCAACAAGCGCATCCGAACGGATGTAACGGAGTTTCTGGCCGAGTGCGATCAGGCATACACCCAGCGGGTGTCCCTGGCCGCAGATCGCATCCTGTCCAATCTGGAGCACAGCCCCATCGTGCTGCTGTCCGGCCCGTCCGGTTCGGGCAAGACCACCACGGCGCTGAAGATCGCCGAGGAGCTGCGCCGGAGGGGGGTCAATTCCCACGCCGTGGCTATGGACAACTACTTCAAAACCATCGACCGGCGCACCGCGCCCCGCACTCCGGACGGGGAGCTGGACTACGAGTCCCCTCTGTGTCTGGATATGGATCTTTTGGATGCCCATTTTACCGCCCTGTCCGCCGGGGAGGAGATCCTCATTCCTAAATTTGAGTTTGCCCGCCAGATGCGAAACGATGCCGCCGGCATCCCCCTGCGGTTGGGCAAAAACGAGATCGCCATTTTTGAGGGCATCCACGCCCTGAACGATGACATTGCCGGTCGGCATCCCGAGGCCACCAAGCTTTACATATCCGCCCGTTCCAACGTGAACGAGGGCGCGGTGCTGCGCTTCAAGGGCACGTGGATGCGGCTGACCCGCCGTGCCGTACGGGACTACCAGTTCCGGGGCACTGACGTGGCACAGACGCTGGATATGTGGGCCAACGTGCGCCGGGGAGAGAAGCTGTATATTTCTCCCTTCAAAAACCGGGCGGATATTATGTTTGACTCCTCTTTGCCCTATGAGGTGTCCGTCATGCGCAACTTCGCCGCCCCCATCCTCAAAAGCGTGCCCGAGGGCAATGAGCGCTATGAGGAGATGATGGAGCTGGTGGCCGCCTTTGACCACTTTGAGCCCATCGACCCCGCGCTGGTGGCGGGGGACGCGCTGCTGCGGGAATTTATCGGCGGCGGCACCTATAAATACCACTAAAACCCGGTGGGGCGGGGGCTTGTCCCCCCCCGCAAACCCGGACGTATCGGCGGGGGCAAGCCCCCGCCCTACCCTTATTCGGAGGAGTATTTCATGCAGCAGCCAATCTACAACTCCCGGGATACCC